>JAFWWU010000024.1 GCA_017523285.1 Ruminococcus sp.
GACCGCGTGATAGAGAGTATGAAGAAATAAAAGAAGACGCAATGATATTAAAAAAAGATATTGAAAACTATCTTAAAGAACATTCTGATGATTTTTCAGGCAAGGAAATTAGGGTGTACATAGCTGGCAATGACGTTGAAATAGAAATGAAAAATAATATAAATGATGAAGATTTTTACAATCTCGAATTTGAATGTTTTTGGCTTAACCACGAAAATATATTAGAAAGCATAAATGAGGATAATTATGGTTACTAAAAAACAAAAAAGCATTTTTAAAAAAGCTCTCAAATTATTAACAATTACAATTCTCTTATTTATTAAATTTGTGATAAGAAACATCACTATTCTGTTCTTAATATTCTATGCATCTCACGTTTCATACCTTCATTCATCAAGGTATGAAATGCAAGAATACTTCAATGGTAAAATAAGTGATTACGACCATTTGATGGTTATGCGGATAAAACCCAAATACGGACCTGATATATTCACCGACCAAGTGTTTATTTATTGCAGAACAACTGATGAGGAGTTTGAGGAAATAAAAGAAGAAGTAATGATATTAAAAGAAGACGTAGAAAATTATCTTAAAGAACATTCAGATGATTTTTCAGACAAAGAAATTAATGTATACATAGTTGGCGACGGCGTTAAAATAGAAATGAAAAATAATACAAATGATGAAGATTTTTACAATCTCGAATTCGAACGTTTTTGGCTTAACAGAGAAGATATATTAGAAAGCATAAATGAGGAAATGAATGCGGATTGAATATAACAAAAGAGTCCTTGAAGAATTGAAGCTTCAAGGACTGTTTTTTATACCTGTAATTTTTTCGCAGTAGAATTAAGCTCGCCAAGACAAAGCTCAAATGCCGCACCGTAATAATGCTCATCCATAATCGGAAGAGTAGCCTCCATACATTTATATACAAACTGAACGGCTGTATCGAGAGCCTCCTGAAAATCATCGGTAAGCATTGAAGCACCCGAAAGAACACTTGAAAAAATATCTCCCGTACCATGAAAAGACCTGTCGATATGCTTTGCGAATGAAGAATAGAATCTACCTGATTTTGAATCGTATGCAACAGCACCCTGTAATTTGTTCTGATAGCGTATTCCCGTAATAACAGCGGTAGAACATCCAAGCTCACAAAGGCGTACAAGCAGAGCTTCAACTTCTTTTTCAGTGTAGGATTCTTTATATGGAATATTAAGCAGAAAGGCTGTTTCTGTGAGATTAGGTACAATTATATCAGCTTTTCCTGCAAGCTTTTTCATTTCGATTGCGTAATCTGTATCAAATCCGGTATAAAATCTTCCGTTATCTCCGAGAACAGGGTCAACAATTATTTTAGTATCGGACTCTTTAAAGCTGTCAAAAAAGTCGGAAACAATATTGATTTGCTCCTTTGATCCTAAATAACCTGTATAAATCCCGTTGAATTTAAGTTCAAAGCTTTTCCAGTGATTTGCAATAGGTGTTATATCAGAAGTAAGGTCACGGAAAGTAAAATCCTTAAAGCCGCCCGTATGAGTTGAAAGAACAGCAGTCGGAATTATAGCTGTTTCAATTCCCATAGCGGATATAACAGGCAGAGCTACTGTCAGAGAGCATTTTCCAAAGCAGGAAATGTCCTGAATTGTAACGATTCTTTTCATATTGTTTCCCCTTTTTAAGTTTACAGTTTATATGTGAGTTGAAAAGTAACATAAATATTATATCATTTTCGTGGTGCGTTGTCAATAAATGGTGATTTGCCGTATAAAAGGCTGATTTTTTATTGAATTTTGCAGATGGGTGTGATATAATAATTGTATTAACTAACAGGAGGAAACAATAATGCTTACACATATCGGAACTGAAACAATTGAAACAGAAAGACTTATACTCCGCAGATTTGAGTATACAGATGATGAAGCAATGCTTAAATACTGGGTTGCAGATGAAAAAATCCAGTCGCTCTATTCAGAACCTGTATATACAACTAAGGAAGCGGTAAAGGAACTGCTTGATAAATATATAGGCTCATACGAGAAAAATGATTATTACCGCTGGGCAGTAATTGACAAGGAGTGCGGAGAATGTATCGGGCAGATTGCGTATTTTCTTGTTGACAGTAAAAATCATTTTGCTGAAATAGAATATTGCATAGGCTCGGAATTTCAGTGCAGAGGTTATGCAACCGAAGCAACAAAAGCTGTCATAGCATACGGATTTGATAAAATTAATCTTCATAAGGTGCAGATTTGCACGAAAACTATCAATAAACCCTCAAAGCGAGTAATAGAAAAATGCGGCTTTACATACGAGGGAACATTGCGTGATTATTTTTATATGAATAATGAATATATCGGCAGACTTTATTTTTCTATTCTCAGAAGTGAGTATGAAAAAAATAAATAGAAAATGAAACGAGGCTAATATGAATCACGTTGGAACACAGCCATTTGAAACAAAGCGGCTTATTTGCAGACCTTTTGTACAAGAAGACTGCGAAGATATGCTTGAAAACTGGATAGCAAATCCGAAAGTACAGCTTGAATATGGAGAGCCTGTTTATACCACTTTTTCACAGGTACAAACGCTTTTGTCGGAATATATCAATAATTATAGCAAAACTGATTATTATCGTTGGGCTATTATTGAAAAGTCAAGTAATAAAAACATCGGACAGATTGCGTTTTGCAGAGTATATTCGGATTGCAAAACAGCCGAGATAGAGTATTGTATCGGTGAAGCTTATTGGGGGAATGGGTATGCAGGTGAAGCATTATCTGCGTTGATTGATTTTACATTCCACAATACTGATTTTGTTAAGCTTGAAGCGTACCATAGAAATGAGAACACCAAATCAGGCAGAGTTCTGGAAAAATCGGCAATGCAGATAACGGATAATGTTGAACGCTTCCGAAGAGAAAACGTGTTGCCCCACGGTGAATTATGCTATTGCATTGATAAGGAAAAGGTATTATCAAAACAACATAATTCCGATGACTCAATAATATAAATACTATTGTATGCAATCCCCGAATTTATTTACAGATTCGGGGGTTAACTTTATATAAATGCAGATTTTAAAGCGTTAATATTTTTTTGTAAAAATCTGCTTGACAAAAATGTCGATATATGGTATACTTTAAAATGTTGATAATAACTTTATTGATTTAAAGCGTTGGTGCTTTAAATGATTAACAAAGGAGAATATATATGAAAACAGATGTCAGTACAATAATTATATTGATAATTTATGTGCTTATAATGCTTGGAATAGGTGTTTACACCTCAAGAAAAACAAAGTCTGTAAATGACTTCGTTCTCGGCGGAAGAAATGTAGGCTCATGGCTAACAGCCTTTGCTTACGGAACTTCATATTTTTCAGCGGTTGTATTTATCGGCTATTCGGGACAGTTCGGATGGAATTACGGTGTTTCTGCTACCTGGATAGGTATAGGAAACGCTGTTATAGGAAGTCTTTTGCCATGGCTTATCTTAGGTAAGAGAACAAGAATTATTTCAAATCATATCGGTGCAAAAACAATGCCTGAATTTTTTGAAAACCGTTTTAATTCTCAGAGCTTAAAGCTTGTATCTGCGGTTATTGTATTCGTTTTCCTTATTCCTTATACCGCTTCAGTTTATAACGGACTTTCAAGACTTTTCGGAATGGCGTTTGACCTCGGCGAAAACGGATATTACTACATAATAATTGCAATGGCTGTTATGTCAGCGATTTACGTTGTTCTCGGCGGATATACAGCAACTGCTATAAACGACTTTGTTCAGGGAATTATAATGCTTGTCGGTATTATTGCTGTTGTAGGCTTTACATTATCAGGCGCAGGCGGCTTTACTGAAGCTGTAAAGGAACTCGGCGAAATTGAGAGTACAAAAAATCTCGACTCAACATTCGGACCTGACCCGTTGAATCTCCTCGGAGTAGTATTGCTTACATCTCTCGGTACATGGGGACTTCCTCAGATGGTACAGAAATTCTATGCTATCAAGGATGAAAAGCAGATTGCAAAGGGTGCTATCATTTCTACAATATTTGCTCTCGTTGTTGCAGGCGGCTCATATTTTATGGGCGGTTTCGTAAGACTCTACTGCTCAGTTACAGGCGAAAAGGGCAAAACATTGATTGGTACAGTAAATGGCAAGCCTATATTTGATGATATGGTGCCTGCACTTCTTGATAAGGCTCTCCCAGATCTTCTTATCGGACTTGTAGTTGTGCTTGTTCTTTCAGCTTCACTTTCAACTCTTTCAGCACTTGTTCTTACTTCAAGCTCAACTCTTACAATTGACCTTATCAAGCCAAGAACAAAGAATATGAATGAAAAGAGAGAAATGCTTATATTAAGAATTCTCATTGCTGTATTTCTTGTTATTTCAGTTGTAATTGCATGCAATAAGAATGCTTCAATTTCAACTCTTATGTCTTATTCATGGGGCGGACTTTCAGGTGCATTCTTAGGACCTTACCTCTTCGGATTATTCTCTAAAAAGACAACATCTGCTGCTTGCTGGGCAAGCTTTGCGGTAGGTATCGGTCTTACAGTTACACACATGGTATTATTCGGCTTTGGTTTTGAATGCTTTAATGGTCTTGTTGCTGATATCAAGGCGCTTGAGCTTCCATTCAATATCCTTTCACCTATTAATGCAGGTGTTATTTCAATGCTTTTATCACTCATAATTGTTCCTGTAGTAAGCTGCTTTACTAAGCCGCCTAAAAAGGAAATCGTTGATGATATTTTCGCAAGCATAGGCAAATAATTAAATCCTCTTCTGATTCTGGTCAGAAGAGGATTTTTAATTTTTTGTTGCCTTAAATTAACCTAAGATTATTATATGCATTGGATTATTGGTTTTAAGCTGTTATAATCAATAAAGCTAACATGTTTATTATAGGTTTCAATCATTGCTATATCGTCAGCAGTCTTTTTTTCATCAGGTAATTTTACAACTTGTTTGTATAGCAGATGCATCATTGTTTTGTGTTTGAAATTAAGCTTGGAATAGTCTATTTCGCCTCTTAGATGAAAAATGTGTACAGTATTATATACTTCATCTGATAATTGTTTTTTCAGTCCGCTTTTTATTACATCTGTGTATGCTTTGTCAGTTGTATCAGCCAAACCGACAGTCACTATAATAATTTTTTTGTTTTTGATATTTATTAAATTTTTGAAAGTTTTTTTCATGCCTAAAGCACCGCCGGCATATAATGCGCCGATGTATATAATAGTATCATAATCATCAAGGTGTTTTATATCTTCATACGATTTACAATCGAATTTTGTTGTTTTTGCCAGTTCTTTTGCATATTTCTCGGCACTTCCGTACTGAGAACCATAAATTATTATATTCATTGATAATCACCATTAAATTTCAGAATTTTTATCGTTCAGTCGTAATATCAATACTTCCGAAAGAATTATCTACTTTGATATTTACGGTTTTGGTATCAGAATTAAATTCCGTACTTACATCAGAGCTTATATCTCCGAATGATGAATCTGAAATAACATTGTAGTTGCCTTCTTTAAGGCTTATTGTGCAGTCACCGAATGAATTGTCTATTTCAGCAAAATCTGTAATTATATCAGCATTGAAGTCGAAGTCGCCGAATGAATTATCAATATAGACTTCCTCGATTTCTTCATTTTCGAGGGAAATATCAAAATCGCTGAATGAAGTGTCAAGCTTCAGATTATTATAAACTTCAAATGTTGAACAATCAATGTCAGAAAATGAAGCGTCAATAAACATTTTATCTGCTTTAAGAGCTGAGATATTTGTATCACAGAATGATAATGTGCAGTTGATTTCATCATAAATTTTTTCCGGTACTGTTAATGTATATGTGCCAGAGCTTGTGATGCTTTTTTCAAGACCGAACATACTCTTCATTTTGTTTTCAGCTTTGATTACAGCTGTGTTGCCGTTATTTGTAAGGTGAGAAGCGTATTTTTCGTATACATTTTCTGCTTTGAGTGTAAATGCATCACCTTTCTC
>JAFWWU010000025.1 GCA_017523285.1 Ruminococcus sp.
CTGTTTCATCTGGTATAACTGACAATTCATATACCGATATATCCGAAGCTGTACAATCGGAAACTGAATCCGAAACAGAAGAAAAAGCTACAGAAGAAATCAATATAAACATTGAACCGCCAAAAGCAAAAAATCCTGTTATTGCTTTCCTTGAAAATGTACTCAATGAAAATCCCGAAGAAATATCCGATATAAAAAAATCAAAGTCTGAGGCTGATGATATTGATATTTCAGTTTCGGGAAAAAGTAAATTTAAAAAGCATTTTTACTCCGTTATCGGTGTTCTGCTTTTTGTTTTCGCAGTTATCGGATTTACATTCTCTGTCGGTGAGGGTATTAAGTTTGCTCAGAAATTCACATCAGGCGAGGATAAAAAAAGCGAATACATCAACACAGTTTACCCTGCTGTTATAATGGATATTGACGCTTTCAGCTCTCCGTCTGAGCTTTCATCAGAGCAGATTATAAACGCTTCTGTATGGTCATTTGTAATCTCTGATGACATTGAAAAATACGAGCATACGCTTGATATGGTAAGCGTTCCTGCTGTTGATATTGAAAAATATGCAACCGACCTTTTTGGAAGTGACATACCACAGATTGAACATAAAACAGTAGGTTCGGGCGATGTAAAATTCTATTACAATGCTGATTCAAAATCTTACAACATCCCTGTAAATCCTGTTATTTTCTCATACAAGCCGTATATTTCCGCTATTTCCAAAAACGGAGATATCCACACAGTAGAGGTAAAATATATTCAGGAAACTCCTTCATGGATGGCTGAAAAAACAAAATATACTGAGGTTTACGCTAAAGTTACTAAATTCAAGCTCCGCAAAACAGAAAACGGATATAATATAAATTCCGTTGAAGTTATTAGCATTAATTCAGTAAACTGATAAAAAATAATGGTATCGGAATTTCCGATACCATTTTTTATCTCTATTAACTTATGCAAGAACAGGAATAACTGCTGAAGCTGAAAGCTTTTCTTCAAGAGCCTTAGCCTGTGCAAATGTCATTTCCTTTGAAATAAATGCTGTTTCGCCGTTTGCATCTGTAATTTCGCCGTCAGCATATTCGGAAATATTCTTTTCAGCAGTTCTGAAATACCACTTTGCAGTAAAGCTTTCAACACATTCAATGAAGCTGTCATCTGAAGCAGATTCCCATGACTGTGAGAATACATTAACCTTATGCTTTGCAGCGTCAATTATATCGCCCATTACAGCACTTGCAGTCGGAAGCTTTCCTGCACCTCTGCCATAGAACATAGCCTTGTCAAAGCCATCGCCTGTTACAAGAACAGCATTGAATACATCGTCAACCTTTGAGATTATATTTTCAAACGGAATAAGCATAGGCATTACAGCAGGAAGGATTTTTCCGTTTTCAAGCTTCTTGAATGAAGCTATAAGCTTAACTGCATAGCCCATATTGTCAGCAGTAGCAACGTCTGCGAGATTTACCTTTGAAATTCCCTTTGTGAATACATTTTTAGGATAAACGTGCTTTCCGAAAATAAGTGAGGAAATAATGCAGATTTTTCTGCATGCATCGTGTCCCTCTACGTCAGCAGTAGGGTCTTTTTCAGCATATCCAAGCTCCTGCGCAAGCTTTAATGCATCTTCAAATGACATTTTATCATTATACATCTTTGTAAGAATGAAGTTTGTTGTACCGTTTAAAATACCCGCAACCTCTGTTATATCATTACCTGCAAGGCACTTATGAAGAGGTCTGATAATCGGAATAGCACCACCTACGCTTGCCTCAAAGAAGAAATTGCAGTTTTTCTCTTTAGCGATTGAAAGAAGTATATCGCCTTTTTCAGCAACAAGCTCTTTATTTGAAGTACATACACTTTTTCCTTTTTCAAGGCATGATTTTACAAATGTGAATGCAGGCTCTACTCCGCCCATACATTCTGCAACAACAGTAACCTCATCATCATTGAGGATATCATTGAAATCCTTTGTAAACTTTTCTGCATAAGGAGAATCAGGAAAATCTCTTAAATCAAGAATATACTTTATATCCATATCAGTACCCGCTTTTTTGAGGATACTGTTTTTATTTTTGTAGAAAAGCTCAACTACACCTGAACCTACGACACCATGACCTAAAACCGCAAATTTTGACATTATTATAATTCCTCCGTAAAAATCATTCTGCTGAAAGTATTTTAACTTCAACAACGCCCTCAATTTCCTTTAATGAATTAAGGGAATAAACCTCACCACCGGGATTATCCGAAAGCTTAAGAGCTATATTGACAGATGCAACTCCGTCAATCGGAATACTCTGATTAACTGTAAGGATATTGGCTTTAATACCATACAAATAAATCAGTACGCTTGAAAGAACTCCAGGATTATCCTTAAGCAGTAAATAAATATTTACTATACTGCGTGTAAGTACATCTTCATAAATAAAAACACTGTCTTTATATTTATAATATGCGCTTCTTGATATACCAACATGTTTACAAGCAGAAGCACAGCTTTTTTCTGCTTTATGAGCGACAAGTTTCTTGACTTCAAGCACCTTTCCGAACACTTCGGGAAGCACAGCTGAGTCAACAACCATAAACTGAGTTTTTGATTTCATAAAAAAACACCTGCTAAAAAATAGTAAACAGTCCGTCTGTGAAATACAGTTGTACATTAAGAGTATACCACTTTAGTAAGAATTTGTCAATCGTACATATTCACAAACACATTGATTTTATTCTGAAAATACTATCTATTTTTTCAGCAACATGCATTATTCCGCTATAAGCTTTATATTTGATATTTTTACGGTATGCCTGCCGATTGAGGCGCTGTTATCTATATTTCCAAGCTGGAATTTTATATCGGCTTTCATATCATTATCAAACGCTATATCAAATGAACAATTCTGCTTTTGCGATGAAATCGTAAGCTTTTCGTCAAGATAACGTGTATATGAAGAATCTTCAACAGTAAATATCATATTTCTTTCGATAGTTGATTCAATATCAAACTCTATTTTATATTTCTTCCCTGCTTCAAACTTTCGTGCATTTAGAAGTCCGAGAACAGCATATTCAAGTGTACCTGCATTATTTATATCAAAAACAGAATATCCGTCCATATTGGAAAGAGATGCGTCTGCACCCTCAATATAACTGTCAAGAGGAAGCGAGGTTATTTCAGCAGGCTTGAAATCCGAATCTGATTTTTCATAAACGCGGACATAATCTATCTGAAAATTCTTTTCTCCGTCAGCAAAAGTCTGTGGGTCACCGTATATTCCGTCAACACCATCAAAATGTCCTCCGACTGCAAGATTTAAAATTATGTAGAAATTCTGATTGAATGGTGCAGGGTAAGCGTGATTTGTACTGTACCAGTCCGTCTGTGTGCTGTAAAGAATATCATCTACATACCAGCGTATTTCATTTTCCTCCCATTCAATTGAATAAGTATGCCAGTTTTCAGTCGAATCACCGCTTTCAAAGAAGTAATCCTTTGTGAGGTATGTATTATTCGGCCATACATCACCGAAATGAATTGTACCACAGATTTCCTCTGGTCTGCTTCCATACCCCTCCATAATATCAATTTCACCCGAAGCCGCCCAGCCTCCGTAATGACTGTCCTCAGGCAGCATCCATATTGCAGGCCATAATGATTTTCCAGAATCACATCTTGCTCTTACTTCAATTCGTCCTCCGCATACGGAAAATTTATTCTGCGTACTTAGTCTTGAAGATGTATAATCATAACTCCCCTGCACTTCATCAACATATTTTTCGTGCCTTGCAGAAATTGTGAGTATCCCGTCTTTTACAGAAGCGTTTCTATCGGTATAGAATTCCTGTTCATTATTTCCCCAGCCGTTTGTAATGTAATTCCCATTCGCATCAAGCTTCCAGTTTCCGAGCTCATACGACCATTTTGTCATATCAGGCTCAGTACCACTGAATTCATCACTCCATTTAAGAATCCAGCCGTCATTGCTTGCAGGTCTTGTTACAATGTAATCCGAAAGTGAAGAAAGTAATTCGGCATCATTATTTTTTCTTGCCATAATCATATCAAAGCAATCAACATTCATATCTGAATTCAAATCAAATCCGATGTTTTCACAATACACATTAAGTGGCTGATAATGAATTACTGTTATAGCAGACATTACAATTGCAATTAATCTTTTTATCTTCATATTCTCCTCCGATTTATCAGTAAAAATCCCCTTACGCAGTATAACGTAAAGGGATTTTAAAACCTTATATTTTTAATCAGTTCATTTGTATGCATTATGCATCTGAGGTTGATTTTTGAAATATCAGCCGAAGTAATGCAATATTTTTTACAGAATGTATCAAGCGAATCCCAGTCAGCGTTTTCAAATGCAATAACCGCACTTAAAGCATCACCAAAGAGATTGCCCTCTGTTCTGTGAAGTCCGAGTTTTATATTATCGGAAAGCGGAAGAGCGTCTATTTCTTCATTTTCAGCTGTATCAACATTACAATCGATAATGATTGAAATAAGACCAAGGAGATACATTTCTTCCTTCTGTCTTTTATCATATCTTCGAAGAAGCTCTGAAATACTTTCACAGAATTTTGCTCTGAAAAATCCCGTTGTTATCATTTCATCAATGAAATTCTCATTCATAGTCTGCAGACTGAGGAAATATATGAAATCCTTGGTACGTCTTAAACCTACGGCTGTAACAGCCTGATGAACAGATTCAATTCTTTCTAGATAATCCTCACGCTGAAGATTTACAAAACGCAGGAATTTAAGCGTCATACCCGAATCGGTTCTGATAATTTCAGAAAGCTCACCAAGATTAACTTCTTCATCTATAAGCTTGACCATAAGCTGCATAAAGGTAATCTGAAGCGGATTCGGATTTTTTATTGAAACAAGGAGAGGACGTGAGAAATAGTATCCCTGGAAGAAAACCGCACCAAGCGATTTTGCATATTCAAGTTCTTCAGCAGTTTCGATTTTCTCGGCGAGTATTCTCTTTTTCAGTCTACGGCACTTTTCAGCTGTTTTTTCTATTTCTTCCTTAGGACAGCGGAAATCTATTTTTACAATTTCAGCATAATCAAGGAAAACAGCACGTTCTTCTGAATAGACATAATCATCAACAGCCATACGATAGCCCTTTTGCTTTAATTCAGCAAGCTTTTCAAGCACCATAGGAGTAGGATTGACGTCTTCAAGAATTTCAATGACAAGCATATCCTTAGGCAGAATATTTACAACATCTTTAAGAATCAGAGATTCGGTAAAGTTTATATAGAGCTTTTTATTTCTGAATGCTGTTTTCAGGTCTGAGCCGAGAAAAGCACTGTTGATAACGCTAAGGCTTGCACCCTCGCCGCTGTTGTAGCTGTAAGACGTAGAACCGCCTGAATTACGGAATAAAAGCTCATACGCTATTGTATCGCTATTCAGATTAAAAATAGGTTGTCTTGCGTAATATGAATCCAATCAAATCCACCCCCTTGCGTTATTCTTTTTTATATATTATATCATACTTATTTAAAGAAATCAACAATTTTTTTATATTTTTTGAATCTTAACCGCACTACAACGTATACAGTAAGTAATCATGATATATTTTTCTTCTCACAGTATTAGCACTTTTCACAAAAATCGATGAAAGTGGTAAAGAATTGCATTATATTAGTATAAACTCTTGAAATTTCATTTTTATTATGCTATAATATGTGTAAGATGTAATTACTGAAAGTATACAACTGTTCAGTCATTTTGTTTCGTGAGGTGATTTACTTGACATTCAATGATATTAAAATTATTTTTAAAAATGATAGCTGCAGCAATTGTAATACATGTACCTCTGTATGCCCTGTCATGAATACACATTTATCCCTTCAAAGCATCAATCATACTATGTGTATTCACTGCGGAAACTGCATCAGTGCCTGTGACAGAAATGTAAAGAATTATCTTGATGATACACAGCAGTTTTTTGAAATGCTTGAAAACGGCGAACAGGTTTCTGTCATCGTTTCTCCTGATTTCTATGCAAAATTCGGAGATAAAGCTTCAAATATACTCGGTTATCTAAGAAAAAAAGGCGTCTATAAAATATATGACGCAGGAACAGGGGCTATGATATCACTCTGGGCTACCATAAAATATCTTTCGGATAACCTTGATAATCCAGATAAAGCGTTTTTAAGTCAGAACTGCTCTGCACTTATCAATCTCCTTGAACGCTATTACCCTGAATTCATAAAGTATATCATTCCTGTTTATTCCCCGATGGTTTGTGCGGGAATATATGCAAATCACTATCTTAATGATAAATCTGCTCTTGCATTTTTATCATCATGCATCTCAAAAAAGGATGAAATAAATATTCTCGGCAATTCCGATATAAAGGCATTAAATGTAACTTTCAACCGCCTTTCGGAATACATTGACGAAGATATTTCAGACTATCATTCCGAAAGTGATCTCACAGGTGACGGTTTCGGTAATCTGTTCCCGTTCGCAGGCACTTTCAAGGATGCTGTTTCGATGTTTTTCCCGAAGTATGAATCAGTTTATTCATACGACAGCATAGATAATGATACAATTTCAATGCTAAAGGACATTTTATCTGACAAGGATAAGGAATCGCCTTTATTCATTGAACTTACCAACTGCACATCAGGATGTGTTGCAGGTCCGGGAAACTGTCCCGAACATAAATCACTTGATTTCAACAGCTTATTCGCAGCTGTATCCGATAATTCTCCGACGCAGTTCATCACCTCAGAAATTCCGGAAGCAAATTTCCATAAGCTGTATAAAATGTTTGAGCATATAAATTACAATGATTTCATACGTTCATTTGAATACAGACTTCACGAACAGTTTGAAATTCCACGCTCAACAAGCGAGGATATCTTCATTGCAATGCATAAAAATACACCCGAAAAGCGCACTATAAACTGTGGGGCATGCGGATGTAAATCATGCAATGATATGGTAGTTGCTATCGCTCACGGTTTCAATAAAATGGAAAATTGTATCCATTATATGCAGGATGAGTTCCACATCAGATTCCATACCGATTTGCTTACGAATATTCCGAATGCAGAGGGATTTTACATTTATGCTGCGGAAAAAATTGCCGCAAATCCTGATGCTACATACGCTATTGCTGTTGCGGGAATAAACGAACTCAACGTAATAAACGAGCTTTACGGATTCAAGGTTGGCGACCTTATTATTAAAAAGCTTGCAAATATGTATTCCTCTTTCGCAGGTAGACACAAGGGTGTTGCTGGACGTCTTGCAGGCGGCGAGTTCCTGTTATGCTTTGAATATTCCGATGATATTATCAAGAGCATTCACAAAATCGCAAGCTTTGACTGCAAGGAATTCGGTGTCGCATTCCCTGCTACCGCAAGAATCGGCATATATATTGATGAAGACCATTCGAAATCCATAAACTCAATGGTAAGTCTTGCACAGCTTACAAAGGATAAGCTTGATGAAACAAGCACTTATTCATATCTGATTTTTGATGAAGAAATCAATAAGAAAATCGCTCTCGAAGCCTTTGTTACAGCGCAGATGTATTCGGCTCTTGCAAATAAGGAGTTTGTCCCTTATTTCCAGCCGCAGTATAATCATAAAACGCATAAAATGGTCGGTGCGGAAGTTCTCTGCCGCTGGTTCCAGGACGATGATAAAATGGTTTCACCGGGTATATTTATTCCGATTTTTGAAAAAAGCGGATTTGTAAAACAGCTTGATAAATATATGTGGGAAAAAGCTTTTGAAACGATAAGGCACTGGATAGACAGCAATAAACCTTATGTGCCTATTTCTGTCAATATTTCAAGAGTATCAATCATTGAAGAGGATTTCGTCGAAACAATCGCAAATATCCAGAAAAAATATCAGATTCCGACAGATTCAATTCATTTTGAAATTACTGAAAGCGCTTACGCCCGTAAGCCTCACATAATTATCGACAGAATCAATAAGATTCGTGAAATGGGCTTCAAAATAGCTATGGACGACTTCGGAAGCGGTTATTCTTCACTCAACACTCTAAAAGATGTTCCGATTGATATATTAAAGCTTGATATGGGATTCCTGCGTGGCGATAATGTCGATAAAGGCGAAAGCATTATCCGTCATGTTGTTTCTATGGCAAAAGAGCTTGGTCTTTCAATCGTTACCGAGGGTGTCGAAAAGCTTGAACAGGCAGATTTCTTAAAGCATGTCGGATGCAGTATTGTTCAGGGCTTCTACTATGCCCGTCCTATGCCGATAAATCATTTTGAAGAGCTTTGCTATACAAGCATATAAATCAAATGGGTAGGTTGCAGAGTGCAATCTGCCCATTTTTTAAAAATTCGTCATAGATACATAATCTCAATTTAACATCATGATGATATAATTGATACAGATGAAAGGATTGTGATTTGATATGAAAAGATTATTTTCTACAATTATAACAGCTTCTGTTTTGTCATGCAGTTTATTAAATCCCATTGCGTACGCCGCAGAAAATATATACACACCTGATTATAAAATTGCAGACAGGATTTCGATAAACAGCAACTCCGCAAAGCCTGTTGCAAATCCTGTTATAAGCCGTGGTGTTCCTGCATATTCCGCAAAGGGTGATGCAAAAAGCGGTAATGATGTTCATTATTTTTCATTCTGGAATTCTGCAACTCCTGATTATCTTGCATACGACCTTTCAGGAGTTCCTAAAGAACTGAAAAAACAGGTAATTGCAGTATGGTATAACACAAGTGCTTTTGACTCTATCGGCAATTACGCAAACAGAAATATGGAACCCTCAGACTACACAATTGAAGTAAATGCAGCAGATGGCGGAGAATATCCCGAAAGCGGCTGGATTGTTGCGGAAACAGTAACTGATAATACTTTAAGCTCACGTCAGCATGTTGTATCTATGGAAGGATATAACTGGATAAGAATCAACATAACAAAAGCAGACGGAGAAGAAGGCAGAAATGCAAGTATAAACTTCGATATACATAATGTTTCTGACGGAATTTTTGACAGCTGGCTTTTTCTTGGTGACTCAATAACAGCCTGTGGAATGAATAACTGCTATGGAACAGGTTTTGCAACTCATGTAAACGAACTTGACAGCAAGTATTTTCCCATTCAGGAAAACGGCGGCATAGGCGGGATTACAAGTACTGACGGCAAAAACAACATTGACCGCTGGCTCGAAACCTGCAATGCAAATTTCGTCAGCATAGCTTATGGAACAAACGATGCCTGGGGTAATCCGTCAGGAGTTGAAAAATACTATGAAAACACTAAATATATGATTGATGCTGTTCTTGAGGCAGGAAAAATCCCTGTTCTTCCAAAAATTCCATATGCTTCGGAAAAAGCAGTTCTTGAAAACCTCGGCAAATACAATGAAGTAGTCGAAAAACTCTGGCAGGAATATGATGGCAAAATCGTAAAAGGACCTGACCTGTATGAATTCCTTGAAAAGAATCCCGATTATCTCAGCGGTGACGGAGTTCACCCGTCTGATACAGGTTATGCGGCAATAAGAAAGCTATGGGCTGAAACTATGTATGAAAGAGTATATACTGCTAAAATCAGCGAGGCTGTAATCGGAGATATAAACTCCGACGGAGTATTCGATATCTCTGACGCTGTTACACTTCAAAAATGGCTTCTCAGCGATGATAATGCAAAAATCAACAACTGGCAGACAGGAGATTTATGCAAGGATAATCTGCTCGATATCGCAGATTTATCTGCAATGAAAAATGCGCTGATAAAATAACAGTGTTATCTGACAGATAAAAATTAAATTCATCACCTATTGACAAATATACTCAATGGGTGTATAATATAAAAGTAATATTTACAATATACCTTATCAAGAGTGGCGGAGGAACAGGTCCTGTGAAGCCCGGCAACCTGACTGTTTACAGACAAGGTGCTAAATCCTGCGGTTTATCCGAAAGATGAGGATTTTTATGCAAATCATGACGTCTTTTTGATAAAGACGTCTTTTTTTATGGAGGTTTTTAAAATGGCAAGATGTTTATTTACTTCAGAGTCCGTTACTGAGGGACATCCTGATAAAATCTGCGATCAGATTTCTGACGCTGTACTTGACGCAATTCTCGAAAAGGATAAGAATGCAAGAGTTGCCTGCGAAACAGCTTGTACAACAGGTATGGTTCTGTGTATGGGCGAAATCACAACAAATGCTTACGTTGACATTCAGAGCATTGCAAGAAATGTAATTATCGATATTGGTTACGACAGAGCTAAATACGGCTTCGATGGTCATACTTGTGCTATTCTCACTTCAATTGACGAACAGTCATCTGATATTGCTATGGGTGTTAATTCTGCTCTTGAATACAGAGATAACGGCGAAGAAACAGACTTCGCAACAGGTGCAGGAGATCAGGGTATTATGTTCGGTTATGCCTGCAAGGAAACTCCTGAGCTTATGCCTATGCCTATTTCTCTCGCACACAAGCTTTCACTCAAGCTTACAGAGGTTCGTAAGGATGGCACTCTCCGTTATCTTCGTCCTGACGGAAAATCTCAGGTTACTGTTGAATACGAAAACGGCAAGCCTGTTCGTGTAGACGCAATTGTTGTATCTTCACAGCATGGTGCAGAAGTTCCGCTTGAAACAATCAGAGCAGATATTCAGGAATACGTTATCAAGCCTGTTGTTCCTGCTGAGCTTATGGATGAAAACACAAAGATTTTCATTAACCCGACAGGAAGATTTGTTATCGGCGGTCCACAGGGCGACAGCGGACTTACAGGAAGAAAAATCATCGTTGATACATACGGCGGATACTCACGTCACGGTGGCGGCGCTTTCAGCGGCAAGGATCCGACAAAGGTTGACCGTTCAGCAGCTTATGCGGCAAGATATATCGCTAAAAATATTGTTGCGGCAGACCTCGCAGACAAATGCGAAGTTCAGCTTGCTTATGCTATCGGTGTTGCTAAACCTGTATCAATCCTTATTGATACTTTCGGCACAGGCAAGGTTTCAGAGGAAGCACTCTCAGAAGCAGTTGACAAGGTTTTCGACCTCAGACCTGAAGCTATTATCAATATGCTCGACCTCAGAAAGCCACAGTACAGACAGCTTGCGGCTTATGGTCATATGGGCAGAGAAGACCTCAACGTTGCATGGGAAAAGACAGACAGAATTGACGCTCTTAAAAAGGCGCTTCAATAATTAATAATCAATAACAGATTGGAGAGAGAATTATGTTCAGAATTGGTCACGGTTACGATGTTCACCGACTTAAACCGGGCAGAAAGCTTATTCTTGGCGGTGTTGATATTCCAAACGCTATGGGACTTTTAGGTCACTCAGACGCAGACGTTGTCGTTCATGCAATTATGGACGCAATTCTCGGTGCGCTGGCGTTAGGAGACATCGGCAAGCACTTCCCTGATACAGATGAAAAATACAGCGGCGCAGACAGCATAAAGCTTCTCGAATGTGTATGCAAGCTTATCGATGAAAAGGGATACAAGGTTGGCAATATTGACGCTACAATTATTGCTGAGCGTCCTAAGCTTGCACCAATCATCGACGATATGAGAAAGAATATTGCAGACGCTTGCGGCTGTGATATTTCTCAGATAAGTGTTAAGGCTACAACAGAAGAAAAGCTCGGATTTACAGGCGAAATGCTCGGTATATCTGCTCACAGCGTTGCACTGCTTATGAAGAAATAATAATTATTTCCAATGAGGTATCTATATGAAAAATAAAAAACGTTTAATTCCAATTATTATTATCAGTTTTATCTTAGTTCTGATAATAACATTTGTTATTGTAGTTGTAATAAACGATAGTATTAATATCTCAACAGGAAGATATTTAGAGGCAAGCAACGGAACACCTATGTTCGTTCACAATGGTGAACCTGATTGTATGTCAACAGATAATGAAGACATGTTTGACAATCTTGATACAGGAGATAAGATTATCGTTGTTCACGACTTATGGCTGTTAACTTACCCGGGCAAAACCCATGTATATGCAGTTTTTAAACTGAAAGACGGAACAATAGATGATATTTCTAAATCAACTATAGATAAATTGGTTGAAATGGGTTGGCTTGAAGAAAAAGCAGAATAAACATCTATAATATAATTAACAAATCCAGAGAATAAGCCATATCTTCTCTGGATTTTTATTATTATTTGCAAAAAAATCGCCTCCCTTTCGGGAGGCGTTAAGATAAGTTGAAATCAGTTAGATATATATGGCAGATTTAGAAGAAATCAATTATGCAACAGGAAGTGCATCAATAAGTTTAAGTGCAAACTTCTGAACTGCAAGAGCGTCCTGAACATTAAGTCCGTCATTGCCTACAACGTCAGCATTCTTAGCGCCGTCAGCAGTCATAGCATAAGTTTCTGAATTGATAAGATAGCACTTGATTAATACAACGTCAGCAATATCAGTCATACCGTCACAATTAGCATCACCTGCTTTATAGTTTTCAGATGTTGAAGGCTGTGTTGTTGCAGGTGGAGTTGTTGGCTGTGTAGTAGGAACATCTTCTGATGACTTAACTGTGATTGATGTTACCTTAACATAATCACTTGCAGGCTTGAGTTCATTCCAAGCTGAGTCAGCTGCATACCAGTACTGGAGATCTGCTGATTCTCTTGTCATGAGTTCCTTAGCGATTGCATCAATAATTTCCTGATCATCAATTGGAACTGCGTTGCCGTCAGCATCAGGGTTTGTAACGTCGCCAACTGTTGATGGCTTTGTCATATCGATTTTATATGTAGCGCCTGATTCTGAAGCTTCCCATGAGTAAGCAACCCAGTAATCAATGCCGTCATACTTTGTATTGAACGCAATACAACCATTTGCAAAGTTTACGATATCTTCCTTTTCGATTGTTACATAAACTGTATCACCGATTGGCTGACCGAATTCAATCTTGCCGTTTGGAAGAATTTCAGCTTCTGTCTTTTCAGGAGCCTTAAGAAGTGCAGCCTTTGTTATTTCAGCGTAATCTGATGCAGGTTCAAGTGCAACCCAAGCTGAGTCGGCTGCATACCAGTACTGGAGTTCAGCTGATGTACTTGCCATAACAGAATCAACAAGCTTTGCGATAATAGCTTCATCTGTTACTTCTGTAGGATTTCCTTCAGCATCCTCATGTGTTACATCCTGAACGAATTTAGGCTTCTTCATATTAAGCTCAACGTCACCGTCTTCAGATGCTTCCCACTGATATGAAATCCAGTAGTCTACATCATCAATCTTGAATGAGAAACCAAGGCAACCATTTACATAATTAGCGCCATCCTTAATGTCAACTGTAAGCTGAACTGTATCACCGATAGCCTGTGAGAACTCAATCTTACCAGCGATAATTTCGCCTTCGATTTCAGTTTTTTCTTCACCTGGATCAGTTGGTGGAACTACGATTGTTCCTTCGTTGCCTGAATACTTGTTAAGACCTTCAACAATTTCAGGATACTTCCATGTGCATGAAGCTCTGTCAAGAAGACCAAATGCTTCGCCTGATGTGAATGCATTGTTATCCCACCAGCAGCATGTAATGCCTCTTGCTCTTGCAGCAGCAATATAGTATGTAGCGTAATCGATACGATCCTGAACATTGTCAGTTTTTCTTCTTGCACCGAATTCACCGATTACAACAGGAACATTCTTTGAAACATACTTTGCATAGAGTGTATCCATGAGGTTATCGATTTCCTTTGAACCAGCAGTACCGATTCCGAATTCAGTAGTGCTTCCTGATTCGCCTTCGCCCTGAAGTGCAAAGTTATAAGGTGTATATGCGTGAATTGAGAGAATAAGCTTATTTGTTGCTGTATCCTCCGGCATCTTGAAATAGCTTGTTGTAGCACCGTCAATTGAAGCACAGTAACCTGGAACCATAATGTAACGGTCAGCGTTATTTCCACCTGACTTACGAATTGTATTTACGATTGTCTGGTTAAGCTCGTTAAGAGTTTCAACAGCGTCGATACACTTAGGATCTGACATATTGAGCCACCATTCGTATGTATCGCCTACGAGTCTTGGTTCGTTAAGGCATTCGAAAATAAGCTTTTCATCATAATCCTTGAATCTTTCTGAAAGCTGTGTCCAGATATTTGTAACATAAGCTGTTGAAGATTCAGCGTGTTCTGAATCAGGGAACATATACTTAACATCGTTATCGTGATGGATGTTAAGGATAACATACATATCATTATCAAGAGCATAGTTCATAACTTCTTCAACTCTGTCGAGCCATGCCTTGTTGATTGTACCGTCTGAGCTGAGGTGATTGTGCCATGAAACAGGAAGACGGAGTGTCTTGAAGCCTGCTGCAGCAATTGAGTCAATCATCTGCTTTGTTGTTTTGATTCCGCACCAGTATGATTCGATATCAAGATCATTCTTGCTGTATCCGTCATCATCAACAGCGTCAAAAGTGTTACCAAGATTAAAGCCGAGAGTCATATCCGATACGAACTTGAAAGAATCAAGGTCAGGAATACCCATTGATGCAATATTTACATCAGGAACGGTATACTCGTCAGCCGCAGATGCAACAAGCGGAATCTGCTGATTTTCAACTGTTGTTGTGAATACAGGGACAGCTGCAAAAGATAATGCAATAGCTGTCAATGCGCTAAAAATTCTTTTTTTCACCATAATTTTTCTGCCTTTTTAAAGGCAACCTCCTATTCTGTTTTAAACTCTGCTTTGCCGTTTTGAGAGTAAACAGGAGAAACGAAAATGGGTTTCGCATAAATCCCGCCTATAGAATATGCATTTTTCGCTCTCCGAAATTAATATATCACATTATTTAGGTTAAGTCAATAAGGAAAATTAATTAAAAACCAAAACAGCAATTATTTGTTACAAATCACAAATTATAATATAATTATTTGTGAAAATAAGAGAATAACCATATTATTAATTGTGAATTATAATAGCCAAAGTTAAAATATATTCCTTAAATTAGTTCATCACCTGTTAACAACCACTTAATAATTTAATTAAATTATAACAGTTTATTAACAAAATATTTCAAAACAATAATGGAAGTGAATTAATTTAAGATAAGTGTCCCAAGTGTCAGATATACAGCAAAAGCTGTCCATATAATATAAGGAATATTCATATATGCGGCAATAGATCTTATTCCGTAGAACAGATAAAACATATATATCAATAATATAAAAAGTATTACCGCAATTGCAAACGCTCCGCCGATTGAGCCTAAACGGAAGAATACAATGCTCCAGCTGAAATTCAGCAAAAGCTGTATCACATAAACTATAAGAGCCTTTCTCTTTTTGTAATCCTCTGCATCGGAATTATAAATCAAATACGCTGAAATTCCCATAACAGCATATAAAATCGCCCAAACCACAGGAAAAACTCCTGACGGCGGAGAAAATGGCGGCTTTATCAGCTCACTGTACAACGCAAATGATGAACCTGTAATTATCCCTGACAATACACCGATTAATTCAGTAGCAACAACAAAGATAACCAGCTCTGTAATTTTAATTTTTTTCATACATTTCACCTCTCTGTTAAAGTGTTTTATTATTATGCTAAAAATCACAATAAAATACTTTCAAAGGCGAAAATAAAGAAAAATTTGCAAAAAAAAGACTGTTAAAAAACAGCCTTGTTTTTTGGCTTTAATATTATATAAAGCCGAGGGGTGGGTGTTGTTATACCCTAGAAAATAAGGTATTGGAAGGTTTTTATGTAAAGCATCGGATGGTGATGAGAAAACATCCGACAGCTTAACATCTTTGTCTGTCTGACTATGGTTATATTATATCTGTTTTTTCTTACGCTTACAACTCACATTTTGTTTTTTTGGTGGACAAAATGAATATTTTATTTTTACACTTGAAAAATTATTATTCCAGCCGATATATACTATATAATAATTCTTTATAAGGAGGGAAATATATGGATTTTTTATTCGGCACTGTAAATAGCTATGTAAAAGGCATAGAGCTTAATAACAAATGGCAGATGAAAAAGAAGAATAACGATTTTACTCCCGAAAAAAAGCTTACTGAAATGCAAAGAAAAAACGAGCAGTTCAAGGCTTCATATAAACAGCAAAAAGAGCTTGAAAAAGAACACACAGACGAAATGCTTTCAGATATTCATAAAAAAATTGAGGCAGGAACTAAACTCACACCTGAGGAAATGAATTATCTCCAATCAAAAGACCCTGCAATGTATCAGAAAGTAAAAGAGATTGAACGTGAAGTCAAGCAATATGAAGCAAAGCTTAAAAAATGCAAGACAAAAGATGAAGTGAATCGTGTTAAAATGCAGAAATTTGCGGAAGTAGCTTCAGCTATGGGCTCAGTAAAAAACAATCCTGCAATCCCCGAAGGTCAGAAACTCGCTATGGCTCAGCATATTATGAAGCGTTTGAATCAGGTTCAGAAATGCGAGCTGAAAATCGCCAAAAGCGGACATTTCAGTTCTCTGCCGACAGATGAAGAATATAATAAGGCTATGGCAGAGCTTCGAGGTGAAAAGCTCCCCGAAACAGCAAAAGAAAACACAAAAACAGAAAATTCGGAAAACATCAAGGAAATCACCTCTCCCGAACCACAGAAAACCGAAAATCCCGAAAATGACAAGCCCGATACCGAAAGCTATGAGCTTCAAAAGGTTAAACGCTCAAAGGCAAAATCAAGATATCTTGAAACTATAAACGATACTCAGCCGACAGCAACCAATATCATACCTAATATAATTGATATCAAAGAATAAAACGGTTACAGCAATTCGCTGTAACCGTTTTTATCATATATGTGGAAAAATCGTGTTCTTTGGAGTTCCGAATTTTTCTGCTTTGAATTCACCCTCACCAAGAATAAATCTCATCATCATAACATAATCAGACATATCTGTATTCTTATCCATGTTCAAATCTGAAGATTTATCATATTTGTGATTTTTTATATTTTCTCTTAAAACACACAAATCAAATATATCAATAGAATCATCTCTATCCGAGTCACCGAGCATATAATACTCCTCTACAGGTTCAAGAATCCATTTTTGACAGCTATGACCATTTATTTCATATTGCTGAGCGTTTCCACCATTTTTATCCGAGCCGTCGGCAATTTCAACAGCTTTCAGATTATTCGTGTTTTTTGTAACTATATAATATGTACCGTCATCATTCTCAATAAGCTTGAATTTCTGCGCATCACTTTGTGTATCGGTATATATGCCGATATTTGTTTTATTATCAGCTTTTCCGCCGTCAAGATCAAGATAATATTCTTTTCCGCCTGTTTCGGAACGTATATAGTAATAGCCATTATCATCAGAAACAAAAGTCCACGAATTATAATCTGCATATCCATCCGAAGCATACTGAATAACATTTGCGCCTGCTTCTCCCTTGCCATTTGCAACTGTAAGATATAATCTGCTGTGTGCATTTTTTATTCTGTATACAGCATCATCTATGCTTGCATTTTCAATAGTGGGGGTATTTTTCTGCGGATAGATTTTGGAAAAGACATTGAGAGAATCAAGTGGCTTTCCGCCAAAATCAAAAAGCGCCTGATTATCATATGCAGAGCCGCCTGTTTCTGTTGCGGAGGAATCATATTCGCCTGCATAATAAGTTGCCCAGCCTGAGCCGTATTCATTCCATAATCTGCTTTGTTCTTCCCATGAGATATTGTTCTTTCCAAGCCATGCAGGCTCCCAGTAAAATGCGCCTATCCCCTTTGAGCCGACATTCGCAACAGCCTGAAATACATCTGTAATACATTTCGCCTGTCCGTCGACTGAAATATCATATCTCAGTTCAACATCAGATGTTGATGCTGAAACTGCATTGCCAAACGTGTCGCCGTCCTCATTTGTATATGGATATGCTGTTTCAGCAACCATAACATATTTATTATATTTATCCGCAATTGCTTTAAGCACAGAAGTAAGATTCTGAGTTGTACCGTGCCAGAAAGAATAATACGAAGCCGCAAAAACATCATAATCAACCCTGCATTCGTTGAGAACCTGTGCATACCAATCGAAATATCCTGTTGCAGGATTTGCAAAATGAAGTGCAATCATAATATCCCTGTCAAATTCTCTTACAGCCTTACATCCCGAAGAAAACATATCGCATATTTTATACATATCCTTTTCGCCGCAGAAAAAGCAGTTCGTTTCGTTTCCAACCTGCACCATACCTATATCTGCACCTGCTTCTGAAATTATTTTCAGAGCTGACTTCGTATAATCATATATGGCTTGTTTTTTCTGTTCATGAGAATAATTAATCCACTCTTTCGGAACAGTCTGCTTCCCTGGGTCTGCCCAGAAATCAGAATACTGCAAATCGACAAGAAGCTTTATTCCGTATTGTGCGGCTCTTTTGCCTATTTCAGCGGCTGTATATACATCATTGTTTCCGCCGCCGTAAGAGTGTCCGTCTGTTGTATATGGTTTATTCCACACACGCACTCTTACATAGTTTACGCCTTTTTCAGATAATGTTTTGAAGATATCCTGTTTATTGCCGTAATCGTTGAAAAAATCAACACCTGCATTTTCTATTGCAATGATTGACGAAACATCAACGCCTCTGATTACATCTCCACCATTTACAGATGAATCAAAATCCGTAAAATAAACCTCAGGAGTGCCTATTGCTTCTGTTGTAAAAGTATCGCCCGACTGTATCGGCGAAAGTGCAATTGCCGCAAGAGTTACAGCGGCTGTTAATTTACTTATAATCTTTTTCATTTTAATAATCCCCGTTTTATATTTTTGTGTAAAACTTGTTTACAGCATTATTATAAATCGTTATGGAAATTAAGTCAATATCATAATGCTGATAAACCATACATTTATGAAGAAAAAATCCGCTTCTGACATTAAATCAAAAGCGGATATACTTATTTATTCGTGGCAGTGGTCACATTCCTTGATTTCGCCCACAATCGGAAGCGGATCAATTCCCTGTCTTGTGTAATAATCAGCAAGAGCAGACTTTATAGCCTGTTCAGCAAGTACAGAACAGTGAAGCTTAACAGCCGGAAGTCCGTCAAGAGCCTCAACAACAGCCTTATTTGTAAGCTTGAGCGCATCATCAATTGACTTACCCTTGATAAGCTCTGTTGCCATTGAAGATGTAGCAACCGCCGCACCGCATCCGAAAGTCTTGAACTTTACGTCTGTGATGATACCTGCATCAACCTTGATGTACATTTTCATAATGTCGCCGCATTTTGCATTTCCTACTTCGCCGACACCGTCAGCATCCTCAATTTCTCCTACATTTCTTGGATTTGAAAAATGGTCAAAAACCTTATCACTGTATAACATAAATAATTCTCCTTTATTTTAAAATTAAATCACCTTTATGGATATGCGAACGAGTAATATCTTTTAAGAGCATCCCCGCATTATCGCCTTCATAAACAATATCGCATTGCTTTCTGAACTGCTCAAGAGCTGTGATAACCGTTTCTGTACTCTGCTCAGAATCAATCGTCACTTTATCCCCTACCGAAAATGTACCCTCTGTTACAGTTCCGACAGCAACAGTTCCTCTGCCGCCTATTGAAAAAACATCATCAACAACAAATACTGCTTTTCCTGTTGCATCAGAAATTCTTTCTTCCTTTGCTCTTTGTTTATTGTAGAGTCTGAGTTCTTTTTCATCATCTGACTCTTCATTACGTCTGATAATTCTACTCAGAATCCCCATATCAGTTGAAGCTCTCCCCTTTTATGATGTGTTCCCATAATGGTGACATATCTCTGAGGCGGTTTACTATATTTGGTACAACTTCAAGGATATAATCAATATCCTCATCTGTTGTTTCAGCACTTATTGAAAGTCTGAGTGAGCCATGTGCAACCTCGTGTTTAAGTCCGAGCGCAAGCAGAACGTGCGACGGATCAAGTGAGCCTGATGTACAAGCTGAGCCCGAAGAAGCACATATTCCGTTCATATCAAGCATAAGAAGCAAGGATTCACCCTCAACGCCCTCGATTGATATATTACAGTTGCCTGCAAGACGCTTTTCTCTGTCACCGTTAAGACGAGTGCGTGGAAGCTGTAAAATTCCGTCAATGAGTCGGTTTCTCATTGCAGTAACCTTTTCATTCTTGCTCTTTATATCTGCTGTTGCAATTTCAATAGCTGTTCCAAGACCTACGATTGCAGGAACGTTTTCTGTACCTGCACGCTTGCTTCTTTCCTGTGCACCGCCGAAAATAAGATTAGGAAGTGCAAGTCCCTTTCTTACATAGATAGCGCCGATGCCCTTCTGAGCGTGAATTTTATGTCCAGATAATGAAAGCAGGTCAATATTCTGTGCCTTAACGTCAATTTCAACGTTTCCGACAGCCTGAACAGCGTCTGTATGGAAGATAACTCCCTTCTCACGACAAACTGCACCTATTTCAGCGATAGGCTGAATTGTACCGATTTCATTATTTGAATACATTATTGAAACGATTGCTGTATCTTCTCTGATTGCATTCTTAACATCATCAGGATTTACAAATCCAAGCG
Source organism: Ruminococcus sp. (assembly GCA_017523285.1). Taxonomy (GTDB): domain Bacteria; phylum Bacillota; class Clostridia; order Oscillospirales; family Ruminococcaceae; genus Ruminococcus. The sequence continues at coordinate 20,597 of JAFWWU010000025.1, forward strand.
GACTTACAGGAAGATAAGTAACCTCATACCCCTCTTTTTCAAGAGCCTGACAAGTATGAAGAATAGCATGATGCTCAAATACAGAAGTAATAATGTGATTCTTGCCCTTAGCCTTAAGACGCTGACAAGTACCTCTTATCGCCCAGTTATCTGATTCTGAGCCACAGCTTGTAAAGTAGATTTCAGATGGCTCTGCGCCGATTGCCTTTGCCACCTTTTCTCTTGAAGCTTCAATTGCTTTTTTTGAGTTTCTTCCAAGTCCGTAAATACTTGAAGCATTGCCGTATTCCTCTGTGAAGTAAGGATACATAGCATCAAGAACTTCTTTTGAAACCTTTGTTGTAGCCGCATTATCAGCATAAACAAATCTTTTTTCCATATATGTGAAAACCTCCGTTTATTATTTCGAATACTTATCACGTTCCATAACAGCAAGTCTGTCACAGCGTTCATTTTCGGGATGTCCTGCATGACCTTTAACCCACACGAAATTCACATCATGCTTTTCGAGAAGCGGCAGAAGCTGTTCCCACAAATCAACATTGAGTGCAGGCTTTTTATCGGATTTAATCCAGCCTTTTTTCTTCCAGCCGTAAACCCAGCCCTTTGTTATGCTGTCAACAACGTATTTGCTGTCTGTTGTAAGAGTAACACTGCAAGGCTCTTTAAGAGCAGAAAGTCCTGTTATAACTCCGAGAAGCTCCATTCTGTTATTTGTTGTTTCAGCTGAGCCACCCGATAATTCTTTTTCAATCTGACCGAAACGAAGCACAACGCCATATCCTCCCGGTCCGGGATTGCCGCTGCATGCACCGTCAGTAAAGATTTCGACCTTTTTTATAGTGTTCACCTCTTTCATAATTATCCACATATTATTATAACGTATTTCCGTACAATAATCAACAATGTTAACTCGGTGCAACTTTTTTTGAATATGGAATATTACATAAGCTTTATCTGTAAATTTGTGCATTATAACAAAAGTGATAAATTTGTCACTTTTATATTGACAGACAGAAAATTAGGTGATATAATTGTCACATAAGGTGATAAATAAATCACATAAACATTAAACACAACAAGAGGTAAAAACAATGTTTGATATTATCAAAACTATTGAGAAAAAAATCAACACAACTGGCAACAAACTCTCAGCCAAACTCAAGACAGCAATAAAAGAAAAAATTCTTGCAAACGAAATCCCCCGTAAAACTTACATTCTATCTGAGATTTTATGCACACTATGCACATTATATATATATATTGATGACTTATGTTTCAAAAAAATGCCACATAATCAACTAACACTAATAATCTATATGACATTTGCTACAATGATTGCAGTATACATACCCTATACCAGCCTTAAATTCGGCAAAAAAATACTATCTTTTATCGCCGTATATGCTGTATTCATTTTAATGTATATAGCTAAATACTTCTACGATAATAAAGGATTTTTGTTATCGATTTTCGACACGTCTTTGGATTACCTGCTAATTGTAGCTGTTATTTTATTTATAATATTTGTGGCTGATAATGTAAAATTCGCATTAAACGATGAAGCATTTAAGCAAAACCTTCTCACATCTTTCAAATATTCATATATTATATGCGTTGCTATTTTAAGTGCAACAAGTCTATTTATGACATTTATAATACCGAATACGAAAATTACTATAAACTCAGATTTTGTTTTAATTGCTGCTGTTATTATGCTATTAGTTGAATCAATAACACATTATGTAATCGAATATAAATTTGAAAAAGGCTTAAAATGTGACGAGGATGAGGAATAATGCTCAGCTTTAATATATTATCTTCCTATCACTCGCCAAAACACTTAACGAGAAAGGAATAAACAATGAAAATTATAGAAAAACTCTTCGCCAATAAATTACCGCATAAAGCTCGTATAATAACTTATATATTGTTTTGTATATAAAATCACATAAACATTAAACACAACATGGAGGTAAAAACAATGTTTGATATTATCAAAACTATCGAAAAAAAGACCAACTCATTCAGCAACAAGCTCAACACAGGAATAAAAGAAAAAATTCTGGCAAATGAAATACCACGAACAGTTTATCTTTTGTCATATATTATATGGCTGATCACCTCATTTATCGAAATCTTTTTTGAAGGAAATAGCATCTACGAGCCAATATACCATATGCTGTTAGCAACAACCCTTGTAGTATTCATCCCTTACACCAGTCTTAAAAAAAAGCACAAAAAGATTATCAGTTATAGGAATATATGCTATATCAATACTTTTATATATTGCAAAATACATTATCGATAAAAAAGAAATAACATTCAGGATTTTAGATTTATCATTGTCATTGGAAGAAGTGCTGATGTGGTCTATGTTATTAGTTTTAATAGTTTTATTCTCAAACGCAAGATTTACATTAGCTGATGAAGCTTTCAAGCAAAATCTTCTTACTTCTTTTAAATATTCATTTATCATATGCTTTATCCTTCTTTTTGTATCAGGTATGTTCCTCTTAGCCGATACAAAGATATATTTTAGTCCAAAGCTTTTTTCAATTGCTACGCACACTATGCTTTTAGTCGAATCAACAACACTTTATGTTATTGAAAAGAAGTTTGAAAAAGGCTTAAAATGTGATGAGGATGAGGATGATGAATAATGCCCAGCTTTAATATATTATCTTCCTATCACTCGCCAAAGCACTTAACGAGAAAGGAATAAACAATGAAAATTATAGAAAAACTCTTCGCCAATAAATTACCGCATAAAGCTCGTATAATAGCTTATATATTGTTTTGTATATATACAGGATACATCTTATTATATAATGAAAATCACGACCATAACCATAAACATAAAATAATGTATCTGTATTTTGCAACAATGTTTGCAAATATAGTATTTTTCAGTATTCATAATAAAATAAAGAAAACTCTTATCATTTTTGGAACATACATTATCAGCATCGGCGGTTCTGTTTTAGTATCTTTTTGTATGGAATCAGATGAAACTAAAATAATAGCATTATTAATTAATAATTTTATTATGTTATGCACACTTATTACGGTAATCATAATAGCCGCCAATATACGATATGACATAACGGACGAATCGTATAAAGCAAACATGCTTGTTTCATATAAATATTCTTTTTACACCTATGTAATCATATTTATAACAGGATATCTGATTCTTCATATTACAGACTACCAACTAAATATTTCTTTAAATTCAGATATTCTTATTATTGTGGCTTTATTGATAATTATTATACAACAAATAATACTTCTTATCCTTGAATGTAAATTTGAAAAAAGCTTAGAATGTGTTGAAGATGAGGAGGAATAATCGTGCTTAAACTTAAAAATATAATACTTTCATACATACAATATTATAAAATCTGTATCGCTTACAGCTTGATAAGCAGTATTATATGGGCAATTGGCGGAATTGTTGACTTGCTTGATATACTTGACGATAAAAGTCTGCCTGTAATTATAATTTACTATACTGTTCATGGCCTATCAATTTTAATCATTTTTGAAATTTTTGTGATTGCTAATGCAATGCGTGATAAAGAAGATGAACTATATAAGGAAAATATTGCAAAAACAAACTCCGCATTTTTATGGTTTCTATTCTTTGCAGGATTAGCACTTTACATCATAGCAAGTATACTGAAATTATCTGCGATAACATTACCTCTTAATCACTGGCTGATTGGTGCAGTTATATATATGTTATACGCTGTATATAACATATATGCTCTGCATTATGAAAGCTCTGCAAGCAATGCGGAGGATGAATAATGCCTGAATTCACAACGAAAATGAAAGAATACAGAGCAAAAAAGAATATAAAACAGGGCGAGCTTGCCGAAATGGTCGGCGTAAGAAGAGAAACTATCATCCGCCTTGAAAAAGGTCAGTATAATCCCTCACTCAAGCTTGCTCTTGATGTTGCAAAAGCTCTGGATACTACCGTTGAAGAACTTTTTATATTCAACAAATGAAAATATGCTATCAAAATGCACATAAAATCATTATATATCCGCATTTTAAAGTGAATTTTGATGATTTATAAATAATGAAATGAAACGTGAGATAATGAGAGAAAAAGAGAAAAACAGAGAGAAATCAAGTGTAAAGGGGATATAGATTAAAAAAAACGCATTTTTGCTCTTGACATTTTATATTTTTGAGGTTATAATTAATCTTGCGTTGTCGGAATGGAGTATTTATTCCATCGACGAAAATACTATAAATGGAGGATTAACATTATGTCAACTACTATGCCAAAGGCACAAGAAGTAAGCCGTTCATGGTATATATTAGACGCTGAGGGCAAGTCACTCGGTCGTGTAGCTGCTAAGGCTGCTCACATTCTCAGAGGTAAGCACAAGCCAACATTTGTACCTCACGTTGATTGCGGCGACCACGTTATCATCATCAACTGCGATAAGGCTGTTCTTACAGGTAAGAAGCTTGAGCAGAAGAAGTACTACTGGCACACAGGCTGGATCGGTGGTCTTAAGGAAAAGAGCTATAAGGATCTTATGGCTAACGAAGCTGACAGAGCTATGACAATTGCTGTAAACGGTATGATTCCAAACACAGCACAGGGCAGAGACCAGATGAAGCGTCTCAGAACATACAAGGGTTCAGAACACAAGCACGAGGCTCAGAAGCCTGTTGCTTACGAATTATAATAAAAGGAGGCTATCTAAATGTACGAATCAAAGGTAAAATACTTTTACGGAACAGGCAGAAGAAAGCACTCCGTAGCAAGAGTTAGAATTTATCCAGGTAGTGGTAACATCACTATCAACAACAGAAATATCGATGAGTATTTCGGTCTTGAAACTCTCAAGCTTATCGTTCGTCAGCCACTCGCTCTTACTGATAACCTTGACAAGTTCGACATCGTTTGCACAGTTGCAGGCGGCGGCGTTACAGGTCAGGCTGGCGCTATCAGACACGGCGTTTCAAGAGCTCTTCTTGAATATGATGCTGAGCTCCGTCCAGCTCTTAAGAAGGCTGGCTTCCTCACTCGTGACCCAAGAATGAAGGAAAGAAAGAAGTACGGTCTCAAGGCTGCTCGTCGCGCACCACAGTTCTCAAAGAGATAATTACATCCCTACTGGGACTTATACAAAATCCCCGATCCTACGCGGTTCGGGGATTTTTTTGTTATTCTGAGAACAGCTGAAAATCAGGCGGTATCCAACAAGTATCCAACACGTATCCAACAAACTGTCAGTCCATAATATAAAGATCCATAGCAGATGTTTAGTATCGTTTGACAAATTCACAGTATACATGATATATTTTATATTATTTGAAGAAGCAAGCCGTTCCGCAGCAAATTTCTTGGCAACAACAATACTATTTTCAATCATATTGTCCTGATTAACTTCAATGATTTGATATGTCCCATAGTCCATCTTAGCAAAAAATCAGGATAATATTTCCATAATTTGCCGGATTCAGGAACGTAGTAATGAACTGCAAACCCAGAATGATTGGAAGTAAACATTCCAGTAAAGTAGATTTCCTTAACTCTACCACTCCTGATATACATATCCTTACTCATAAGCTGAGAAATAGTGTCATTAAAGCAATAATTAAGCGAACTATACATGATCGTTTCCGTATTCAATAAACGAATCTGCTGTTTCTTACTTACAATGACTACAAAATCCCATACCATTGTCAAATACAGGAGCAAGTCTAATCATCTCAAACTTCGTCTTAAATTAACAAGGAAATGCTGATTCTATCCACAGACAGATTTAAAAGTATCATAATGCATCTTAACTTATAATCATTTGAGTAATCATTTGAGTGTCAGTTTGCGCAATGCATATGGTTTGGCAAACTTAATATATGCATCGCTGACATAGATAGTATCATCTTCAATTGGTGATTTTCTAATAGCAGGATATACGATAACCTTTTTTGAAGAATGGTTGTTACATATTTTGATTATATCATTTGTTACGATTAGCTTATTATTTGCGGCTTCAAGTATACCAGAGAGCTGATTTATATACTTGGCTTGTTCTGAATGTGGAATGTCCTTTGGAAGTTCGCCATACTTTCCCCAGCGGAGCAATTCAAGGCCTGCAAATCGATCAAGTTGTCCATGAACAAAATGATTTCTATAATGTCTTAAACATTTATGACACGAACTATCACACCCACAATTATTAAGTATTTCTTCTGCTTTAACAAGCAGCATTTCAATCTCTTTAGCTACGCTTGCTGAATATCCAGCACCACTTGAAAGACTGTCATAAAGATATACATCAAAAAATGCACCTTGTGAATTATTACGGAATCTAAAACCAGATACAAGTTCAGTGAATTCTATATCCAATTCTTGACTTGCAGCTAATCTAAGAGCTTCTGCTAATGATTGGGCTGCCCTATTGAGCCATATTCGGTTATCTAAATCAATATTGATTTGATTAGTATCCAAAGCTATTTCAAGCACCATCATATCTGTTACAAAATCATATCCAAGGTTTACATGTTTGGCGTTAGGATGTTTACACTTTGGAAGATTTCGAAATGATTTATAGGGCCTTTTAAGGTCGTCAAGTACCTTTTTACTATCGCCGGGCATTGATGCACCGCAATCTTCGCAAACCATGAAACCAGAACCACTCGGTCCACTGTTTAACATAATTATTCTTTGATTAGTTCTTGATGCAATCCTTATATTCTTACACCCACAAATCTCTTTAATATCGTCAGATTCGGGTAATGTTGAATACAGCGGAGGTTGAGTAAACGAGTATTCTTCATCAAGTTGAGCATCATGAACCTTTTCAGCATCTTTAGGAGCAAATCCCCATGGTTTTAACATCTGTGTGGTTAAAGTGATTTCATTATTCCCACAAAATGGACATGTTTTAACTGTTTCGTCTTCAAGACCAAACCATCCGCATTTATGGCATAATTGTACGCTCTTTAAGTAATTAGGATCATCAAGGAAAGCCTTTGCTGGTGACATAATATTCTTGCTGCCTGGAACAAAGAATCCCCCCAACTGATACGTTTTTTTATCAACTACTATTGCCCTTCCTGGTGCATATTCACTTATTGCAACATCAAGGCCTCGTTCAACCTGATATGCTATTTTATTATTGTTTCCAGTTATATAAGTGCTTACAACATTTTTAGGGAATGAGTATGTTGGTATTATTCCTTCCTCATATAGTGCGTCAAGAAGACTTTTTTCTTTCACAAGTTCAACAGAATCAATTGCACCATACAATTCAGGATGCGACTCAAATTTTATTTTTAAACTCAACAATTCTTTTTTAAGGCTATTTTTTAAATCTCTTTCATTTATATACGCTTCTTCAGGAACAAGAATGCTGCTATTATCAACAACATAATTATCAATAAAACGCAGGCTCATATCAAAGTACTTGTTCATATAATCGCAGACAGGTAAGCTATCTAAACTTGCTTGTATGCTCGTAGTAAACTCCTGCATTAAAACCATATTCAAATGCCTGAAAAGTATCTTCTTGCTATCAATATCGATCCATGGTTTTCTTGGATCTCCGCGAAACATAGGAACTGGATTATTGAAGTAGATCGTATCATTTGGCCCGTCTTCACAAAATGTAATTATTGTTGATAAACTTGCTCCTCGACGTCCGGCACGTCCAGCTCTCTGTTGATAGTTCTCTCTCATAGGAGGAATATTTCTCAATCCTACTGCAACAAGTGAACCGATATCAATACCTACTTCCATTGTTGTAGTACTTGATAAAATATCAACTGGTGTTTCATTATCTTGAATCAAATCTTGAAAACGCAATTCATATTTTTCTGTTTTTGACCATAAATCATCTCTTTGATCTTTGTGAGACAACTGAGCAGTGTGTTCTTCGGTATCTATAACCCTAATTTTCGCACCGTTCATCGCATCATAAACTGGATTCCTCCAGAAATCCAGAGCTTTCAATTCCTCATCTGACATTTCATGAATCATATGGCTACCGCAACATGGACATACTCCTTTAAGTAAAAATGGTGTTAATTCTGAACATATCTCACATTTGAACCATTTATGTTCAAGATTAAATCGAGGCCGTACTCTTGAAAGGTCAATATAGTAACGATCCCTTGGTATAGCTAGATAATTCTCAGTAATAATTCGTCTCCATATTAACATCTCTGGTGTATTATCTTTCCAGCCCATTATTCTTTTAATGTTTTCTGAAAATTTCCATTCTTTGTCAAGACCGTATTTATCAAATTTTCTTCTTACATCTAGTCGAATATCATCGGATATTATATGTCCTAAAGCTGTTGCAGAATCACATACATCTATTATCCACGCATTAAAGAAACTTATAAAATCATCTTCAGAAACATTAATACCATTTTCCTCAAAGCTGTCTATGGAATCATAAAGTGCTTTTTGTGTAGGTTCAATCCAACTAATACCAGAATCCATAAGAGTATTGTATCCTCCACAGAATAATCGAAGAAGATATTTCTGCATCTGAATCGGTGCATTTGTCTGATCAAACCTTGGATTGTATTTTTGATTTCTCTTAAGACATCTATTATAATTTTTTATTGTAGTTTTACATTGGTCAGCAAAGTTCTCACTATCATCGCCGTTAAATATGTGAACATTATTTATTCCAGCTTCAAGGCAGAAAAGATCATAAAGGCTATTTAAAGATATATTTTTAGAATTCTCCATTATTTCCGAATCCTCCATTTTATCAATTGCTAATGCAAACAATTGACGAGCAGCTTCAATATCAGAAATATCCGACATATCCCTTGCGAGCTTAGCCGCCCTCTGGCGGCTATCAGAGAACAGAAGCACTTTTCGACCTTCATTAGGGATCCTATCTGGATCATTATCTTTTCCTGCTACGGGAGCTTGAACCTGAAACTGTGCTTTTATAAGATTATAGAACGATTGATTACCGCGAGTACTGAATGATGTTAGCTGCATCTGAGATAATAAATGATGACAATGAGGGCATGAAGGAAAAGTAATTATCTGCGGTCTGCCAGGAGCTTTAAAATCGCAATAAAACAGCTTGCGCATATTGGGATCACCAGACTTGGAATCGTCTTTAAAGTATAAAAAACCGCTTTTAATATCAAGATAACAAATCTCTATAGGGTATTTTCCACGTTTCTGATATATAAAATCTTCAGGTGGGATATACAAATGTATTTCTTTTAGATTTTTATCAAGTAATTGACCAGAATAATGCCACAGATATGCAAAACCAGATGTTCCTATTTCATCATCAAGTATATATCCCTTATAAAAAAGCGATCCACATCGGCGGTCGTTATAAAGCTCATATACAACACTTCCGCATTCAGGACATATCATATGTCCATCATTCAAAAAGATCTCTCCTAAAGTTAGAGATTTATGTGAATGAGAATGAGTGCAAAGGGGATTTGCACAGGCATATACGCCTTTGATTCCACGAAACAGCATATGCATACGTGCAGGGAACAAAACCATATTATTCTTTCTTGCTAATGGTGCGATAGCAAGCAGTACACTTACAGCATTAAGGGCTTCATCTCTATCCAAACTTGAGAAAATACTTTTAGAGAGTTCGTCCAAAGAAACAGCGTTTCCCCTGCAAAGTCGAATCAATTCGTAGAATGGACGATAGTGAATTATATTATCATACATCCAAATACAAGCTTCGTCGACAGATGCAAATTGTTTCGGAACTCCTTCAATTTCATGCCAGAAATTATTCAAAGCCTCTAAGCGAGCATCTTCTTTTTCTTCTATGTCTGAAATTGATGCATCACTAAACTTATGAACAGGGATATCATACTTCTGCATACCATCTATTTTTTCACGTTCTCCACGCAAAAAAACAAATTCAGCATTATTATCGGAAGCTGTAAGCTCTCTTGCAAATGTCATAACAGCTTTTTTCTCATCATCAGTTCCATAAGGCATACTTGCTGTTGTGAGTATGAATTGCACTCTGTCTCTGCTTATTCCAAGTTTATGAAACATTCTTCTGATTAATAGCGCAACTTCTCCGCCAGAAGAACCACGATACATATGTGCTTCATCAATAATGAATAAAAGTTTATTGTTCTTATCTTCGTTGAGCCAGTTTTTTGTTGAATCCCATATTTTTTTTTCGCGAGGTCGTAATAGCATATACTCAAGCATCGAGTAGTTTGTAATAAGAATATCTGGACAGATTTCCTGCATTTCAAAGCGCGTGATCAATTCTGCATCTTCAGGATTAGGAATATGTAAGCCTTTTTTTATTCCATTTAGATATGTTTCCATATCTGCTTTTGCAGGAATTTTTCCTTCTTTATTAAGATTATTAAGGTATTCCTTGTCGTTATCAGTTTTAGGGAATGCCATTCGAGATAGAGTTTGTACAAGTTGTTTGTCTTCGGAAGCTTTCGGTTCAGTTCCAGGATATGGAGTACGACCAGTATACATACCAAACTGCGGTCTACGAACATCAGCTCCACATACATCACGAAATATGCTTATAAACTTATTATCCTTATCACCAATAAGCCTTCTTAATCGGCTTACCTGATCGGAAACAAGCGCATTCATTGGATACATGATAACGGTTCTAACACCGCGCGTTCCCCATGTGCCGGGAGAATTTTTTGCTTCATCTGCAAGCTTTGCCAATAAAGGCCACATAAAACACTCTGTTTTACCAGAACCTGTTCCTGTTGAAACAAAAAGGTCTTTTCCATCAAATGCAGCTTTAAGTGCATCAATCTGATGAACAAAAGGAGATGAATAAACGCCTAATTCTGCCGCTGATAATTGTCCCATAAATTGTTTCAGCCAATCTGGAAGATCAGTTTTCTTTATTCCCTCTGGACAACTTTTATAGGCAGGCGAAGATTCTATATAAGGTCGTTGATATAATAATGATTCATCATCAAGATGTGAGTTTATTGCTGACAATAGAATCGGAGATTTTCCGAAATACTGAGATTTGATATAGTTTTCAAGTTCTGATCTCAGCTGTTTATGAACTGAATTAGCACCATTCGACATAATTAATATTCCTCTTTAAAACTAAATCCGGTCTGATTTAATAATCCTATGATTGCTTTTAATACGTCCGTATCAATTACTCTTGAAAAATTGCTCTTAACATTTAAGAAGGTCTTTGGCCAGCTATACAGCATTATCATATTCTGCTCGGCTGGAGGAAGAAGATATCCGATTTGCAAATATGAAATGGCACCGTCGATTTGATATTTAATATCAGGCAACACTTCTTTCGAAGCTAAAAGTCCATTAGAAAGATATAAGTAATTCATATCCTCAGTTAACCAATACGGAATCTGACTCGCCTCAACTTCATTATTGTTATACTTATAAAAATAATAGATCCTTGTTCCTAGAGCAGAAGTCCTCATTAACGATATTCCTGTGTTAATATCAGGCTTCTCTATCCAATAACCATTCCCAAAAGAAGGCTTGGTTTTTAAAAATTCAAATCTATCATCTGATTTTAAAACAGTAAATTTTGCCTGTTCGGAGTAGTGTTTCCAATAATCAATAATCGAATGCGGTGTTAGGTTAAACATTTCGCTGACGGAAAGTATATTATTACCTGCTTTATTTTTCGCAAGCGTACCAATGCCACTGATTGACACTTTTTTCGATAAAGATGTTCCAAGAAGGAATTCTATTCCATTAATGAAAGCTTGTCTATTTGCAGATGGTGAAATCCTTTTGGGTGAATGATAGACATTTCCAGTAGCTAAAAATGTATTATAGATATTATCACTGATTTCATCAAAATGATCAGGATACAAGCTTTCGACTTCAGGATACATTTTCAAGTAACTGTTTAAAGTTGTTTCAATTCGTCGCTTGAAATGCTCTATTGTTACGGGAACCTCTTCCTCAAGCTTATCCCATAACGAAGAATATCCTATCCTTGATACTGCACTATATATCAATCTTGATTTATAATACTCCTCTGGCTCTGTATCACCTTTTCGAATATCCAAATCAGATGCAATACGTGATAAAAGGCAGTTATATTTATTCATCGCATTCTCCTAAATAGTTCTCTACAAGTTTAATATACTCAGAGGGAGCTCTTGATAGTACGTTGTTCTGATTATGAATTGTTTCCAAAAGAAGTTCTTCTTTTCCAGTTATATAGGCACAAGGAAGTAGAAGATAAACAAGATCAGTTCCTTCACTTATTTCATATAATGAAGCCGCCTGAGCAACGAGTGTGCTTATCTTTTTTACAGCCAATGATGACATCTTCATTTTTGACAGTAGTTGACTGTAAATTCTATTGTTTACCTTTTTACCAATGGTAGGAATAAACCCTTCGGAAGGCATAGAACCAACAAATGCATTTGTCGGCTCTGAATCAACAAATAATTCCGTAAAAATAGGAAGTACATAGTTCAGCAAGCCTTTAGGCTCGATTGATAGATCTTCTATAAATGGCATCACAAGAATAAAAAACTTGTCTGGTATATTAATTAACTCCATAATTGAATATACCCACTCGCTGCTGAAAGGATTTTCAATGATAATTACTGTATCATCACTATTCATAACCTCTGATAGCACGTTACTTTCGTATGAATGCGAACAGTTCAAAGTACCAGCAAGCCTTGCATTTAATGCGGCTGAAAAAGCATTTGCAATACTTTTACCGCATGGTCCAGCTAACAATACAGGAGTATGTGTTAAATATGCTGAATACATATATGCTGCAAGACTATCTCTGAATTTGCTTGAAACGCCAGCATTCTGCAATTCTTCTGAAATAAGGTTTTGAAGATCATTGATATCATTATATTCTTCAATACCTTCTGAAACGAGCAAACTTCCAGAAGTATAACATGATTTAGGGATGATAGAAGCCGTAGAATTAATAGGTGTTACAAATGCCATTTGACTTATAAATTCAGCCGCATTTTTCCTTGCATCGTCAATTTTATTTTTTATTCGCTCTTCAACATCTGATGCAAGTTTTTCTTTATCGGCAATACTATCGGAAATAGCACTAAGCTCAGACGAGAGCCGATCACGTTCCTTTTTAACGTTTTCTAATTCATTCCTTTTATCAGAGACATCTTTTTCAACCGCCATTAATTTTTCACTTGCAACTTTAATTCTCTCTACGTTTTCAGTTTCCCAATCATGATTGATCAGTTCTTTGCATTTTTCGATTAATTCTGGATGCTTAGGAATTATATTGGCAAGAATGTCATTTTCAACATTATCATTATTTATGTAAGTCTCCGCATTCTCAATAAGTGAGACAACATACTGTTTGGCTTCAGATTCCGAGCATTTGCACGAATAGCATATCTCTTTATACAATTCATCCTGTGGCAGTTCCGTAATATAATCTCTGTAAATCTTCCATGTATTCTTAGAAACACCTTTTTGTTTTATAGCATTCCATGATGCACGCCTGAGAACTATATCTGTTACTATCTTTATTGGATCATAAAGCTTGATTATTTTAGGTATACCTTTGATTTTTAGGTATCTGTAGAACATTTTTCCGTCCAGTTCAACTATATCATCAAATTCAATGGTATATTCATCAACATAATAGCAGTCTTCTTTGAGCTTTAATAAGCCATTGTCTATTTCGCAATTTTTATTTGAGCATAATACTCCTCGATATTGTCTGTTATTTATTTTAATAGCCAAAATAATCATACCTGTTGACGGGTTTACAGATACCCCATTCTTTAAACAATCTACTACTTCGCCACTATTAACACTTACTGAAAAATCAACAACTTCAATCGGAACATATTTTTCACAATATAAATCATGAGTGTAATCCTCATCAGGGCGCTTATAGTTCTCTTCAAAGTTCCATGCCCATATGCCAATATGTCCTATTCCATCTGGTCCAGTTGTACATCTCAAACGAGTATTATTTCCGAAAGCCGGGGGCTTATTTACGTCAACCTTGAATGGAATTAATTCATTCTTTTCAACATCAGCAAGTCTACTCATCCAAAGTTTACCATTATACTCATAGATCTTACATAAAGAATGATATGTATATCCATCATCTATGTCTTCTTCCGGTATTTGTTCAGCTGCTTTTAACGTATTCAATTCTGATTGAAGAGAAAGAATAGAAGCGTTTGCTTCATCAAGCTGTTTACTTATATCAGCAACTCTTTGATCAGTTTCCTTTTGAAGCTGTTTCATTATTTCATTGCTGGATTCAAGCAATGAATCTTTTTCTTCCAGCTGCTTTGTGAGCTTTTCAATCTGTTCTGATAAATCACTATCATCGTTTTCATATGAAAGTTCTTTTACCAGTTTAGGTGATTTTACAAGTAACGAAACTAGCTTTAAATAATCATCATCAATCGTTTTCTCTTTCAATTTATAATATATAGATACATTATCTTTGAAAAGACTTTCAGCTAAAACTATAATAATAGCCTTATTCTTGTCTGTTATATCTTTTTCTTTTTTTGAAACGCTTTCATCTATTTGACTAACAATATCTTCGGTATTACTTTGTAAAAATCCATAGATAAAATCTTCCGAAAGATTATTATGAACAAGAAATCTTATCTGATCAGCTGATAATGACTTTGCTCTAAGAGGTGTTATCTTTTGAAGGCCACGAGGATTCTTCTGAAATTGCTTCCGGATGTTTTCAATTCCAAGTGTATTAATCAAAAAATCGATTTCTTCTTTGTTTAATTTAATAATTGAAAGCATATCATTTCCCCCTTATAAGCTTATATGCCTTTTCTGAAATATAACCATTTCTAATCTGTGAATATATCCATTTTTGTACAAGAGGATATCCATTATATTTCTTCGCTACAACTCCGAACAAATGTGAAATCGGAATCGTTTTACCACCTGTGCTTTGTAACCGCTGCAATAATTCTTCTTCATTATCAGAAACAGTTTTCTTCTGTCTCACATATGAAACCGTCCATACACATTCAAGACCTTGAAATATATTTATAGTTATACCGAATTGAATCCGGTCTATTTCCGAAATAACATTTGCATTTATTCTACGTTTTTCAATTATCCAGCCATCTTTTAATATTTCAATATAACCATCAAATTGAGGAGTAATTTGCAAGATTCCCTTCTCAGGTAGTCTATTATTTTCCCCAGCAATCACTTCAAAGCCTTTTATATCAGTTATTTTGACGATTGGAGGCTCAATATATGTATAAAGGTTATCTTTCCATAAGTATGTATAGCGCAGCACCTTTGTTCTTCCAGCAGATAATAATTGCTGGCGCGCATTACATTCCACAGTAACAGCTACCCCATTATCACTATCACAGTATTTACAGCAGAGGATATTTCCAATGGGATATATCTTCGGTATTATAGAATCTCCTTGAATATATAGGTTAATCTTGTCAGCTTTGTGCTTAATTACATATGGAGAAAGAATGTATTCAGGCCACAAAAAAGTCAATGAAGCCTGCTTCTCAGTTAGCAAATAACCGTAATTGAAAAAGAAATCAGCATTGGATCTATTAAATACTTTTGCTCTAATCTTATAGATATACCAGCCGTTCATAATGCATATTTGAGTACCTATAATATCTGATGGCACATAAATCTTTTTTGTTGTAAGAAAATAATAGTCATGATTTACTACAACATCCGCATCATCAGGTAATTTCTTCCTTGTATAATAATCAAACAACACACCGCTCTTTTTTATACCATCAACAATATGTGGCAAAGAAAGAGAACTTTCTGAAACACTTATAATGTATTTTTCAGCAGGAACAGATCCTAATTGTAAATATGTCAGGCTATCATAACTCAAGCGAGAAATATCATATTTGAATTCACTGGTTGAAAGATTATCGTTTTTAATTATGATACTACCTCTGTTATTCTTGATATCAGGCGGAAGAAAGAAACCCATTTCTAATGAATATGACTGATTATTATGTATTTTTATTCTCATTGGCGGAATAAAAGTATGTAATTCAAAATTTTGTACAGGAGAAGATAAAGCTCGATCATCGCATTCTTTATCTATATCGCCACGACTGTGCTTAAAACAGCGAGCATAGATTCCTGGAGCAGTGAATGTAACATACTTTTTACAGAGTCTACACATAAAAATACCGCTATTTGCCGAGACTTTCTCATCTGGAAATATCCTAACCGCTTCATCTTTTGTTACACTTTTCCAGCCTTTGTCAGTCCACATCGCAACATTTGTTAGAGCCATTTCCCCACCGCCTTTGTTTATGAAATATAAACAATTATCTTTAAATATTATACCACAATTATAGGCAAACGTCAACACAAAATACTTCTGATTATTTCAAATAATTGCAAATGAATTATTAATGCGAAAATGCTATTTCCTGCAAGAAACATTGTGTTGTTTAGATTTCAATACGAATAAAACTATATATCGCTCTAAAATATTATCATTGAATATTATTACAAAAGCTCCTCAGACTATCCTATCACCTAATCTGAAAACACCTACATTTCGCTATAACACTCTGAAAGAGCTTTCTACAATGGATATTAAGCATAACTGCATTCGCAGTTATGGAATGTGGAGGGACTTCATCCCTCCACGCCTCCCGATAGGGGCAAGCCCCTCACATTTTGCTTTACCTACGGTACCGCAAAATGCACACCCCATACATATATCAGACTTTTTCAATACTGCATTGTCTTAAAGGAAGATTTGAATATAGGTTTACAGTGCATTTATTACTTACAAGCCTTGCTCGACCTACTGCTTGTTCGGATTCGCTTTCTATCATCCATAACTGAATAGCCTGAAGGAGTTCATCCTTGAACGTCATAAAAGGAAAGTTGAACCCGTTTCTATTTACACGTCTTACCGCCAGAACATCTCCTGTGTTTGAATTGCCTGTTATCATCCCGAATAGCTTATACACATATTCAGGTCTGTGAAATGTACCGGCTACGGTAATGTTATGCCCTTGAAGATAATTGAATCCCTGTGAAGCTCCAAGATATATTTCTCCAGGTTCCGATAACGCCTTGAATGTGATTATGCTTTCATTATCATGTCTGTTTCGTATCTTCCTTATAAGCTCAGGCTTCGAGTTGAAGCACTCCCTGCTGTATGTCTCATCCGGATGAAGAATAAGTTCACCCATATACTTCAATAGCCCTAAATCATTGAAGCTGTAAAGTCTTTTACTAAATATGCTCTCATACAATGCTTTATCCGCAGTTGCTGAAAGTATTGTACAACTGCACCCAGGAAGCTCCTTTTTGTAGAGGAAATATATTATATCATTTCCTTTTTCATGATAAAAACAGCGTGAATATATAGCATGATAAATACTTGAACTCCATGTTCTGCAATCAATACAGTTATTAACTACAGCACGTTCACATTCATCTATATCAAACGTAAATTCGTCGAGCATTTCATACCCCTCAACTCCTGCAATTCTTTTCATTCTTGCCGCTACTACAGGATTTATAGGCAGACGATATAAATTCTGGTTAAGCAGGGAATATATATCACCAACAGATACCTGATTAACCTGAAACATAGTTGTAAGTATATCCTCATCTATAATTACATTTCGTGGTCTGAGATAATCCTCTTTCATATTTAAAAGCCTTGCATGTGTGGTAATAACAAGTTGTCCTTTAAAAGAGCGTATCTTATCCATAGCTTTAAGATATTCTTTAGCATTTGGAGAATCACATTCCCTGAGCAATGCATTTATAGCCATATCATCACCAATCATATAATGGTGGCGTATTTTTTCTTCCGTTTCTTTATCAAGTGACATAAGAAGCTCATCTATAATTGGTGTGGTAATATAGTTGATTCCCATATCATCAGCTGTATCAGCAACAGAATACATAAGCTTTGAGTTTGGAACAGCTACTATGGTCTGTTTATCTGATTTCATTACAGCTTGCAGATATGTATATGTTTTTCCTGCCCCCGTAGGCGCCTTTATAACATTGATGCCATTGTTTTTTAGACACTTATCAAGAGTCACTCTTAAATTTTCTCTCATAGTATCAATTTCTATATATTCCGGATTATCGTCCAATGTAATTATCTCACTGCTAAAGCTTTTCAGCGTATGGCACATGGTTGATTTATGACAGCATGTATCAGCATATGAACAATAATTATCACAGCGCTGAGGTTTACAGTTATTACGATTTGCCCAGCTTATCTGTTCCATTTTTCTTGTAATATCACCATATCTGTCAGAATACTTATCAAATGTTCTTGCAAGAAGTTCCTTACCGCCTTTGATATGTATAAGATTAAGAGCAAGTCCGAACCATTCATCATGTGAAAGTCTCTCTCCTGATATATAATCACAGAATAAACGGCATATAGTGTTGTTATTCAAATTTACTCTTAACGGCTTATCCTTTTTCTCCGAATATATAATAGATTTGCCTGTACTAAATAGTAATTTTGAAGATTTTCGGACATTGTCCCTATTATTATATATGGTTATTGTCCGAATATCTTCATTTTTTAGTATTTCATCTTCAACTTCCACCATAGGTAGAGAAAAAGAAGGGGCACCGGTAGAGCATATATCGGAGTTTTCTATGATAGCAAATGTATTGTTCCTAAGAACAACCTTTGTTTTTTCTGCAATAGCTTTAAGCTTACGGCTTTTATTCTTATTATCATACTCATCAAGATACTGTAGTGTACTCAACAAAAGTTCATATACAGTAAAATTGCTATTTTCGCTATATGTGACATTCCTGCCTGGAAAGTAAAGCTTACTGAAATCCTTAGAAGTAGTATCTGCTTCAGGAAATATACTGCAAAGACATATCTGAATCAGTAATGCCATACTCTTATCGATTATAACCTGATTACAAGCAAATACAATTCTGAAACGAGAAAAGCTCTCTGAACTCATTGTTTCATAGCTCAGAGCTATAGGAAGCTGATACTTATCAGCTCTTTTTATTACCTCTGTATAAGTTATACCACCATCAAAATCAAGTGCAAAAAGCTGTATGGAAGCCAGATCATCCTGACGTTTAAGTTCACCATTGAATGTTGACGGGCACCATACGTACTGTTCTTCTATATATTCAGCAAGCTGAGATAATGAAATATCATATCTGTGATTCGCTATAAGCTTACATATCTTCTTTGTATTAATCTCTGATTTGGCTATGCCTTTGATACTTTCAGGGTATATCGATACTTTAAAACGCATTATAACATCTCCTTTGACTTTATATTGCTTTATATAGATGTTATAATTGTTTTCACTAAAATAGCGGACAGGCATAGCGCCTGTCCTGAACGCACTGTGCGAAGTCCATATAACCACAGTACAGCCGTAAGTTATACATCATAGTATAACCTACGGCACCCGCCAGCTTCGTTATTCAGCATAAAGCCTCAGACTTCTCACTGACGAGTCTATATAGAATAATAATGTTACAAAAATAGATTAATAAGAAAAAAACTGTGCTTAGCAAGCGTACAGGGTACGCTGCTATTTCGCACATTCAGTCTGCTCGTTGATATATTCGTATACCGACGAGACAGGTATCTTCCATTTGTTTCCAATCCGGAACGCCTTAATAGCTCTGCTGTCAAGAAGCTTATATGCTGTATTCTTGCCTATATTAAGCATATCCATGAGCTGTTCTATAGTAATAATTTCATTCTCTTTCATCTTCTTCAACCTTATCCCTGTATTTTCGCGCCATTTCAAGCCCTGCTAACAGTATCTCAATCATCAATGACTGTGCTTCTCTACGCTGATAAAGAACCAGCTCCCTTACTTTGTAAACAACTATACAGACACTTATATGCAAAGCAATCAATAGTACATACAATATGATACATATCATACCAAGCATAAAATCATCCTCCTTCCATTTCGATTCATTATATAGTTATAATAATCTTTTAGAAATTGAAATAAAACTATACGAGCTATATTAAGTTTTAAAATGAAAATATAACTGCTTGTGTACATTATTCATTTCTGTAAAACTCCTCCATTTCAGTTATATATAATAATAGTGCTATGGTATGCACTATCGTGTGCAACGATAGGAACATAGGGAACGTAGAAAACTTGAAAAGGAGGAAATCATGTTCAGCAACAACCGATACCTAACCAAAGGAGTTCAGACAGAAATACCGCTTGAACTCCAGATTTTTATGTGGGAGTGCATTGATAAGCTTTCAGAGCCAAAGGATTACTTGCAGGTCTTTAATCTTGAAGCTTTAAAAGGGGTACAGCGTATTGCTCATAGTTCAGAGGAGCCTGAGTATAAAATGGAATACCTTATGCCGTCGGAAGCTCCCATAACACAAAAGGTCTATGTCATTGATGACGGAGACCATTCAACGATGTTACTTGCAGAAGAATACTAACAAGCCGTCTCGGTTAATCCGGGACGGCAATTTTTATGCTATGGAGGAAAGCGAAAATGGAAGAAAAAATCTACTGCTCTCACTGTGGAGCTATTATTGAAGATGATGACTACACTACTGTCAATGGACAGATTGTCTGCTCAGAATGTATAGAACGATATTGTTGCGTCTGCGACAGATGCGGTGCTACTGTCTGGGATTCAGATGCTTATGGTGATGAATACACAAATCTCTGCCAGCATTGCTATGATAATTACTATACCCGCTGTCAGACCTGTGAAGCCCTGATGCATATAGATGACGCTTATCATTACGGGGATGGAGATTACTGCTCTGAATGTTATCATGACATAATTAACGAAAATTCTTCTATCAAAGAGTATAGTTATAAGCCTGAACCGATATTCTACGGCGATAATTCACGCTATTTCGGTGTTGAGCTTGAAATTGATGTAGCTGGCAAAGATTGCGAATATGCCGACGAGCTTCTTAATATCGCCAATGAAGACAAGGAGCATATCTACATAAAATCAGACGGAAGTCTTAATGACGGCATGGAGATAGTAACACATCCCATGACGCTTGATTACCACAAAGACTACTGCTGGAAAGAAATAATGAGAAAGGCTGTTTCTCTGGGATACCGTTCACATCAGACCAGTACTTGTGGACTTCATATCCATGTCAACAAGACAAGCCTTGGAGAAACTAACGAGGAGCAGGAAGACGTAATTTCCCGTATTCTCTATTTTGTTGAAC
>JAFWWU010000026.1 GCA_017523285.1 Ruminococcus sp.
TAGTATAAATTATGCCTTGTTTACGCTTCCGAAAAGTTCCATTTTTTCCTTAACAGTAGCCTTGATAGCTTCGAAACCTGGAGCGAGAAGCTTTCTTGGGTCAAAGCCCTTGCCCTGAAGATCCTTACCTTCTTCAACATACTTTCTTGTAGCTTCCTGGAATGCAAGCTGGCACTCTGTGTTTACGTTTATCTTAGCAACGCCGAGTGAGATAGCCTTCTTGATCATATCTTCAGGAATACCTGTACCACCGTGGAGAACGAGTGGCATATCGCCAACAGCATTCTTAACAGCTTCGAGTGTATCAAATGAAAGACCTGCCCAGTTTTCTGGATATTTACCGTGAATGTTACCGATACCGGCAGCGAGCATTGTAACGCCGAGATCAGCAATCTGCTTGCATTCGTTAGGATCAGCGCATTCGCCTGCACCTACAACGCCGTCTTCTTCACCGCCGATTGAACCAACTTCAGCTTCGAGTGAAATGCCGAGAACATCACAAGCATTTACGAGAGCAGTTGTCTTAGCAATGTTTTCTTCGATTGGGTAGTGGGAACCGTCAAACATAACTGATGAGAAACCTGCATTGATGCAAGCCTTAGCACCTTCAAATGAACCGTGGTCAAGGTGAAGAGCAACAGGAACAGTGATGTTGAGTTCATCGATCATACCGTTTACCATACCAACAACTGTCTTATAACCACACATGTACTTACCGGCACCCTCAGATACACCGAGAATTACAGGTGAGTTGCATTCCTGAGCTGTAAGAAGAATAGCTTTTGTCCATTCAAGATTGTTGATATTGAACTGACCAACTGCATATTTGCCTTCTCTTGCTTTTGTAAGCATTTCCTTAGCTGAAACTAACATAATTTAATTTCCTCCTGATTTTCAATAGTGAGTGCAGCAGTTAAACTGCTATAATCTGTTTGTCAAAATTAATTGACACCTTTATAATTATACACTATATTAACATAAATTGCAAGTATAAAAACGAAAAATTTCGGAAAAAGCAAAATTTGCAGATTGAAATGTAAAAATCCAAATAAATGATAACAGGTAATACCGGTTTGGCATTACCTGCATATAATTATGATATTTGAGATTATTTAATGATTTCAAGCGGATTTACATATTTTCCATCCTTGAGTATTTCAAAATGAAGATGAGTGCCAAGTCCGCTTTCGATATCGGCAGTATCACCGACAGCACCGATTAAATCTCCTGCCTTTACGGAATTGCCGACCTGTACATTTAAATCTTTTGCGAGATTTGCATATTTGCTTATATATCCGTTTTTATGGTCGATAACAACAACAGTACCCCATAAAGCGTCATCGAGGATTTCTGTTACTTCACCATCAGCACATGCATAAACACTATCGCCTGAAGCTGCGGCAATATCTGTGCCGTTATGAGTCTGCCATGAGCCTGTTGTAGTATTCTTGACAAGCTCTGAACCGCTGAACATATTTAATATGTTGCTCATATTATCTAAAGGCTGGCTGAATTCAGTTGTTGCTGTCTTTTTTTCTTTTGCCTTTGTTGTTTCGACAACAATAGGGTCAGCAGCTGGAATTGTTGCAACAGGGCTTGTCTGTGCAGTTGTTGTAACGCCAGTAGTAGTTGTAGTTCTTACTGTTGATGTTACGGCACTAAGAGCCGTTGTCTGCTTCGGAATATTTGTAACCTTTCTGTCAACGGCTTCTTCTGAAATAAAATCTGTCTGCTTAGGATTGCTTTTCTCTTCATTCTGTGAATATGAAAAATAGCAGGCTGAGCCGATCATGATTGCACTTATAGCAAGCGCTGTGTAGAAACCCTTAGGGGATTTTTTGTTTTTAGAGTCTGAAAAAATATTTTTGTTCACAATAACACCTCCGAAATTATTGTTGACGGAAATTATTGTTTTATACGGAAATTTTCGGATGTTCTTATGATATGCAAGTCATATAATGGCAAAATTATACATATAAAATTTTAGCAGATGAATATAGTGACAATAATTCGTTGTGCAATATTAACTAAACTGTATGTTGAAAATTGTTTAGTTTCTATCCTCTTGCTTGAATTTTACACATTTCCTTTTATTTATGCAAAAAATACTTGCAGTTTTTTGTGAAATGTGATAAAATATAGTGATTGATAAAATAGATAAAATGTTTTTAAATGATATCTGATTTCATTTTACGAATCATAATCAAAGGAGTAATCATAATGGCTAAAATCAAGGTTGCGGTTTTATTCGGCGGTGTTTCAAATGAACATGATGTTTCATTGGTTTCCGCATCAAATGTTATTGATAGTATTCCCCGTGATAAATACGAGGTAATATGCATTGGTATAACAAAAAAAGGACGCTGGCTCTATTATCCCGGCAGTACAGAGGATATAAGAAACGGCAAGTGGGAGCTTAATACCGACTGTGCTTCAGCTATCATTTCACCTGACCCTATACATAAAGGTATCGTGATTATCGAAAACGGTGAAACTTCAACAAGAAAGGTTGACGTTGTTTTCCCTGTTCTTCATGGTAAGAACGGCGAGGACGGAACAGTACAGGGGCTTCTTGATATGGCAAGAATTCCGTATGTAGGCTGTGGACTTTTAGCTTCTGCCGCTTGTATGGATAAAGCACATACGCATATGGTTCTTGATTATCATAATATAAAAACTGCAAGATGGAGAATGATTACTCACAGAAATATGAATCATCTTGATAAGCAGTATGAAGAAATTGCTGAAGAATTACGCTTTCCATTATTTGTAAAGCCTGTAAACTGCGGTTCTTCAATCGGTATCAACAAGGCAAATGACTTTGAAGAGCTTGACGATGCAGTCAAGACAGCATTCTCACATGATAATAAAGTTATAATAGAAGAATTTATCAAGGGCAGAGAGCTTGAAGTAGCTGTTGCGGGATACGATTCACCATACGCTTCTTATGTCGGTGAAATCAAGGCATGCAATGATTTTTATGATTATGACGCAAAATACGTTCTCGGAGATTCAGAGCTCTGTATTCCTGCTGATATAGATGATGAAAAAATGAAAGAAATCCGTGAAACAGCTATAAAGGCATATAAAGTTCTTGGCTGTAAGGGACTTTCAAGAGTTGATTTCTTTATGACTGAAAACGGAGATGTATATCTGAATGAAATTAATACTCTCCCTGGTTTCACACCTATAAGTATGTATCCAAAGCTTATGGAGCATCTTGGTATGTCACAGTCATATCTTGTAGATCAGCTTATTGAACAGGCTATTGAAAACGCTGACAGAAACTATTGATTTCGGCTTGTTTCAGCCGTGAATGAAACAATGCTTACATAGCATATCGGAGCATTTTATGAATAATGACGCTATTGGTGTATTTGATTCGGGTGTCGGCGGACTTACAGCTGTTATGGAGCTTAACAGACTTCTTCCGAATGAAAATATAATATATTTCGGTGATACTGCGAGAATTCCATACGGAAGCAGAAGCCGTGAAACTGTAATCAAATATGCACAGGAAGATATAGCTTTTTTAAGAAAGCATAAAATAAAAATGATAATTGCGGCTTGCGGAACAGTAAGCTCAGTAATCGGAACACAATCTCTTATTGATGATATGCCGTTTACAGGAGTGCTTCTTCCTACTGCACAGGCTGCATGCAGCTCAACTAAAAACGGTAAAATCGGCGTAATAGGAACATCCGCAACAATCCGAAGCGGAAGCTTTGCAAAAGCGATCAAGACAATCCGTCCCGGCACATCGGTTTATGGAAATGCCTGTCCGCTTTTTGTTCATCTTGTAGAAAACGGTTATACAGACCGTGACAACAAGGTTACAAAGCTTGTTGCCGAGGAATATCTTGCTCCTATTAAAGCTGAGGGTGTAGATACACTTATTCTCGGCTGCACGCATTATCCTCTTCTTGAAGATATTATTGCAGATTATATGGGTGATAGTGTAACACTTATTTCTTCAGGCAGAGAAGCTGCAAAATATGCTGAAATGTGTCTTATGGAGCGTGATCTGCTGACTGACCGTACAGAAAAGGGAACAAATAAATTCTATGTAAGCGACAGCATAGAGCTTTTTGAAGAAAATGCACGTCATTTTCTTCGTTCCGAGGTTGTCGGAGATGTTTTCAGCAGCAATGAGTAAAAGGAGAAGAAGTTGAAAGATAATATTACTATTCTGTTAAAAAGCATTCAATGGATTGATGATGATAAAACCGAAACAGAGCTTATAACAAAGGCACGCTATCAGAAAAACGGAGATAAAATCAAAATTTCCTATGACGATACATCTGCGACAGGCTTTGAAGGCTCGGTAACCGATATTGAGGTCGAGGGAGAAAAGAATGCAACCGTTATGAGAAGCGGTACAACAAATTCACTTATTACTCTTGAACCCGAGAAAAAGCATTATTGTCATTATGAAACACCATATGGTGATATGCAGATAGGCGTTTATACGCATAAAATAGAAAATAAGCTTGAAACCGAAAAAAGCTTATATATGAAATATACAATAGATATAAATTCCGCTTATGTTTCCGATAATGAAATTATACTGGAAATTAAGTGAATGAAAGGAAATAAAAAATGGCTGACCTTATAAAAAATGCTTCACAGCAGCTCAGAGAGATTATTGAAAATTCAATTGCAGGTCTTGTTGCGAAACAGGCTGTACCCGATGAGGCTCTTCCGACATTCAATATTGAAATCCCTGCTGATAAATCACATGGAGATTTTGCGGCAAATACCGCAATGGTATGTGCAAAGGCATTCAGAATGCCTCCAAGAAAAATTGCCGAGCTTATCTGCGGTGAAATCAATCTTGAGGGAACTCCATTCTACAAATGGGAAATTGCAGGTCCGGGATTTATCAATTTCTTCCTCAGCAAGAAATGGTTTTCTGATGTAGTTGAAAATGTTCTTGATGAGGGCGATAGCTACGGCAGAACAAATATGGGTACAGGCAAGAAAATCCTTGTTGAATTTGTTTCAGCCAATCCGACAGGCCCGATGCACGTCGGAAATGCTCGTGGCGGTGCAATCGGTGACTGTCTTGCAAGCGTTCTTGACTGGGCAGGTTACCATTCAGAACGTGAATTCTATGTAAACGACGCAGGAAATCAGATTGAAAAATTCGGTAAATCACTTTCACTCAGATATATGCAGGTTTGTTCTGATGAGGGAAGAAAAATCTGTGATGAAGCCGAGTCAGACGAAAAGGCATGTCAGGCTATTTACGGTGAGGACGGAAACAGCGAAGCATTCCCGATGCCTGATGATACATACAGAGGCGTAGATATTATCGAACACGCCAAGAAATATTACGATGAAAACGGAAACAAGCTTGAAAATTTCAGCGAAGAAGAACGCAAAAAGGCACTCGTTGAATTTGCTCTTCCTAAGAATATTGCAGGGCTTGAACGTGACCTTAAAAAATACCGCATAGTTTATGATACATGGTATAAGGAAAGTAAGCTTCATGAAAGCGGCGAAACAATGAAAATTGTTGAAAAGCTCAAAGAAACAGGACATACCTACGAACAGGAAGGTGCAATCTGGTTCAGAGCAACTGATTTCGGCGTTGACAAGGACTTCGTTCTTGTTCGTGCAAATGGTATTCCTACTTATGTCGTTCCTGATATCGCATATCACTATGACAAGCTCGTTACAAGAGGCTTTGACAAGGCGATAAACGTATTAGGAGCAGACCACCATGGCTATGTACCAAGACTTAAAGCGGCTCTTGAAGCTCTCGGAGTTGATTCGGGCAAGCTTGATGTAGTTCTTATGCAGATGGTAAGACTTCTCCGTAACGGTGAGGTTGCCAAGCTTTCAAAGAGAAGCGGTAAGGCAATTACTCTTGTAACTTTACTTGAAGAAATCCCGATTGACGCTGCAAGATTTTTCTTCAATATGCGTGAGGCTAATTCACAGTTTGAATTTGACCTTGACCTTGCAGTAGAGCAGTCATCACAAAATCCTGTATATTATGTTCAGTATGCACACGCTCGTCTTTGCAGTCTTATAACAAATCTTAAGGCTGATGGACTTGCAGATGATGTAAATGCAAATCTTGAACTTCTTGATACAGAGCGTGAAATTGAGCTTATCCGTCACATTGCTTCACTTCCTACTGAAGTAAACAATGCCGCAAGAACTTACGACCCTGCCAAGATTACAAAGTATTCAATTGAGCTTGCTACATTATTCCATAGATTCTATGACGGATGCAGTGTAAAAAATGCCGAAACCGAAGAACTTAAGGCAGCAAGATTCACACTCTGCAAGGCTGTAAGACAGACATTAAGAAATGCACTTACAATTCTTAAGATTGAATGTCCTGAAAAAATGTAATTTCAGAATTAAAAATTACAAAATGATTACAAAAAAATCTGTGAAATGTAAAATTTGAACAGATTTGAATGAAAAAAATCGTCGCAATGTCGATTTTCTACTCAGAATTAACATTATGTTCATAATTAGTTCATAAAAATGTGTTACAATTTGTAATATATTGAAGTGAATATCTAATCAAACGAAAATAAATTTATAAAAAAGGAAAGGATGTTACTTTTATGTCCAACAGATTATTTCAAGGCCTCGTTCATCAGATGCGTGATACAATTGATTCAGTTATCGGCGTAGTAGATGAAACAGCTACAATTATCGCTTGCAGCGATCTTACAAAAGTAGGCACAACAAATGAATATGTTACTCTCGACCTCAGCGATTCACATGATATCTTTATCAGAGATGGCTATACATATAAGCCATTCGGTTCAAGAGTAAAGCCTGATTATGCTGTTTTTGTTGAGGGCACAGATGAAGCTGCAGCTAAATATGCAAGCATCATGGCAATCAGCCTTTCAAACATCAAGCAGTATTATGATGAAAAATACGACAGAAACAACTTTGTTAAGAATGTAGTTCTTGATAACGTTCTTCCTGGCGATATCGTTATCAAGGCAAGAGAGCTTCACTTCAACGCTGAAATCAGCCGTGTAGTTCTCCTTATCAGAATTGTATCAGCAAATGATATTTCAGCTTATGATGTTATCCAGAATCTTTTCCCTGACAAGAACAAGGATTTCGTTTTCAATATCACAGAAACAGATATTGTTCTCGTTAAGGAACTCAAGAATGCTGTTGATTCTAAGGATCTTGAAAAGCTTGCTCGTTCAATCGCTGACACATTAAGCGGTGAATTCTATACAAGAGTAAATGTAGGTATCGGTACACCTGTTGTAGGTGTCAAGGAGCTTGCTCGTTCATTCAAGGAAGCTCAGATGGCTCTTGAAGTAGGTAAGGTATTCGACACAGATAAGGTTATCATCAGCTATGACAACCTCGGTATCGCAAGACTCATTTACCACCTCCCTACAACACTTTGTGAAACATTCCTCCACGAAGTATTCAAGATGGGAAGCATTGAGTCACTCGACCACGAAACACTCTTTACAATCCAGAGATTCTTTGAAAACAATCTCAACGTTTCAGAAACTTCAAGAAAGCTTTTCGTTCACAGAAATACACTCGTATACAGACTTGAAAAAATCAAGAAGCTTACAGGTCTTGACCTCAGAGAATTTGACCACGCAATTATCTTCAAGATTGCACTTATGGTTAAGAAATATCTTTCAGCAAATCCTATTAAGTTCTAAAGAATTTGCGGCAGATATGCCGTGAAAATGACAATTATTTTTCAAAATTATGTTCGCTTTGTTGATTTGCAAAGCGAACATTTAATGAACTGACACAACAATATAAATACTATTGTTTTTAATTCTAAAGGAAGGTGTAAACTGTGGTAGAATTAAAAAACGTATCAGTAACCTATTCAAGCGGTGTAGATGCGTTAAATAATGTAAGCCTTAAAATCAACGACGGAGATTTTGCTTTCGTTGTTGGTTCATCAGGTGCGGGAAAAAGTACCATGATTAAGCTTCTCCTTAAAGAGATTGACGCTACAAGCGGTGTCGTTACGGTAAACGGCTATAATCTTAATAAGCTTAAAAAAAGAAAAATACCTGAATTCAGACGTACTCTCGGATTCGTCTTTCAGGATTTCAGACTTATTCCGTCAATGACTGTTTACGAGAATATTGCGTTTGTTCTGAGAGTTATTGATGCTCCGAAGAAATATATCCGTAAAAGAGTTCCATATGTAATAAGTCTTGTAGGTTTGCAGGCAAAATCAAATTCATATCCCGATGAGCTTTCGGGCGGTGAAAAGCAGAGAGTCGCAATTGCAAGAGCACTTGTAAATGACCCGAAGCTTATCATTGCGGACGAGCCGACAGGTAATATCGACCCTGAGCTTTCATACGAAATCGTTGAGCTTCTCAAAGGTATCAACGACTGCGGTACAACAATTCTCATGGTAACGCATGAGCATGACCTTGTACGCCATTTCGGAGGTCGTATAATTAATATCACAAGCGGAGAAATTGTTTTTGACGAAGTGATTGGAGGCGTAAATGAAGCTTAGCGGTGTTAAGTATCTTACCGACCAGGGTATCGAGAATATATGGAAAAACAAAATGATGGCATTTGCTACATTCTGTGTACTTCTTATATCTTTGATGCTTGTCGGAGCTTCGGTACTTTTTTATATAAATATTGATTCAATAATAGGCGGAATAAGCGATAAGAATGAAATTGCTGTTTTCGTTAATGAAAATACATCAGATGAAAGAATTGTTGCAATTGAGCAGGAGCTTTCAGCTATAAAAGGTGTTTCATCAGTTACCTTTGATTCAAAGGAAGAAGCTTTCAAGCGTATGATGGAGTCAATGCCTGATTACCAGAAAATTTTTGAATCGCTTGGAGAGGATAATCCGCTTCCAGACGGTTTCAGAGTTAAGGTAAACGACATTGAAAGAGCTGTTGATATTTCAGCAGAAATCAGACTTATGCCTGATATTTATTATGTGGGAGTATCACAGGAATTTGTAAGTATTCTTATGGAGTTAAGACATATCGTAACTCTTATTGCAGTAGTAATTATTGTGGTGCTTACAACAGTTTCGATGATAATGATTTCAAATACTACAAAAGCAAGTATATTCTCAAGACGTGAAGAAATCCAGATTATGAAATATGTAGGTGCAACAAATGCATTTATCCGTACACCATTCTTTGTAGAGGGAATGATAACAGGATTTTTATCTGGTACAGGTGCATTTATGATTACATGGCTTACATACGATTCACTTTATGGAATTCTTACTGAAAAAGTTGGGGTTATGAATGTTATCGGTCTTGGAAATATTCTTCCGTTTGATACAATAAGATTTTATGTTTTGGGTGCATATCTCTTGACAGGTGCATTTGTTGGGGCATTGGGAAGTGTGCTGTTTACAAGAAAGCACATCAACGTGTAAAAATGACTGCTCATTGAAAGGAGTAAAACTTAAAATGAGAAGATTATTAAACTACAAGAAAATACTTACATTTGTTGTTACATGTATATTAAC
Source organism: Ruminococcus sp. (assembly GCA_017523285.1). Taxonomy (GTDB): domain Bacteria; phylum Bacillota; class Clostridia; order Oscillospirales; family Ruminococcaceae; genus Ruminococcus. Next base: position 9,489 of record JAFWWU010000026.1, read on the forward strand.
AACAGGCGTTTTGGCAGTTTCACTCAAAGATTATGATAATTCTTCAATTGAAGCAAAAACAATTGCAGAGCTTCAGGAACAGAAGAAAGAAAATCAGAACAGCATTGCAAATCTTGAAAAAGAGCTTAAAGAGCTTGAAGCAAATCAGGCTGAGCAGCAGGCGTATCAGAAAACACTTCAGAAGCAGATTGATCTCATGCAGGAGAATCTTCGCATTACAGAAGAAGAGCTTACAAGAATCAATGGTGAAATTACTGCAACTGAAGATAATATCAATCAGCTTAATTCAGATATAGCTGTACTTGAACAGAATGTTTCCGATAATACAGAAATATTCAAGCAAAGACTCAAAGCTATGTACATCACAGGCAATGACAGTCTTGCAACTGCTGTTTTAGGCTCGACAGATTTCTATGATATGATTTCACGAGTTGAAATGATAAGCAAGATTGCTGACCATGACAGCGACCTCATTGAAGGTCTTAAAAATGATATAGATTCTCTTGAAACATCAAAGAATGCTCTTGAAACAGAAAAGCTTACACTTGAAATGAAACAGGGTGAGCAGGAAACTAAAAAAGCTGAATTCAATGAAAATCTTGAGGGTTACAATTCAGCAATGAAGAAATCACAGGAAGAAATTGAACGTCTTAAATATGAGGAATCTCTCACAGAACAGCAGATTGCCGAACATGAAGCTCAGTTTAAAAAAGCAGATGATGAAATTAACGCAATTATTGAGCGTGAAGAGAAAAAGAAAAGAGAAGAAGAAGCAAAAAAACAGCAGCAACAGCAGCAGAATTCGGTACAGACAAAGCCACCTGCTGGTTCTTCTGTAACTCCATCATATTCAGTAAGCGGATTTTCATGGCCTGTTCCGGGACACTATTATATTTCAAGCGGATATGGCAGAAGATGGGGCAGACTCCATGCAGGTATAGATATTGCAGGCGGCGGAATACAGGGTGCATCTGTATGTGCTTCTAAGAGCGGTACTGTAATCGGCGTATCAAGTTCATGTACACACAATTACAGAAAATCAAGTAATTGCTGCGGAAACGGCTATGGCAATTATGTTCTTGTTCAGCATCCTGACGGAACTGTAACAATGTATGCTCATTTGCAGTCTGTCTATGTTTCATACGGGGCAAAGGTAACAGGCGGACAGGCACTCGGTGCAGTTGGTTGTACAGGGCATTCAACAGGCTTCCACCTCCATTTTGAAATAAGAGTTAATGGAAGTGCAGTAAATCCACAGAAGTATCTGTAATATATTTTCAGAGTGCATATCTCTTGACAGGTGCATTTATTGGGGCATCGTGAAATGTGATTTTCACAAGAAAGCACATCAACGTGTAAAAATGACTGCTTATTGAAAGGAGTAATGCTTTAAATGAGAAGATTATTAAATTATAAGAGAATACTAACATTTGTTGTTACTTGCATTATGACAACAAGCGTTTTATCAAGTTCACTTGATATATATGATAATAAATCGATTGAAGCCAAGACAATAGCAGAGCTTCAGGAGCAGAAAAAAGAAAATCAGAACAGCATTGCAAATCTTGAAAAAGAGCTTAAAGAGCTTGAAGCAAATCAGGCAGAGCAGCAGGGATATCAGAAAACACTTCAGAAGCAGATTGATCTTATGCAGGAGAATCTTCGTATCACAGAAGAAGAACTTACAAAAATCAACAATGATATTACTATTGCTCAGGAAAATATCAATCAGCTTAATTCGGATATAGCTGCACTTGAACAGAATGTTGCCGAGAATACTGAAATCTTCAAGCAAAGACTTAAAGCAATGTATGTTACAGGTAATGATAGTCTTGCTACCGCAATCTTAGGTTCAACAGATTTCTATGATATGATTTCACGAGTTGAAATGATAGGCAAAATTGCCGATCATGACAGCGACCTTATTGAAGGACTCAAAAAAGATATTGAGATGCTCGAAGTATCAAAAAATGCTCTTGAAACAGAAAAGCTTACACTTGAAATGAAACAGGGTGAGCAGGAAACTAAAAAAGCTGAATTCAATGAAAATCTTGAGAGTTATAACACAGCAATGAAAAAATCTGATGAGGAAATTGAACGTCTGAAATATGAAGAATCCCTCACAGAGCAGCAGATTTCTGAACATAAAGCAAATTTTGATGCGGCGGACGCTGAAATTGAAGCAATTTTCGAGCGTGAAGAGAAAAAGAAAAGAGAAGAAGAAGCTAAAAAACAGCAGCAGAATCAAGTTCAGTCAAATCCACCTGCTGGCTCTTCTGTAATTCCATCATACTCAGTAAGCGGTTTTTCATGGCCTGTTCCGGGACATTATTACATCTCAAGCGGATATGGCAGAAGATGGAAAAACGACTTTCATGAAGGCATAGATATTGCAGGTGGAGGTATTCAAGGCGCTTCAGTGTGCGCCTCAAAGAGTGGTACTGTAATCGGCGTTTCAACCTCATGTATACATAATTACAGAAAATCCAAGAAATGTTGCGGAAATGGTTATGGTAACTATGTTCTTGTTCAGCATGATGATGGAACACGAACAATGTATGCGCATTTACAGTCTGTTTATGTTTCATACGGAGATAAAGTATCAGGCGGACAGGCGCTTGGTGCAGTAGGCTGTACAGGATATTCAACAGGCTTCCATCTTCATTTTGAAATCAGGGTTAATGGAAAAAGAGTTGATCCACAGCAATATCTATGATAAAAAAATATATAATGCGGTTACTGAATTTATCGCTCGGTGACCGCATTGTTAATGAAATAACACTATAAACAAATAATCTGTATATAAAAGAAAGTGATGTTTATTGAATAAGAAAATAACTCTTGGACTTGCAATAAGTCTTATCGCTATTGCGTCAGCGGTTACATTTATACTGACTTCATTTTTTTCACTCCAGAGTTTCAACAAAAAGCTTGTAGACTTCAATGAAAAATCTGCTAAATATGAAAAGCTTAACTCACTTGATACCCTTGTCAGAGATCTCTACTTCGGTGAAATAGAGGAAGATCAGCTCAGCAGCGGTATTTTAAAAGGTTATATGAATGGCATAGGTGATAAGTATTCACGTTATCTCACAGCTGATGAGTACCAGGAAATGCTTGCCGAAGATAACGGTATGAGAGTAGGGCTCGGAATTACCGTAGGTATTGATGAAAGCGGATATATAGTTATAGGTGAAATACTTGAAAAATCACCTCTTGCCGATTCAGATATCAAAGCAGGCGATATTATTGTTGCTGTTGATGGTAAAGATGTTCTCAAAGAAGGATATAATGCCGCAGTAGATGCAATGAAAGGCGAAGAGGGTACAGACGTAAGAATAACAATCAGACGTGATGGAATTGATAAAGCATATACTTTCAAGAGAACAGCGATTGAGATTGAATCGGTTTCGTATGAAATGCTTGATAATTACATCGGATATATAAAAATAAGTTCATTCAAGAAAAATACTCCCGAACAGTTTGCCGATGCACTTGAAACACTTACTTCAAACAGCGTAAAAGCGTTGATATTTGACGTCAGAGATAATGTAGGCGGACTTGTAACATCGCTTGAAAAATGTGTTGATCCATTACTGCCCGAGGGTGTAATAGCCAACGCTGTATACAAGGATAATCACGAAGAAACACTTGTATATTCGGATGAATCAGAAATTGAAATTCCTATGGTTGTACTTGTAAACAGTAATACTGCAAGTGCGGCAGAGCTTTTTGCGGCTTCACTAAAGGATTTCGATAAAGCTGATATAGTAGGCGAGCAGACATTCGGAAAGGGTGTTATGCAGTCTGTATATAAGCTTGATGACGGAAGTGCTGTTTCAGTTACCGTTGCTGAATATAAAACAACAGTATCCGATTGCTACAATGGAATAGGCATTGCGCCTGACCATATTGTACCAACATCCGATGAAGATAAAACAGATTTACAGCTTTCAAAAGCAATTGAAGTCATAAATGAGCTTGATTAATAAAAATTTAGTCTGCTTGTATATTGACAATCTGCGTTAAATATACTATAATTAAATGTAATATTGAAAAATTTAAAACAGTAAGGAGCTGCGATTATGGCAAAGAAACAAATGTCCAGAGAAGGATATGAAAAGCTTGAGAGAGAGCTTACCTATCTTGTAACCGAAAAGCGTGCAGAGGTTGCACAGAAACTTAAAGAAGCACGTTCATTCGGCGACCTTTCAGAAAACGCTGAATATGACGAAGCTAAAAACGAGCAGGGTATTCTTGAGGCTCAGATTCTTGAACTCCAGAAAACTCTTGAAAATGCTGAAGTAGTTGACGATGATGAAATTTCAGTTGATGAAATCGGTATGAGTTCTGTAATTAAAATCAAGCGTCTTGATACAGGTAAGGTTGAAACATTTACAATTGTAGGTACAAATCACGCTGATATAAAAAATGGCAAGCTTTCAGATGAATCACCAATCGGTAAGGCTGCTTTAAAGAAAAAAGTAGGCGATATTTTCATTGTTGAAGCTCCTGTTGGCGAGCTTAAATTTGAGGTTCTCGAAATTTCAAAATAATTCCTGAAAGGACGTTTAATTAATGAGTGAAAATCAGAACAATATCCCTGTTGAAGAAGAAGTTCAGGAACAGGATATAAACATATTAAAGAAAATCAGAATTGAAAAGCTTGATGAGCTTAAAGCAAATAATGCAAATCCTTACGAAATAACAAAATTCGATGTAACTGCAAAGAATGCTGACCTTAAGGCACAGTATGAAATTGATGAAAAGCGAATTACAGAAGAAGCAAACGGCGACGAAGAGAAGCTCAATGCAGGTCTTGATGCACTTAAAACAAATATTATAAGAATCGGCGGACGTATCATGAGTTGGCGTGATATGGGTAAGGCTAACTTTATTGACGTGCGTGACAATACAGACAGAATTCAGGTATATATCCGTTCAAACGATATCGGTGCAGATGCATTCAAGGAATTCAAAAAGTGGGATATCGGTGATATTGTTGGTGTAGAAGGTTTTGTTTTCAGAACTCGTAAGGGTGAAATATCAATTCACGCACACAAGATTGTTCTTCTTTCAAAGTCACTTCTTCCGCTTCCTGAAAAATGGCACGGACTCAAAGATCAGGATATGAGATATCGTCAGCGTTATATTGACCTTATTGTAAATCCTAATGTTAAGGAAACATTTGTAAAGAGAAGTCTTATTCTCAAGGAAATCAGAAATTATCTTGACGGTCTCGGATACATTGAAGTTGAAACTCCTGTACTTCTTCCTATCCAGATTGCAGCTGCTGCAAGACCTTTCGTTACACATCACAATACTCTTGATATGGATATGTTTATGCGTATCGAAACAGAGCTTAACCTTAAAAAGCTTATCGTAGGCGGTTTTGACCGTGTATACGAGGTTGGACGTATTTTCAGAAATGAAGGTATGGATACTTCACATAACCCAGAGTTTACAACTATTGAAATGTATCAGGCTTATACTGATTACATAGGCATGATGGACCTTATTGAAAATATGTACAGAACTCTTGCTTTCAAAATCTGTGGAAGCGATACTATTTCATATCAGGGTGTAGATATTGAACTTGGTAAGCCATGGCAGCGTCTTACAATGATTGAATCAGTTAAGAAGTATGCAGGCGTTGATTATAACGATTGGGCAACTGATGAAGACGCAAGAGCATGTGCAAAGGCTCATAACGTTGAGGTTGAGGAAGGCAAGAACGCTACAAAGGGACATGTACTTATTGCATTCTTCGATGCATTTGTTGAAGATAAGCTTATTCAGCCTACAATTATTTACGATTATCCTGTTGAAAATTCACCGCTTGCTAAGAGAAAGCCATCTGACCCTGCATTTACAGAAAGATTTGAATACTTCATCTATTGCAGAGAAATGGGTAACGCATTCTCAGAGCTTAACGACCCTATCGACCAGAAGGAACGTTTCGTAAAGCAGGTTGAGGCAAGACGTGCTCTTGGTGATACAACAGGTGAGGTTGATGAAGACTTCGTAACAGCACTTGAATACGGTATGCCGCCAACAGGTGGTCTTGGACTTGGACTTGACAGACTTGTTATGCTTCTTACAGACAGTCCGTCAATCAGAGATGTTCTCTTATTCCCGACAATGAAGCCGTTACAGCAGTAATAAAAGAGATATAAATGGGGGTATACCGAAAAAATCGGTATGCCCTTATTGTGTTAAAGGTTAAGGAAAGGTTTTATAATGAGTGATAACAAAGAAACTAAAGGGAAAAATAAAGTAAGTGCTTTTGAAGCTGCAAGGCAATTCAGAGAAAAAGCAGCAGCACAAGAGCGTGAACGTCAGCAGCGTGAGAATGAAAAGGCAGAAAAAATAAAAAAAGAAAAACAGGAAGTATATGAAAAAAAGCTCAGAGATGAAAAAATAGAGCTTATCAGAATGAAACAAGGCGAAATAGAAGAAAGTGAACTTATTACAGAAGGAGAAACTGCCGCAGTAAAAATGACATTCGGCAAAAGAATATCAAATTTTTTCTATCATAATAAGCTATGGATAATACTCGGAGGTTTTGTTTTTGCTCTTGCGGCATTTCTGATATATGATATTGTTTCAAAGGAAGACCCCGACGTTATAGTTATGTTTATCGATTCAAATTACGAAATAGGAGAAACAGAGGGGCTAAGAAACTATCTTGCCGATGTTTGCGGCGACCTTAACGGTGACGGAGAAAGCGTTGCCTCGGTTTATCATATGCCGTATACAGGAAATGACTATTCCGATTTCAATAACGGTGTATTGACAAAGCTTATGGCTGAAATGCAGAATGCCGATGCAATGATTATAATAAGCGGAAAAGTTGCAGATGAAGCATTTTCACCGGAAGTTACCTTAACAGACCTTGAAACATTATACCCAGATAATCCTAATGTCAGAGGCTATGGTTTTTATCTTAAAAATACTGATTTTGCAGAGAAAATCGGCTATGAGGGCGAAATTGATGAGGAAATGTTCATAGGAATAAGAAAAATAACAAAGGTTCAATGGGCATCTTTGGAGGAAGTTAAGGAAGCGTATGACGAAGCATTTCCGGCATTTGAAAAAATTATTGAGGATTTGTCGTAAATATAGCGTGTTTCCTCTTTACAAAAACGCAATTTTCTGCTATAATTCAAAGTGATATTAATTGGGAATGAGGTTATATTTTGGCTAATAATAAAATAAGAAATTTTTGTATTATTGCGCATATTGACCACGGTAAATCAACACTTGCCGACAGAATTCTTGAAAAAACAGAAACTGTTGCAATTCGTGATATGGAAGATCAGCTCCTTGATAATATGGATATTGAGCGTGAGCGTGGAATTACCATTAAGGCAAGAGCAGTAAGACTTAAATATAAAGCAAATGACGGTGAAGATTATATCTTTAACCTTATTGATACCCCTGGACATGTTGACTTCAACTATGAGGTTTCACGTTCACTTGTAGCATGTGAGGGTGCACTCCTCGTTGTAGACGCATCACAGGGTATAGAGGCTCAGACGCTTGCAAATACTTATCTTGCAGTTGAACACGACCTTGAAGTAGTAACAGTAGTAAATAAAATCGACCTTCCCTCTGCTGACCCTGAAAGAGTATGCACAGAGGTTGAAAATGTTATCGGTATTCCTGCAATGGATGCTCCGAGAATTTCCGCTAAAATGGGAACAAATATCGAAGCTGTACTCGAAAAGATAGTTACTGATATTCCTGCACCGCAGGGCGACCCCGATAAGCCGCTTAAAGCTCTTATTTTTGACAGCTATTATGACGCATATAAGGGTGTTATCATTTATGTAAGAATCAAGGACGGAACTGTAAAAGTCGGTGATACAATCAGACTTATGGCAACAGGTGCTGAATTTACAGTAGTTGAAGCGGGCTATATGGACGCAAATTCCCTCATTAATGTAGGTACTCTTACAGCAGGTGAGGTTGGTTATATTTCAGCTTCTATAAAGAGTATAGGTGATACGCAGGTCGGCGATACTGTTACAAATGCAGAGAACCCATGCGAAGAAGCACTTCCTGGATACAGAAAGGTAAATCCTATGGTATATTCAGGTATTTATCCTGCTGACGGTGCAAAATATGGTGATTTGCGTGATGCTCTTGAAAAGCTTCAGCTTAACGACGCATCTCTCACATTTGAGCCTGAAACATCTATTGCGCTTGGTTTTGGATTCAGATGCGGATTTCTTGGCTTGCTTCATATGGAGATTATTCAGGAGCGCCTTGAAAGAGAATATAATTTAGACCTTATTACAACTGCGCCGTCTGTTATATACAAGGTTAAGCTTACAAACGGTGAGGTAAAGTATATCGATAACCCATCAAACTATCCAGAGCCTGCAATCCTTGAAAGTGCGGAAGAGCCAATGGTTAAGGCAGATATTCTTGCACCTTCGGAATTTGTAGGAAACATCATGGAGCTGTGTCAGGATAGACGTGGTGTATTCAAGGATATGCAGTATCTTGACGATACAAGAGTAAACCTTCATTATGAATTACCGCTCAATGAGATTGTTTACGACTTCTTTGATGCACTCAAATCAAGAACAAGAGGCTATGCATCATTTGACTATGAGCTTATAGGCTATGCACCTTCTAAGCTTGTGAAGCTTGATATAATGCTTAACGGAGATGTAGTCGATGCGTCGTCATTTATCGTACATACAGATAAGGCATACAGCAGAGCAAGAAAAATTGCTGAAAAGCTTAAAGAGAATATTCCGCGTCAGCTTTTTGAAGTTCCTATTCAGGCAGCAATCGGTGGTAAAATTATAGCAAGAGAAACAGTAAAGGCTATGCGTAAAGACGTTCTTGCTAAATGCTACGGCGGTGATATTACAAGAAAGAAGAAACTTCTCGAAAAGCAGAAAGAGGGTAAAAAGCGTATGCGTCAGCTTGGAACAGTAGAAGTTCCGCAGGAAGCGTTCATGAGTGTTCTCAAGCTTGATACATGATACATAATGAGGCAGTAATATATGATA
>JAFWWU010000027.1 GCA_017523285.1 Ruminococcus sp.
ATACCTCGTCATTGTCAGAACCGTAAACAACAGTACCGAGCTTTTCTGAGAAACCATAGCGTGTAACCATATTTCTTGCTGTTTTTGTAGCTCTTTCCATATCGTTTGAAGCACCTGTGCAGATATCTTCGAGAACAAGAGCTTCTGCCGCACGTCCGCCGAGGAACATTGCGATGCTTTCTGTCATCTGACGCTTTGAAACGTGGTTGTTGTCATTTGCAGGACGTGTAACAGTAAGACCTGCCGCCATACCACGCTGAATAATTGTAACCTGATGAATCTTATCCTGAGTTTCAAGGTTATAGCCTACGATAGCGTGACCTGCCTCGTGATAAGCTGTAATCTTCTTATCTCTTTCGGTAACAATTCTTGATTTCTTTTCAGGTCCTGCAATAACCTTCATTGTAGCTTCTTCAATATCAGCCTCTGTGATAGCTCTTCTGTTTGCTCTTGCAGCAAGGAGAGCAGCTTCATTGAGGAGATTTTCAAGGTCAGCACCTGTGAAGCCCTGAGTTGTCTTTGCGATTATGCCAAGGTCAACATCCGGACCCATCGGCTTGTTTTTAGCGTGAACTTTAAGGATTTCTTCTCTGCCCTTTACGTCAGGATAGCCTACAACAATCTGTCTGTCGAAACGTCCCGGACGGAGAAGTGCAGGGTCGAGAATATCACGTCTGTTTGTAGCGGCAATAACGATAACGCTTTCATTGCCTGTAAAGCCATCCATTTCAACGAGAAGCTGGTTGAGCGTCTGTTCACGTTCATCGTGACCGCCGCCAAGTCCTGCACCTCTGTGACGACCTACTGCGTCAATTTCATCGATGAAGATGATTGCAGGAGCATGCTTTTTAGCCTGTTCAAAAAGATCACGGACTCTTGAAGCACCAACGCCGACAAACATTTCAACGAAGTCTGAACCTGAAATAGGGAAGAAAGGACAGCCTGCCTCGCCTGCAACAGCTCTTGCAAGGAGAGTTTTACCTGTACCCGGAGGGCCTAAAAGAAGAACGCCCTTAGGGATTTTTGCACCGATATCCTTATATTTATTTGAATGCTTAAGGAAGTCAACGATTTCTTCAAGCTCCTGTTTTTCTTCGTCAGCACCTGCAACATCGGCAAAAGTAGCCTTTCTTGCATTAGCCTGATTTTTGAGATTGGCTTTTCCGAAATTGCTGTATTTTCCGCCGCCGCCTGCCTGTTTCATCATAATATAGATGAATACAATGCCGAGAATGAGCATTAATACTGTCGGGATGATCGAGAGAAGCCATGAGTTATCTGTAATCTTGTAATAATCCTGTGTAAGAGGTTCATCAGGATATTTTTCATTGTAAAGCTTACGATAATCATCTGTATCGTCAAGGAAGATACTTACATTAGGAACTTCATAAGTAATTTTCTTTTCCTCGCCACGAAGCTTCAGTTTAAGCTCGCCTGTTCCGAGGTCGAGAGTGTAGGATTCAACCTCAAGATTGTCAAAGTGTGTGATGATTTCTGAATACTGTGTATTTTTGCCACCTGAACTCAGTTTTGACATAACAGTAGAAATGCCGAAAACTGCAATGATAAAGATAAGCAGGTAAGCAAAAATACCTCTGTTTTTTTTCGGTGTCAAGATAACATCTCCATTCTGTAAAGTGTATATATCAATATAATTGAGATTTGTATTGTAACAGATGCAAATTACATCTCAATAATAGTTATTCTCAAAAAATCGGTAGTTAATTCATCAGGAGCAACTCTTTGTGCAATTCCAAGCTTTTCAGCAAATACAGTTCCAAGCTCATCCTCGATGAAGTGAAGTTCTGCTCTGTCTGAGGGGGAAATCCTCTCATTTATCAGCTTTTTTACCGATGAAGTGAAATTTCTTCCCGAAAGCTGAATTTTATCTCCGAATTTTCTTTCACGGATAACAGCTTTGCCGCTTAGCTTACTGTAATCGAGAAAAAAACTATCTTTGGAATTTTTCAGCTTTGAATATTCCATTCTGTCGATTATCTCAGCAGATAGCGTTTTATTCGGAAAAAGGTGATTTTCACCGATTTGTAATTCAACAGGCAGTACAGAGTGTACTTTTTTAATTAAAACAAGCGAAAGTGAAAAGTTTGTGGAAACGATGTAAAAATCTTTTGAAACATTGATTTTGCCGTCGTTCTGAAGTACATAATCTATCTGTTCAAGCCGCTGGCTGTTATAAGGAAGATTATTCTCCGATAAAAGACGAGCATAACAGCGGTGACGAATAGCCTTATGAAAGACTTCAAGTCCTTTGAAGCCGCCATTTGTGCGGCATTCCGTATAGGCTTTGTCTGTTTGTTCTTCAATAAAGCTGTTTTCAAGCGATATTGCATTTATAGTGCTTACTGATGTTTTCAGAAGCGAATTATTTATTTCAGACATAACAGGAATTACATTGTGTCTGATTTTATTTCGTGTGTAATCATCTGAAAGATTAGAGCTGTCAGTTACATACGAAAGAGAATTATCTTCAAGATACTGTTCAATTTCAGCTCTTGTTACCGTTAAAAGAGGGCGGATTATATTATCTCTTACAGGCGGAATACCTGTAAGTCCCTTTACAGCAGTACCTCTTATAAGATTGTGGACTACTGTTTCAAGGTTATCATCGGCATTATGAGCCGTAGCGATAAATTTTCCCTCAGAGCAGTCAGCAAAAGCCTTATACCGCATAATGCGTGCGGCTTCTTCGGTTGAAAGCTTATTCTGCTCAGCGTAATCCTTTACATTGCATGAAACAACAGTAAGAGGAATACCGAGTTTTTCGCAGAATTTTTCACAGAAAAGCTGGTCGCTGTCACTTTCTTCTGCTCTCAGATTGTGGTTGATGTGGACAGCCTCAAGCTTAAAGCCGATACTGCGGCTAAGCTTACTGAGTACAGATGTAAGACATACGCTGTCTGCACCGCCCGAAAGTCCTGCAATAACAGTAATATCGGGTGAGAGCATATTGAATTTTTTTGTATAATCAATAATTTTTTCAAGCATAATCAGGCAGGTTCGGATTTTGTCTGGAAATCAGGATTTGAGAAGCGTGTGTACTGACCGTCCCATATAAGTTCAACAGTACCTGTTTCACCATGACGGTTTTTAGCTACAATACATTCAGAAATATTCTGGCGTGTACTCTCTTTATTATAATAAGCGTCACGATAAAGGAAAAGAACAATATCTGCGTCCTGCTCGATAGAACCCGATTCTCTCAGGTCTGAAAGCATAGGGCGTTTATCTGTACGGCTTTCAACGCCACGGGAGAGCTGTGAAAGCAGTATGACAGGAACATTAAGCTCCTTAGCCATAACCTTGAGCTGACGTGTGATTTCTGAAATAACAACAACTCTGTTATCTGATTTCGAGGTTGAATCCATAAGCTGTAAATAGTCAATAACGACAAGTCCGAGATTTTTTGTACGTCTGAGCTTTGCCTTCATCTGAGGAACAGTCATACTTGCCGTATCGTCAATATAAAGAGAAAGATTGCTCAGATATCCTGCACTTGTTGCAAGACGCACCCAGTCATCAGTAGAAATTCTGCCGTTTCTCAGTGAATTCGAATCAACAAGAGCCTCAGTGGAAAGCATACGGGTTGCAAGCTGATCCTTTGACATTTCGAGGTTGAAGATAACAACGTCCTTTTCGCTTCTTCTTGCAACATTTGTGGAAATATTCATTGCGAAAGAGGTTTTACCCATAGCAGGACGTGCGGCAAGAATGATAAGGTCTGATTTATTAAGCCCCGATGTGATTGAATCGAGGTATGTAAAGCCTGTTCTTGCACCGATATATTTATCCTTGTCAGGACCTGCGATTTTACCGATTTTATCATAAGCCTCTGCAACAGCGTCGCTTATCGGAACAAGTCCCTGAACATTTCTGCCCTCTCTGATATCGTAGATTTTCTGTTCGGCAGAATCAAGGAGAATCTGAGCATTATGCTCGCCCGACTGAACATCCTGAAGAATGCTTCTTGCGGCATAGCTAAGACTGCGGATATAGTATTTTTCCGCAACAATTCTGCAATAGCTTTCGATATTTGCGGTAGAGGGGAGGATTTCTGCAAGATTTGCAAGATATCTTCTGCCCTCAGCGGCATTTTCGAAAATGTGAAGCTTTTCTGCTTCATTCAGAACAGTAATGATATCAGCATTCGCACCGCCTGTAAACATACGCATTATAATGCTGTAAAGGCTTCTGTGCTGCTGACTGTAAAAATATTCGGGCTTGATTTTCTCCACAACAAGCGGGAGAACCGACGGATCAGCAAGAACAGCACCAAGAATGGACTGTTCAGCTTCAATACTGCGCGGAAGCTCTCTGTCGGTTATCTGAAAATCATTATTTTCCATTATAAGAATTACTCCTCAGTAACTTCAACGGTAATATTTGCTGTAATACCTGTGTAAAGCTTGATTACAGCGTCATAAGTGCCGAAATTCTTGATATCTGTTTTAAGATTGATTTTCTTCTTATCGATTTTAACATCAAACTGCTTTTCAAGAGCTTCTGAAACGTGATTTGAAGTTACAGAGCCGAAAAGCTTTGTGTTGTTGCCAGCCTTAGCCTTGATGATAACCTTTTTATCGTTTATCTTAGCGGCAATTTCATTGGCAGCCTGTTTTTCCATATCTATCTTGTGCTGTGCAGATGATTTCTGACCTGCAAGCTCGCTGAGGTTTGAAGAAGTAGCTTCAACAGCAAGCTTCTTAGGGAAAAGCATATTTCTTGCGTAGCCGTCAGCTACGTTCTTGATTTCACCTTTTTTTCCTGAACCTTTAACGTCCTGTAAAAAAATAACCTTCATTATATAAAACACCTTTCTGTATTTTGGGGAATCATATTATTCCTTGTGATTGTCATCTATTGCTTTTATAAGCTGTTTTCTTGCTTCAGCAATTGAAACATTCTCAAGCTGGGCCGCAGCCATGGTCTGATGACCGCCGCCGCCAAGACATTCCATAATAACCTGAACATTCAATGCACCGAGTGAACGTGCTGAAATGTTAATGATATCGCCTGTTCTGTAAAGTACAAATGAAGCGTCTACGTCTGTGATGTTGAGCAGCTCATCTGCCGCCTGAGGACATACAAGACGAATGTTATCGCATTTCATTTCTGTGTGAGCGATAGCACATCGGTTATATATTTCAGCAGAAGAAACAACCTGAGTTTTCTTCTGGTATGTATCGATGGAATTTGTAAAGAGTGATTTTACGACTATTGTATCAGCACCGATTTTCTTAAGAAAAGCCGCCGCTTCAAATGTTCTTACACCTGTACGCATTACGAAATTCTTAGTATCGAGTGCGATACCTGCAAGGAGAGCCTCTGAAGCAAATGCAGGGATTGATTTGTTATCAAGCTTGAAATACTGTATAAGCTCTGTAACCATTTCAGAAGCCGATGAAGCATAAGGCTCATGCAGGAATATAACAGCGTCGTCTATAAAGTTTACATTTTTTCTGTGGTGGTCGATTATGACAACACGATGTGATTTCTTATAGAGGTCGCCGTTTTCAAGGAAGTCCTTATTGTGAGTATCACATATAATAAGAAGATCCTTTTCTTTAATCTGATCGCATGCCTCAGATGGTGAAACAAAATAGTTTGTATCCGAATTTGAGTCCACCATTTCGATAAGCTGAGAAGCAAGATTCTTCTTTTTGTCAACAACGACATAAGCTTCCTTATCCATAAGTCTTACAGCACTTACAATACCTACAGCCGAGCCGATAGAATCGAGGTCGCCGAAGCGATGTCCCATAACAAATACTCTTTCAGAGTCTGTGATAAGGTCCTGAAGTGCATTTGCGATAACTCTTGTTTTTGACTTGGATTTCTTTTCAACGCCCTTTGATACGCCGCCAAAGAATCGGTAGCCGTTTTCTGTTTTAAGAACAGCCTGGTCGCCGCCGCGTCCGAGAGCCATATCAAGACATTGTCTTGCAAGGATTTCGCTTTCGATGAGATTATCTGTTCCCTGACCTACACCGATAGAAAGTGTAAGAGGAGTACGCTCGCCGATTTTGATATTTCTTGCAAGGTCGAGGATTTTGAATTTTTCCTCAATAATCTTGTTTATGTGATAATCCTCCATAATAATGAGGAATGTATTGTTTGAAATACTTTTTGCGATACCGTTTGTATCAGCCATGAAGTTTTCGATAAGTTGCTGGGCTTCAACAGTAGTTTTAGCCTTTTCGCTCTCTTTTGCATTCTGCATAATGTCATCATAATTATCAAGCATAATTATGAGAACGGAATGATGCGTTTCAACAATCTGCTTTTGAAGCTTGTAAACCTCAGTAGCGTCCTGAAAATTCAGAACATATACAGTATCATCTTTAAGTGAATCTTTTTTTGCGGAAACATCATAGATACTTCCGTTTACATTACAAGGACGGCTTTCACCGTTTTTCAGCGCAAGAATATCGATACTGATGCAGTCCTGAAGATTAAGTCCGAAAGCTTCACGCTCAATAGCAACTTTTTCTCTGAAAAATTCATTGTACCATATGATGTTATTATTTTCATCAATGACTGCAACAGGGGAAGGAAGTGACGTTATATATTCAGCGCCTGCTGTCTTGATAAGCCTGTTCATTCTTGAAACATGTCTGTACATTGACTTTGACATAAAGAAAAGAATAAGAATAAAAATAATTGAAAGTACAATGGCAATAGTAAGCGTTACAAAGAAATAATTAAGATTATAAAGGCTCAGCAGAATTGCCGCACCGATAGTGTTCGCAAGCATAAGCAGCGAAACAAATATAACGGGAAAAGGAAGCTTGCTTTTCATTTTCAGAAATCCCCCCTGTCAGATATTTTTTATTATTGATATTATGTTTCCATTATAATAGGAAGAATCATAGGACTGCGCTTTGTTTTCTGATAGATATAATCAGAAAGTGCATCACGCATTTTTCCCTTGAGTGTATTCCACTCTTTAAGCTCGTGAATAGAGCAGTTGTAAAGTGTATCGCTTAGAAGCTGTTTTGCTTCTTCGATGAGTTCCTCTGATTCTCTTACATATACAAATCCTCTTGAAATTATGTCAGGACCTGCAATAATTGTATTTGAAGCTCTTTCAATACCGATAACGATAATGATAAGACCATCCTGCGCAAGATGCTTTCTGTCACGAAGAACAATAGAGCCGACATCTCCGACACCAAGTCCGTCAACGAGGACTCTTCCTGCGGGAACCTGAGAAACGACGTTCATTTTAAGTCCGTCTGTTTCGATAACATTTCCGATTTCAGCGGTAATTACGTTTTCTCTTGGTATGCCCATTTCAACAGCGAGGTCGCCATGCTTTTTAAGGTGCTTGTATTCACCGTGAACAGGAATAAAGAACTTAGGTCTTGTAAGAGCAAGCATAAGCTTGAGTTCCTCCTGACAGGCATGGCCTGAAACGTGAACTTCATACATAGCCTCGTAAACTACTTCTGCTCCTGATTTCATAAGCTCATTTACAACTCTTGTAACATATTTTTCATTACCTGGGATAGGAGTAGCTGAGATGATTATGAAATCCATAGGAGTGATATTTACTTTTTTATGGTCATTCATAGCCATACGGGTAAGAGCAGACATAGGCTCGCCCTGACTTCCCGTAGTGATAAGAACTATACGCTCGTTTTCATAGCGGTTCATAGTTTCTATATCAATAAGAATTCCCTTAGGAACGCTAAGATATCCAAGCTCGATAGCAGTTGAAATAACATTTACCATACTTCTGCCGAAAACAGCAACTTTTCTGTCGTAACGCTCGGCACAATTGATAATCTGCTGAACTCTGTGGATATTTGATGAGAATGTAGCAATAATAATACGCTTGCCCTCTGCATTTTTGAAAAGGCTGTCAAACGATTCGCCGACTTTTCTTTCAGTCTGAGTATATCCGGGTCTTTCAGCATTTGTTGAATCAGCCATAAGAGCAAGAACGCCCTTGCTTCCAAGCTCGCCGAATCTTGCAAGGTCGATGATTCCGCCGTCAATAGGTGAGAAATCCACCTTGAAGTCGCCCGTATGAACGACAACACCAGCGGGAGTATGAATTGCCATGCCCACAGCACCTGGGATAGAGTGATTTACCTTGATAAACTCAACAGCCATACAGCCCATTTTTACAGTTTTCTTAGGCTCGATGATGTTAAGCTTTACTTTGCCGTCAAGCCCGTGTTCCTTGAGTTTACCCTCAACAAGACCGAGAGTAAGCTTTGTTCCGTAGACAGGAACATTAACTTTTTTGAGAAGGTAAGCAAGTCCGCCGATATGGTCTTCGTGACCGTGAGTAAGTACAATACCTCTGAGCTTTTCCTGATTTCGTTCAACGTATGTGAAATCGGGGATAACTATATCAACACCCAGCATATCAGCGTCAGGGAAAGCAAGACCGCAGTCGAGAATGAACATATCGTTTGAACATTCGAAAACAGTCATATTCTTTCCGATTTCGTTAAGACCACCGAGCGGAATAATGCGGATAGGAGTTTTTCTTACCTCTTTTACCTTTTTAACGGCTGCTTCTGCTCTTACAGCAACAACAGCGTCAGAACTGCTCTGTGTTTTTTTTCTGATATATCTTCTTCTCGGAGCAGAGGAAGGGTTTTTTCTTGAATTGTCTTTTTCGTTCACTTAGAGAACCTCTCTTTCATAGTCGCGGGTGCATACGGCATAACAACGTATAATTGGTAAAATACAGCCGCAGGCACAAAATACAATGGGTGGATGCAGAAATTCAAGCTTTAAAACGGTTAAAACTATTTTGTGGGGGTAAATGCTTAAAGATATAACAAAGCAGACGACTAATGCGTAATCGTCATAAGACCGAACAGAAACAATATCACATAAAACAGAGATTAAGATAACAAAGCATTATCTTTTGCAATGTACCGATAAAAAGTAAGACGTATGAAGATTTGAAAAAATCAATAATATCGGGATAAATGCAGAATTGAATGCTGTATGTAATGTGTGTAAATCGGTACATAAAGAATACAGCATACAGATTTCAGCGTAGATTCATCATTATCTGTGATTTAAGTGATATTGAGAGAACATCGGCGGCTCATTAAACGTATCAGCGACAAAGCGCAGAGCATAACCGAAAAACCGAACAAAAAGCTTAAATATAATATATATTTAAAGGCATAAAAACGTATGCCAATAAAGTCTGAAACAAGTGCGGTACATATATGTTACAGATGCTTTACTTGTCACATCTATATGTTACCGCATATAATAAATCATTATTAATTATACGTCTAATAAAGAGGGATGTCAAGAGATTGAAGAGTGAATTATTAGAAGTTTATAAAAATCCCTTGAACGTGTAAAGAAAATACTATTAAATAGTCAAAATACGGAAAATCATTCTTTTGGCTGTATTTTTAAGGAATCAATATAATTACAGCAAAGCTCTGACGCTGTTTCTGCTTTATATGCCTGAGCCGCAACGGTAATCCTGTTTTTTCCGCTGTGTGTAATACTGATTTTTCCGCTTGTACCGAAGAAGTCTTTTTCATTGCAGTTTTCTGTGATAATTTCACGTTTTGCTGTATAGAATCCGGGAACTTCATTGCATACTGAGATGAAATCCTTTTCCTGCGACATAAGCGTAATGCACATATATAAAGGGTCAGCAGTAAAACGCTGGAGCGATATTTCTTCAGAACATGAAGCAGAATATCTCAGAATACGGCTGTTATGCCTGTCTGCAAGCTCATCGGCGATAAAATGAACGTAATCGGGAAGAACGGGACAGATATTTCTTTTCATAAGGCAGACCGCACAGGCAATCATAAGCTTTTCATGGCTGATAAATCCGAGCTTATCGGAATATGCGTTTACAGCAGAGCCGTCTGACGCTACCTGAAATGTAAGGGCATCAGAATCGGTAACAAAAAAGCTTTTCCATATGTTTCGAGTTATGCTATTGGCACAGCTTATTGAAGCAGAGGCGAAAAAATCCTTGCCTGTAATGCTCTGTAAATTTCTCAGATAGAATAAATCAGCCTGATTGAATGATGAAATTTCACCATTTTTATTATTTTTTTCAGAATAACCGAAAAGAAAATCGGAAGAAAGAGGCATACCGACGCTGTCAAAGAACGATATAACAAGAGGGTTGATTCTCTTGATGTAGATACCTGCTGTTATATTAAGCTCTTTAATGGTATACATAAACGACGGAAGAATACAGTTTTCAAAAATCAGAGCATCATTTCCATGCTCGGCAACGCCTACACTTATGCTGTATGCGCACGATTTATGCTCATTGTTACCATATCCGACTGCGATTGTACCCGATTTGAATGGTGCTTTTCTGAAAAAATCCGTTATATCGGAAAAAGACTTGCCGACTGTTTCCTCACATATATTATCCCTTAAGCTGAAACCGTATAATTCTCCGTAATAGCTCATAAATAATTTCACACTCCTAAAGCTTTATGTATAGCTTTAATATTACCTGAAATATCCATTTTTATTCCGAATATGTATTTTTCACTCTGAATGATAGCAGAATAAGCGCAAGAAGATTAGGGAATGCCATAAGACTATTGAAAATATCCGATAATGTCCATACGGCTTCAAGTGCCGATATTGCACCGAATGCTGTAACAGCTGAAAAAACAATACTGTAAGCTTTTGTTGCTTTACCATTTGTTATAAATCTGAATGCAGTTTCTCCGCAGTAATACCAGCCAATTATGGTGCAGAATGCGAAAAGTGTAATCGATATAAATATGAAAATATCGGAATATGAGCCGAAAATAACTGAAAATGCTTTATTTATGCTGAAATTTTCCGCTTTTGACGTAAGAAGCACAAGTGCTGTAAGGGTACAGCATATTATCGTGTCAAGAAACACTTCAAAAACGCTCCACATTCCCTGAACGGAGGGAGAGGTGTTTTCGGCTGTTCCGTGCATAATCGGAGAACTGCCAAGCCCTGCCTCATTAGAGAAAATTCCTCTGCGCAGACCGACAGAAAGAGCTTTTGACATGGTGTATCCGCCTACACCTCCTGCGGCTGATTTAAAGGAAAAAGCCTGCGAAAAAATATCTCTGAACGCTGAAAAAAGATTTTCTCTGAAAATAATAATCACAGCGATTGAAGAGGCGATATAAACAGAAGTAATAACAGGAATTATTATTCCCGCAACTGTTCCGATACGTTTCATACCTCCTAAGGTAACGGCAATAACAGCAGTAAATATAATCAATGCAATGTAAATCGGACTGATATTGAAACAGTTACAGCAGGCGATACTGATAGAGTTTGATTGTACCATTCCACCCATACCGAATGAAGCAAGCAGACAAAATACCGAAAATACCATAGCAAGCCTGCGTGAGCCGAGTCCTTTTTCGATATAGCACATAGGGCCGCTGAAACAGGAATTTTTCTCTTTGAAAAGTACGGAAAGATAGTTTTCGCTGTAAACAAGTGCCATTCCGAGAAAGGCTGATACCCACATCCAGAAAATACTTCCTGCACCTCCTGCTATAAGAGCCGCCGAAACTCCGACTATATTTCCCGTACCCATTGCAGTTCCGAGCGAGGCACATACCGTTTTAAGCTGTGAAATACCATTCTGAGCCGATGAATTGTCTTTACGCTTTATTTGTCTGAAAAGAAAAGGGAAAAGCCTGAACTGAATAAATTTCAGCCTGAATGTAAAGAATAACCCCGTAAAAAGCAATAAAAACAGCAATCCTGTTCCCCATACGAGCGAGCTGATTTTTTCGAGCAAAAAAATAACCGACATTTATTTATATCTCCTTGAAAAAAAGCATATTAATGTGATATAATTATTAATATCATCACAAATTAAGGCGGTGGAAGAATGAAAGTGATAAAGGCTGACAGAACTATATTGCCGTTAATTCAGCTTATTACTGCGATTATTGCAGCGATGCTGACAATGGCTTCATATAAATTCATATCTATAAGAATTGTTATGCTTATATTCTGCGGCATATTCTTACTGACGGGAGCATTTCTTGTTTTATTCTATCTTCCGCTATGGTTCAGACGTCTGCAATACAGTATAACAAATGAAACAGTAACGAAAAGAAGCGGTGTTTTTTTCACTACCGAGCGTACTGTACGTTTTTCTTCTGTACAGTTTGCAGATATAGTGTCATTTCCGTTTTCAAAATTTACAGGACTGAATTTTATAATACTTAGTGCATACGGCGGAAAAATTGCGCTTTTGTTCCTTAAGGAGCAGGATAAAAAAACATTATTGAAAAATATCGGCAGAGATTATTGCTGAGGGAGGCTAATTTGTATCACGAACATCCATTGAAGATACTGAAATATTCAGCGAAGAATATATGGCTTCTTGTATTTCCGCTTGTGCGAGGAATATGGGCAATGAAGCTTGATGTAAATAAGCTTTATATGTGGCTCAGGGGTGCATGGTTTGATATTCTTGTTGTTATCCTGATTATCCTTTTCGGCTTTGCAAAGTGGTATTTTTCGAGGATAACATTCGGTGAAAGTGCGGTAATTCATAAAAAGGGGATAATAATCAAATCGCTTAAGATAATTCCCTATGAGAATCTTTCAGCTTTAACAAGGGAACATTCTTATTATCTCAGACCTTTCAGAGCTGTAAGAGTTTTTACAGATACCTGCGGAGGAATTATGAAAGCCTCGGATATGCGTTTTCTGCTCAGCTATAAGGTGTGCGCTGAATTTATAAATAAAATTCCCCAGTCAGAGCATGAAAGCGATATTGTATACAGATACAAGCCGAAATTTATACTTATATTCTTTTTTTCGGCACTTTTTTCAAGCAGCTTTTCTGGAGTTGTCTATATCGGAGCGTTTTTCTTTGAGGGTGGACAGATTGCACAGGATATTATCCGTACATCACTTGACCGTTTTACCGCTGAGGCTTCAAAATTTCTGATAATGAATATTCCCTATGCTGTACTTACCGTAATTGTAATAATATTCGGGGCATGGCTTATATCCTTCATCACAAATATGATAAGATATTCGGGATTTTTTATACGACGTTACAAGCATATCATAAGAATTGAAAGCGGAAGAATAACTCCGAGAAGATTTTTAATAAGTCAGGATAAGATTAATTATTATTATCTCAGACAAAATCTTTTAATGAAGATATTCCGTGTTATGTCGGTAAATATAAGCTGTTCGGGCTATGAAACAAAGAAAAACAAGAATTATCCCGTATTTCTTCCGATAGAATCGGGAAGAAAAATAAAATCAGATCTTGAAAATGCGGCAGGAATAAGATATAATCATAAACGACAGTATAAGCCGAAGTTTTCGGGAATATGGAATTATATATGGTTTGCTGTGTTGATTGCGGCAGTTATATTTCCTGTATTCCGTATTCTGCCAAGAATTATTCCCGAACTTGATGAGGCGGCAAGTTTTTTTCTGATTATGGCAGAAATACCTGCTATTTGGTTTTTTATCGTAAGAATTGCCGCTTTGCTGACGAGTGGAGTTACCATTGACGGAGAGCTTATTTATGTGCGTTATTCAAAGCGTTTTGATTTCTACACGATAATAGGCGAAAAAAGCAAGCTTGTTAAGCTTGATGTCAAGCAGAATTTATTTCAGCGTTATGTATCGCATAAATGTACGGTAAGCTTTTATTTTCATAATGAGATTTCACAGCGTCATTATGTAAAGGGCTTAAAGCTTGAACAGGCAAAGGAAATTTCAGAAAAATGTTTAAGGTAAAGGAGTAAATATATGAAATGCAGTGTATGTTCATCATATCTTGATAATGTAGGGGACGGGATGTATTATTGCCCGAGATGCAAAAAAATGTACGGTGAAAATGAAGCTGTAAGAGAAACAAAATATGAATCTGAAAAAACGGATAATTATTCCTATGAGGCTGAAAACAGAGAAATGCCCGATGTTTTTGATAACAGCCGTAATCAGTATTACGAGGATACGGGCAGTAATTATTATGATGATAAGCCTGAGATGATTGATGAAACAAAGCCGCAGAGATATGAAAAATCCGCAAGTGTGTATACGAAAAAAGCAGTTACAGTAAAAAATACATCTGCAAATAATATTAGTATTTCTTCTGCAAAGCAACTGGCAACAATAACGATTATTCTTTTTGTGTGCAGTCTTATATTCAGCATTCTTTCATTGCCATCTTTGATTATTGCATTCGTGAATGCGAATAAACTGAAGAATCCGCCGCCTGACTGTGAGAATCCTGCTGAATATAAAAAGCATCATAAAACATGTATTACCTGTGCAATAATTCAGCTGATTTTTCTGATTGCTAAAATAGTTTTTGCGGTAGGCTATATATACATACTTGAAAGCGCATTACGATAAATATTTTTTCTGCTTTTGCTTTTATAATTGGCATAGCAATAAAAAACCGACTGCCCTGTGACAGTCGGTTAATTTTGTATATATGATTTTTTGTGGGAGAATAATATCTGCCCCTACGTAAATAATATGCATTAAATCTCAAATGTGAAATTTATATCATCCTGATTGATATATTCAGAATAAATTACATGTTTTTTTGAATTTTCGTGTTCATTAGTATATGTTACATATTTTGCGGTACTGAAAAAAAAGGCTGCTAATATTGCTAATATATTTACTATAATATAAATACCGATAATAATGAGCAAAACTCTAAGAATTATTTTCCTGTTTCTCTTTTTTCTTGCAAGTTCTTTGGCAAATTGGTCGTTAAGTATTGATAATTGTGATGATATCTGTTCGATATCGGTTTTTGATTCAAGACTTTTTTCTGCATTACCGAGCAAATCGCTGACAGGAACTTCAAGCAGCTCTGCTAATTTTTCAAGCATAACTGCATCGGGTACGGAATATCCCTTTTCCCATTTTGAAACAGTTTGTCTTACAACATTCATTTCCTGTGCAAGCGTTTCTTGTGTATAGCCTTTTTGCTGACGTAGTTTTTTTATATTATCTCCAAGCATTTTTAAGACCTCCTTAATACCTGTTGTCTAAATTATATGCCAATAATGATTTCGGGTCAAGCAACGCATATTAACATTACGTATTTTCGGGAGTTTTCACCTGTGCGAGTTCTTTTTAAGTAACGGCTTAAGGCGCTTGCGATATAAAATCATAAACGCAGAAATATTGAAATCATATACAACAAAGAATATATTTACGAGGATAAGCATAAAAGCTCCGCCGTATTTTCCCATTTCATTTATTTCTTCAAGCATTGCTGTAAGTCCTGCAACATAAACCGTAAGATAAAAGAATGCAAGAACACATATATTGAATACACTCAGTTTTACAGCATATCGAAGCACAGGAATTTTTATTTTCGATATGAATATTCTCAGAAGCGGATAATGTCCGAAGAACATAATGAAAATCAGAGAAGCCTCTTTATCGAATACAACAAAAAGAGAAAGCAGACTTACCGAAAGATAAGTAAGAAAAGCCCATGGAATATTAACCTCATCTGCGATAATAACCATTACAAGTCCTGCAATCATAGGAAGAACAAGATAAAGCACAGGTATAATTCCGGCAAAAAACATACACATAAGGCATACAGCGGTCATTATTCCGCCGAGTGCAACACGATAGCTTAAATTATTCATTGTTATCAAGCTTCTTTTCCTGTATTTTGTATGTTACAGCCGATACGATTTCTTCAGGGAGAATTCTTGAAGCAATTATGCCTGCTTTTATCATAAATGTCGGAATAATTGTTGTTTTTCCCTTTAATGCACAATCAATCCCATATTTTGCAACCGTAACGGGAGATGCAGGCTTTATGCTGAATATAACTCCTGCACGCTTATTGAACTCAGTATCGACAGGTCCGGGGCATAATACGGATATTTTTACCTTTGACCTGCTTTTTTTCAGCTCTCTTGCAATGGCGAGAGTAAGCCTTACAACGTAATTTTTTGAAGCATAATATGATGAAAGAAGCGGACCGGTGAGAAATCCTGCACTTGACGCTACATTCAGGATTGTTCCGCTGTTTTTCTTTTTAAAATCGCGCAGAAAAAGCTTTGTTAGTATATGAAGCGCAACAATATTCACGTTAATCATATCAAGCTCATTTTCAAGGTCTGTTTTATCGAATTCACCGAAAATGCCAAAGCCTGCGTTGTTTACAAGCATATCTATATCATGCTTCTGACAGAAACGGTAAACCTTGAAAACTTCATTTTTATCTGATAGATCGGCAGGAATTGTGTAAACCTTCGTAGGAAGCTCATTTTCAAGCTGAGAAAGAGCCTTTTCATTTCTTCCTGTAAGAACAAGCTCCCAACCGAGTGAGGCGAGATACTCAGCCATACATTTTCCTATTCCCGATGTTGCTCCTGTGATAAGTGCTTTCATAATTTCCTCCGTAATAATATCGTTTTGATTGTGTATTATTAATATTGTACCACAATATGAAAATAAAATCTATAATCTTTTTGTGTTTTTTGTGATAATATGAAAAAATTTTCTGTAAACTATAGACTTTATTGAAATAATATAGTATAATTATAAGGTGTATGAAACCAAGCGGCAGACCTTGTCTGCCCTATAATACAGAGTGAAGCTTTGTTTCGCTCTTGATATAACGGAGGAATAATAATGAAATCACTTAAAAAGTGTACAAGCTTGATTACATCTGCTGTTCTTGCAGGTTCTATGATTACTTCTTGCGGAAATACAAGATATGGTCTTGTTGTTGACGATGAGGAGGTAAGAGCAGGCGTATTTATTTTCTATACAATTTCATCTTACTATGACGCTGCACAGATTGTTTCTGCACAGGGAACAGACGTAAGCGATGTAAAGAATATTAAAAATGCTGTTATCGATGGCGTTTCTTCAACAGAGTGGATTCAGAACAAGGCTACTGAATACTGCGAAGATTTTGTTGCTGTAAACAAGAAGTTTGATGAAATCGGTGCAAAGCTCACAACAGAAGAGCTTGACCAGGTTGACGCTACAATCGATTACTTCCTTGCATCAAATGCAGAACTTCTCACAAATAACGGTGTAGGCGAAGAATCACTCAGAGAAGTTGTGGAATATGATTTCAAGTGGCAGTATGTATTTGATTATTACTACGGCTTTGACAGTGAAAATGGTATGAGCGAGGAAGAATTCAAAAAGGATTATGTAGAAAACAACGCTCGTATCAAATATTTTGCAGTAAGCCTTAAGGATGCTGACGGAAATCTTCTCAAGGGAACAGATAAATCAGCGGCTATTAAAATGGCTAACGACTATGCAAAGAGAATCAACGAAAAATCAACTGTAATGGCAAGACTTTATGAAATGAATGACGTTATGGAAGAGTATGATGAATACGTTGCAAAGAAGAAGGCTGAGGCAGACGCTGCAAAGGGCTCAACAACTACAACAACCACAACTACTACAACGACTACACAGTCAGGCGCTGAAACAACAACTACAACAACAAATCCATACAAGAATGAGCTTATTATAAACAGAGTTACAGAAACAACCCCTGCCGCAACACAGGCTGACCAGAATAATAATGCAGGTGCAACTACAACAACTACTGCTGCAAGTGTAAACTATGTTCCTTCAAAGAAGACTAACGAGCATATCTTTACAAAGGCTAAAATGGGTGTTGCTGAAGTTATCGAAGAAGCTGAATCAGTTTATATCATCTTAAAGGCTGATATCAACGAGAGAATGAACGCTGATGACTTATGGAATGAATCAAGAATTGAATCACTCCAGCTTGAAAAGTATGAAAAGGAATTCGGTGAATTCCTCGATACAATTACAAGCAGCTATGAGGTTAAAAAGAATAAGAGCTCATACAAGAGATATGCACCATTCAAGCTTGATTTAAGCTGATAAAAAGGTAAAATTAAAGCCGTGAAGAATTTTATAATTCTTCACGGCTTTTTGTTATTCAATGACAACGGTAAATGGTCCGTCATTTAAGAGCCTTACCTTCATATCCGCACCGAAAATTCCCGACTGAACGACAGGAACACTTTTCTTGCAGTAATCAATGAAAAACTCATATAATGCCTTGGCAGTATCGGGTTTTGCCGCTTGAGTAAAGTTCGGACGGTTGCCCTTGCGGCAGTCAGCATACAGAGTGAATTGCGATACAATAAGCAGCTGACCGTTTACATCTTTAAGCGACAGATTGATTTTATCATTTTCATCTGAAAAAATGCGTAGATTTATAAGCTAATCGGCAAGACGTATGCAGTCGGCTTCTGTATTTCCGTCACCTACTCCGAGAAGAACAAGATATCCCTTGCCGATTTCACCGCAGATTTTTCCGTCAACCTCAACGCTTGCCTCTGAAACTCTCTGAATAACTAATTTCATAATAAATCAGCCCATAACCTTAACGTAGAATTTTCTTGTGCGAGGACCATCGAATTCGCAGAAATATATTCCCTGCCATGTACCAAGCACAGGTTTTCCCTTTGAAATGATAATACTCTTTTCAGCACCTACACAGCTTGATTTAAGATGTGCGGCTGAATTTCCCTCTGCGTGACGGAATTCAGGCATATCAGGGAAAGTTTTGTTCAATCCGAGAAGCATATCCTTTACAACATCAGGGTCTGCGTTTTCATTTATGGTTATACCTGCGGTTGTGTGAGGACAGTATACAAGGCATATACCCTCATTTACGCCGCTTTCCTTGATTGCGTGCTGAACTTCTGTTGTGATGTTAAGCATAGCCTCTGCGGGAGTATTAAGACTGAATTCAAAAAGCATAATAAAACCTCATAACTGTATAAAACAGCTCTGTCATTTTCGGCAGACAGTAAGCCGTATTTTATCTTATAATGATATATGCTGTATATGCAGCATATATAAGGAGAAATGAAACACCCTCAAGTCTTACGATTTTTCTCTTTGTGAATGCGCATATAAATACATAAATTGTAACAGCAAGAAGAATGAACTGGTCGATAATGCTGTTCATATCTATCTTGAATGGACAGATAATAGCTGTAGTGCTTAGTATGAAAAGGATATTGAAAAGGTTAGAGCCGATTACATTACCAAGAGCCATATCTGTACTTCCTTTTTTAGCGGCTACAACAGATGTAACAAGCTCAGGAAGTGAAGTGCCGATAGCGACAACAGTAAGACCGATAAGTGCGTCGCTTATTCCAAGCTGTTTTGCAATTTCTGTTGCGTTATCTACTGAAAGATTACCACCCCATACGATAACAACAGCACCGCCGATTGTATAAAGCAGACTTTTCCACATAGGAAGCACTTTTATCTGTTCGCCTGATTCAGCAGAAGCATTGTTTTTTCTGTAAGCAAGGGCAGCTTTTACTGTAAGCACCATATATGTAAGAAAAAGTGCAAACATTATAAGACCTGCTATTCTTCCGAGTTTAAGGTCGAAAATAAGACACAGAACAGGAAGAAGTATTGAAGAAACTATAAGGAACGGAAAATCCCTCTTGAATATGGCTTTATCAACAGAAAGCGGAAGTATAACTGAAGCAACACCGAGAACGAGCAGAAGATTGAGTAAGTTTGAGCCTACTACGTTACCGATTGCGATACCGCTTGAGCCGTTGAATGCGGCTGTGATACTTACTGCGGCTTCAGGAGCACTTGTTCCCATAGCTACAATAGTAAGTCCGACAATGATATCAGGGATGTTGAAGCGTTTGGCAATAGAGCTGCTTCCCTCAACGAAGAAATCAGCGCCTTTTACGAGGATGAAAAAACCGAATGCAAGTAAAAAATAGGGTAAAACTGCGGACATTTTAAAATTCTCCTTATTATTTGTATTTACAGAAATAGCTGAGAGGACATTTATCGCAAAGCGGATTTCTTGCCTTGCAGTATTCACGTCCGAACAGAACTATTCTATGACAGAAATCAGATGACCTTTCAGCAGGGATAAGCGGAATAAGGTCTTTTTCAACTTTGGCAGGCTCTTTGTTTGATGTAAGACCGAGTCTGCCTGTAATTCTTATGAAATGCGTATCTGTAACGATAGCAGGCTTTTTCCATATATCGCCCATTATGAGATTTGCGGTTTTTCTTCCTATTCCCGAAAGAGTAAGAAGGTCGTCAATATTATCAGGGAGCTGACCTCCGAAATTCTCAATAAGCTGACCTGCCATCTGCTTTATGCTTGCCGCTTTTGTCTTATAGAAGCCGCAAGGCTTTATATCCTGTTCAAGCTGAGCGAGGTCGGCATCTGCAAAGGACTGCAAATCAGGATATTTTTTAAAAAGCGTTTCTGTTACGATATTAACTCTTGCGTCTGTGCATTGAGCAGAAAGCCGTGTAGCAATAAGAAGCTCATAGGGTTTTGAGTAATTGAGCGAGCATATTGCTTCGGGATACAGTTTTTCGAGTTCATCGCAAGCGAGCAAAGCGATTTTCTTTTTATTCATATATTCTCCGTATAAAATTATTGATGTGCTGTTACACACATCAACATTATATCACATATAAAGATAAAATACAAGAAAAATATTCTATAAAACAAAAACGTCGGCAAAAACCGACGTTTTTAATATTCTTACTGAATTAACCGATAACGCTGAGAAGTACACCTGCCGCAACAGCAGAACCGATAACACCTGCAACGTTAGGACCCATAGCATGCATAA
This sequence comes from Ruminococcus sp., assembly GCA_017523285.1. Lineage (GTDB taxonomy): Bacteria > Bacillota > Clostridia > Oscillospirales > Ruminococcaceae > Ruminococcus. Next base: position 20,646 of record JAFWWU010000027.1, read on the forward strand.
GCAGGAAGTTTGTAGGGTCAGTCTGAGCACCAACCTTCTGTGATACACGGGCAGCCATTGGAACAGCTGAAACACCTGCTGAACCGATAAGCGGATTGATTTTGCCGCCTGAAAGCTTGCACATAAGCTTACCGAGAAGAAGTCCGCAAGCTGTACCGAGTGCAAATGCAACAACGCCGAGAGCGATAACCTTAGCAAATTCAAGGTTAAGAATCTTATCAGCCTTAGTTGTGGCACCAACTGAAACACCGAGGAATATTGTGATGATATTCATAAGAGCGTTCTGTGCTGTGTCTACAAGACGTGAGCAAACTCCGCTTTCCTTGAGGATGTTACCGAGCATAAGCATACCAACGAGTGGAGCAGCTGATGGAACGATAAGAGCAACGATTAATGTAACAGCAACAGGGAAAATGAGCTTTTCTGTCTTTGAAACGCTTCTGAGTGTAGCCATCTTGATAGCACGTTCTTTTTTAGTAGTGAGTGCCTTCATGATAGGTGGCTGGATAACAGGAACGAGCGCCATATAAGTATAAGCTGCAAGAGCGATTGTACCTGTGCTTATCTTGAAATCTCCGCCTGAGAGGAGCTTTGTTGAAACGTAAATAGCAGTTGGGCCGTCAGCACCGCCGATGATAGCGATTGAACCAGCCTCAGCAGCAGTAAATCCGAGAACTGCCGCACCGATAAATGTAAAGAAGATACCGCCCTGAGCTGCCGCACCGAGGAGGAAGCTTCTTGGATTAGCAATAAGCGGAGCGAAGTCTGTCATAGTACCGATTCCGAGGAAGATGATCGGCGGATAGATACCAAGCTTAACGCCGAGGTAAAGAATATCGAGAAGTCCGCCCTCTTTAAGAACTCTGCCGTAATCTATATAGTGGTCTATGACGCTTCCGTCAGCGGCATATTCATAGACGTAATCGAAGAGTTCAGGATGATACATTGCATCTTCAATATTAATAATAGGAAGGTTTGTGAGGAACATACCGAAAGCGATAGGGAGCAGAAGAAGTGGTTCGAACTGCTTTGCAATAGCCAGGTACATAAATACGAAAGAAATAAGAAGCATTACAATTGATTTCCAGCCATCGCCCTGGAAAAGAGCATAGAAACCACTTGTCTGCCAGATTTCTTTCAGAGTGTCAAGAAAAAGATTAATAAATTCACTCATAAAATAAAAATCCTTTCACGAAAATTAAAATGGGTTAGTGTTCTGGCGAATACCCTCTGCAGCCCAGATTGGTCTGCCGCCTGCGGTTGTGGTTCTGCGCTTAACGGATTTGATTTTGTAGGTTTTACCGTCAGCGGCGCTCATCTGAGCAATAACAGCTGAAATTACCGCAACAACCTCATCTTCTTCACAAGCAAAACTCATTGGTGTTGATTTTGTTTCTGTGGCAGGTTTTGAAACTGCAGGTGCAGAAACACCGCCGCCATTTGATGCTGAATTGTTTTTCTTTGATTTGTCAAAGATTTTTCCGAAACAACCAACGAAAATGATAAGGATTAAAAGAACAAGGAATACAACAGCTATACCTGTAAAGGTAACAGCAACTCGTTCAACACCCGATACTTTTTCGGTTGCGGAAATCTTAGCCATAAGGTCGAAATACATATTCCACACTCCTATCGTAAAATTTAACATACAAATTAATTATACTACAAATGGAAAAAGATTTCAAGAAGAATTTTCAAAAAAAGAGAAAATAACAATTATTTTATATATTTGACAATCTTCGCAACAAATGCAAGGTGATAGTTTTATGAAAAATTCATTTCTGCTTACACGATTGTTGACTTTTTTACAGGATTTGATATAATATTTATTGTATATTCAAGTTTAAAACGAAAGAGAGTCTATATTTATGTTTATTACAAAGGAAGTAAATGCCGATGTTGAAAAAGCGTCAACATTTTTTGATAATTTGCTCGACAGGATAAAAAGTGCTTTGCCTACACTGATTTTTGCAGTTATTGTCTTTATAATAGGTATAGTTGCAGTTAAGATTATAACTAAAATTATCAGTAGATTTATGAAGAAATCAACTGTTGATAATGCCGCTGTTGCTTTTTTAGTGTCATTTATCAGAGTTGTTCTTTATACAATAGTAATAGTAAGTGCATTAACTTTAGTCGGAGTTCCGATGTCGTCGATAATTGCACTTATCGGTGCGGCAGGTCTTGCAGTCAGCCTTGCACTCCAGAATTATCTTTCAAATCTTGCTGGCGGATTTATAATCTTATTTTCTAAGCCTTTCAAATCGGGAGATATGATTGAAATTGACTCTACAACAGGACAAATAAAGTCAATCAATATTCTTTACACAAAAATGCTTACATCCGATAACAAGACAGTTCTTATTCCTAATGGTAAAGTTGCTGATGCTAAGATTATAAATTACTCTGAAATGCCTACACGCCGTCTTGATATGACATTTGATATAAGCTATTCAAATGATTTTGAAAAGGCAAAAGAGATTATACAGGGGATAACTGACAGAAATAAGCTTGTTCATAAAGACCCTGAGCCGCTTATCAGACTTGGTGCACATAAAGAGAGCGCACTTGAAATTGTTGTAAAGCTTTGGGTAGCAAATGATAAGTATTACGAATTGTTTTACGATATGTCAGAGGCTGTAAAGCGTGAATTTGATAAGCATGGAATTGAAATTCCGTATAATCAGCTTGACGTACATATTCAGAAATAAAGAATGGAGATATAATGGGAGATAAATCAAAAGAAAATGCGGCAGAGCAGCCGCAGGAAGAAGCTCCGAAGAAAAAAGGCGGCTTTTTCAAACGTTTTATATGGTTTATACTTATTCTGCTTATAATATGGTGGTTCAATAATTTCACGATGAAAACGACTGTCGGAGAAATTACATCAGATAAGATAGTTAATCCGATTAAAATAGCTGTATTAAGCGACTATCATGCCGATAAATTCTCAATAAGCGCAGATACTGTTGTCAGCCGCATTGAAAAGGAAGAACCCGATATCGTATTTATTCTCGGTGATATGTACACGAGAAAAAGCAGTGAGGATAAAATTGAAATTGCGGTTGAGCTTATGGCTGATATCGCAGAGCTTGGAATGCCTGTTTATTTTGTTCCCGGTGAACACGATAAGGACAGTTTTTACTTTGATATGCTTACCGAAAAAGGCATAAAGGTTATGAAATATAAAACCGAAAACATACAGATAAATGAAAACAAGCTTCAGATTATGGGTATTACCAACGCATATTATTCGCCTACATTTGACCTTTCTACTCAGTTTGAAAATGATAACGAGCGTTATAATATAGTGCTTGCTCATATACCGAACTATGAGAAATTTGCCGATTTCGGAGCTGATTTGACGCTGTGCGGAGATACTCACGGCGGAATGATGCAGCTTCCTTTCGGAAAAGGTCCTGTGTATCACAACGGAAACTGGTTTCCAGAGCTTTCAGAGGAAATAACGGAAGAAGTTTACGACAAGGGCTTTTTCAGATATAAGGGCGGCTGGATGTTCATAACTTCAGGGCTTGGAAATAATCCCGTACCTGCAAGACTGAATAACCGACCTGAAATAGCAATAATCGAAATCAAGCCTGCAAAGGCAAAGTGATTTTTCGACAAAATTCGATTTACCTATTGACTTTTTTTGCAAAAGTAGTAAAATGATATATGGAAATAAAATTTTTGGAGGAAATAAAAATGGCAAAAACTTTTATCGTTGAAACTTCAGCAAGACATATTCACGTTACACAGGAGCATCTTGAAATCCTTTTCGGTGCAGGTGCAAAGCTTACACATAAAAAAGACCTTTCACAGCCTGGTCAGTATGCTTGCGAAGAAAGAGTTACTATCGTAGGCCCTAAAAAAGAGCTCGCAGGTGTTTCAATTCTCGGTCCTGTAAGACCTGCAACACAGGTTGAGCTTTCAGCTACAGACGCACGTTCAATCGGTATCGTTGCTCCTATCAGAGAATCAGGCGATATTGCAGGCTCAGGTGCTTGTAAGATTGTTGGTCCATGCGGCGAAATCGAAATCGCAGAGGGTGTAATCGTTGCTAAGCGTCACATTCACCTTACTCCTGCTGATGCTGAAGAGCTTGGCGTTAAGGATAAGGAAGTAGTATGGGTAAAGCTTGACACAGATGGAAGAAGCACTATTTTCGGTGATGTAGTATGTCGTGTACACGAAAACTTCGCAAGAGCTATGCACATTGATACTGATGAATCAAATGCAGTTTCAGCTCCTCGTGAACTCTACGGCGAGATTATCAAGCTTTAATTTGTACATAATATAAATGGGCACTTTGTGTGCCCATTTTTTATAAGGAGTTATTCAATGAAATGGCTTAAGATTCCTGCTCTTATTTCGCTTAATATAAATGCAATATCAATGTTGATAAGTTTTTCTCCTCTTGTGGGAATACTTTTTTCAGAGATTTATGATATTGAAATTGTATTTTCTATTGTTTTTTTTACGTTAATAATCTGGATATTGTTTTCAATTATTATATTTGTTATTTATTATTATCCTAAAAAATGGGAAAAAGAACTCATAGAAAAGGCGGATGCTCCTTTATGGAAAGAACTTAGCGACGAAGAAAAGAAAAAAATATCTGAGAAAAAACCTATGAGCATCAAAGTATTGGCAATATGGATTGCGGTAATTATAATTTTTATGTTTATAGGATATAATTTGTGCAATGATGAAACGATTTCCATGATTATAGTATTTTTTTCTGCATTATGCTGTGTTGCTGCTATGTATAAGTATATTGATTCAAATATATGGGCGGATATTGATGATACTGCTGTATATCAGGAGTTGACGGTACATCATTGTATCATTAAGAAACATCTGCCTACTCGTAAGCGTTTGTATTATTATACAAAAAGTTATTCTGAGCTTTATCAGAAAGATTTGAAGAATATTATTGTTAATCGTTATTTAGTGTGTTATCATTCAAGTGGAAAATATATTTTTTGCAGTATAGAGGATATTCATAATCCTGAAACGGTTATGATTGTTAAATATAAAGGCAAATTAAGAATTATAGTCAGATAGCAAGGAGGATTTTAAATGAATAACCGCAACCTTACAATGCTTACCGATTTTTATGAAATAACAATGTCAAACGGATTTCTTGAAAACGGAAAAGCAGATGAAATAGTTTATTTTGATATGTTTTTCCGCAGAGTTCCAGATAATGCGGGCTTTGCAATTATGGCAGGTCTTGAGCAGCTTATTGAGTATATCCGCAGTTTAAGCTTTACTGAAAGCGATATTGAATATCTGAGAAGCAAGAAAATGTTCAGCGAGAAATTCCTCGCATATCTTGAAAAATTCAGATTTGAGTGTGATATATGGGCAATTCCCGAAGATACTCCGATTTTTCCGAACGAGCCGATAGTAAAGGTAAAAGGCCCTGCAATTCAGGCACAATTCATTGAAACAATGGTGCTTCTTACGATTAACCATCAGAGCCTTATCGCTACAAAGGCAAATAGAATTGTAACAGCCGCAGATGGCAGACCTGTTATGGAATTCGGCTCACGCAGAGCGCAGGGCTATGACGGAGCAATTTACGGTGCAAGAGCCGCATATATCGGCGGATGCAGCGGCACAGCCTGCACAATATCCGAAAGAGATTTCGGAGTAAAGGCTCTCGGAACAATGGCTCACAGCTGGGTACAGCTTTACGATACCGAGCTTGAAGCATTCCGTGCTTATGCAAAGGCATATCCCGATAGCTGTACATTCCTTGTTGATACCTATAATGTGTTGAAATCAGGTGTTCCTAATGCGATTACTGTATTCAAGGAGCTTGAGAAAAGCGGTCACAGGGGAGTAGGCATAAGAATTGACAGCGGAGATATTGCGTATCTTTCCAAAAAGGCAAGAAAGATGCTCAATGACGCAGGACTTGACTATATAAATATAGTAGCATCAAACTCTCTCGATGAGTATATCATAAGGGATTTGCTTATTCAGGGGGCTGAAATTGACAGCTTCGGTGTAGGTGAAAGGCTTATTACATCAAAATCCGAGCCTGTATTCGGTGGAGTATATAAGCTTGTTGCAGTTGAAAGAAACGGAAAAGTCATTCCTAAGATTAAGATTTCGGAAAATGTAATCAAGATTACAAATCCCGGAAATAAGGAATTGTGGCGACTTTTTGACAATCAGACAGGAAAAGCAATTGCCGATGTAATTACTGTTGAGGGAGAAATTATTGACGACAGCAAGCCGTATGTTATATTCAATCCTGAGCAGACCTATAAAAAGAAGAAGGTAACTGATTTTACGGCAAAGAAAATGCTTGTAAAAATAGCCGAAAACGGAAAAATCGTGTATAATCTTCCTGATATAGAAGGAATAAGAGAATATACAAAGCAGCAGCTTTCTACAATATGGGATGAAGTGAAGCGTTTTGAAAATCCGCATGAGTATTATGTAGATTTATCAAAGCAGTTATGGGATTTGAAACAGCAGCTTCTTAATGAAAATTATGTATAAGTATATATGGGCAGACATCATCCGCCCGCAAAATAAGGGTATCGGAAATCCGATACCCTTATTATTTACATATCTTACATATCACCGCTGAAAGTGATATATTTATTCTCTTTTTCAGCCTGTCCGAGCAGTTTTACAAGCACTTTTGCATAGTTTCCGAGATTATCGTAGAGTGCTTCATAGTTTATGATTTCAATTTCTGTTTCCTTGTGAATATCTGTGATACAGTCATACAGAGCGTCAAGGTTTTTTCCGTAGGTTTCGGGAAAATCAAGCTGTGAGGCGAATAATTCGTGAAGCTGTATGCGGTTTGTAATGATTCTGCCGTCAATAGTAACTTTCATAGCTATTCCTCATTTCCGTATAAGAGTTCAAAGGTTTCGTAGTGGTCATCTGTATAATAGATAAGACCGTCATTTGAGAAAACAATGCGTTTTGCCCCTCGTTTTTTAGCTCCGAGAGTATCAATATCGCACTCGGTGTATTTTCTGCCGTCCTTTTCGGGCAGGATACCCTCATAGTTGCCGAAATGGCTTCCGCCTATGCACTTTCCTTTAGCGTAAGGCTCAAGCGAGCCGCCTTCCCAGCCGAGCTTTTCGGCTTCTTTTTTTGTGATGAAGTTCTGCGGCAGTTTATTATATGTATGGATGTAGAGTGCAACGTCTTCCTTTGAGGTGTATGTGCCGTTTTCATCGATTTTCGGTTCTGTCTGTGCCTCTGTGGGAGGTTCGGTTGGCGGTGCGGTGGTTGTCTGTTCCTGTGTTTCGGGTTCGGTTGTGACGATTTCCGATGAATCCGCTTCGGTTGAATCGTTTTTGCTTGTTGCGTCAATAACCTCGATAATTTTGCTTGATGAATCGGCTGTTGAGGATTCTTCAAGCGTCTGACATCCTGTAAGCGAGAAAAGAAACAGGGATGTTATAAACAGACATAAAAAGCTTTTGAATTTAAAATTTTTCATTTTTTTCTCCTTAATATTCTTCTAAAGTATAAACAGTTCTGATATAGTTGTCGTTTCCTTCTTCGTAGTGACCTGCAATTATTATTCTGTCATAAGCTGTAAGATAAGTGTCGTTATCCAAATTATCAATCTCACATACTTCAACCTGTTCATTATCAATTACAAGAAATTGATATGTTCTATCATTGTTTATAAGATAAACATCATTTCCGCAGTCGCTTATATACTCAAATACAATAGAGTTGTTTGACGGATAGAAAACAGGTGAGTTATCAGAAAAGTTGATTACATAATCTTTTTTATCGGTTTTGACGTGTATAAGATTATTTTTAATTTTTCTGAAAGATTCGACATTGATATCAAGTTTTGTGAATTGAGGTTCATCATCTCTAAGATGAATATAGCCGCTGTAATCTTCGGTATATATGAAAAGTATTTCATCTGAAACCCATTCATATTTTTCGAAAAACGGGATATCTTTATAAGCAATTTTATTTGAGTCAGAAAGATATATTCTATTTTTATTATCTGTTTTAGAATATGAAATAGCATATTTGGAGTAATCAGAGGTGTCATCGTTGTAACCATAGGTGACTTTTATGGTTTTACCGGATCGACTTCCGTCAAGATTGTATAAACGAGAGTTAAGTTCTATCAGTATATCCGGTGAATAGTAAGTGTAGTATTCAGCGTTGCTCCATAAATCAAATCTACCTCTTCCTTTTTTAATTACTTTTCCATCAGCTGAAGCGAATACATATTTTTTTGAATCTCCCAAAGCCGCACGATAGACTGATAGATTCTGATGAACGAGTATGAGTGTTTGTCCTTGTGAATCTTCAATCATATATTCTGTTGCAAATGATTTTTTTAAATAATATTTATCATTGATTTTTATTTCATCGGGGAGTGAAGAGGTAGTGCTGTATTTAATGCTTTCGTATTTTTCTCGAAGTTCTGAATTGCGGTTAGCAACACAGCTTCCGATTAATATAAGCATAACTAAATCTATGCCAAATATAAATAATGTACCTAAACAACCTATATAAGTTAATGGAGATTTAAAATTAAAGTAACGTGCAATAACAGAAAATGGATTTTTCATATTGTTTCCTACCTTATGTATTAATGGTAATTGCTTTATTGCCTATAGTTTATCACATATTTTCAGAAATTTCAATAAAAACACGAAAATTGTAATATTTTGTTATTGAATTGAGAAAATTTAAGGCAACATCCATAATTATGCAGATATTGCCAAAAAAACAATATTTCTTGACATTTTATACTGAGCGTGTTATAATTATTTTGATATATTATACAATTTTTCGGAGGTGGATTTGTGAATAAACGCTTGAATATCGGTCTTATTGTTCCGTCTGCGGATAACGAAAATACTGCTGAAATTATAAGCGGTGCTGTTAAAAGTGCAGAGGCAAACAACGTCAATCTTTTCATTATTCCTGTAAAATACATAAGACATGATTACAGAAAAAAAGAAGATACAACATATCATTATCAGTTTACAAATCTGCTTGAATATATTACTCCTAAATGTCTTGACGGTGTGATTATAGAATCCGCTTCTATCGGTACTTTTGTTAATGCCGAAGAAATAAAGAAGGCAATGAGGAGTTTTATCGATATCCCGATTGTCACCATTGCTCAGAAAATCGACGATATATCTTCAATCAGCTTTAATTGTGACGGCTTAAAGGACGCTATACGTCATCTTATAACTGTGCATAGAAAAAAGCATATTGCATTTGTAAGCGGTCCGTCATCGAATGAGGATTCCACAAACAGATACAACGCTTATCGTGAAGTATTGAGGGAGTTTGATATTCCGTTTGACAAATCGCTTTATGCTGTGGGTGACCTCAGCGAATTCAGTCATAATGCTGTAAGAGAGATTATGCTGAATAATCCCGATGTAGATGCTTTCTGCTTTGCCAATGACCGTATGGCTATAGCAGGTTATGAGGTTATTGCGGAAAACGGAAGAAGCGTAGGCAAGGATATTGCTGTTGTCGGATACGATGACGCTGTATCTTCTATGAAGATAGAACCAAAGCTTACTACTGTGCATACAGATATGTCTTATATGGCGTATAAGGCGCTTGAACAGTGCATAAATTGCATAAAGACAGGAACGAGAAACGATACTGTTCTTAAATCTCAGGCTGTTTTCAGAGAGTCATGCGGATGTAGCTCACTGCTCAGCGATTTCAAATTCAAATTTGAGAGAACTGCTCTTGTTGAGTATAGCTGGGAAGAGCTTGTGAATGATGTTTCGGTTCTGTTCAACTGTGATATATCCGCCGCAGGTCTAGAGCCTATGTTTGAATATGCAGGCAGACTTGTAAAATATGCCGAGGGCGAAAATGAAAAAATAGACGTTACAGACGAGGTTCTGCTTTCGCTTTACAGAAAAATTGATTTCGATATGCTCGAATTTGATGTTTTCCTTTACGGTCTTGGAGTGCTTAAGAAGAAAATCCTTGATATTGCTTTTGATAACGGGCGATATAAGGCGATGGGCGAGATGACCGAGAAGATTACAAAGTTCCTTATTTGCAACGGATATGAAATAATACATAAAATTGAAAAGAGAAACAAAGTTCGTTATACCTCCACAGGAGAGGCTGTAAACAGCTTTATTTCGAATATCGATAAGAATGACAGCTTTTATACTTCAATTTGTCATAATCTTAACGGACTTGGTGTAAAAAGCTCGCATCTATTCCTTAATCAGCAGGTTGTGAACTGCTATGTGAACGGAGTGTGGCGACGTCCCGAAAAAATGAAATATGTATGCTTCTCTGAGGAGGGAATTGTTCAGGAGAATAGTGTGAATACTGTTGTAAACACAGATGAAATTTTCAGACTCTGCTCGGAATCTGACAGACAGCATACAATTCTTATATCCCCGCTTTATTTTGCCGCTGAAAACTACGGAATTCTTGCAGCAGAGCTTGATATAAGGGATTATTCGTATTTTTCTGCTGTTATTCTCGATCAGGTCAATATTGCTCTTAAAATGAAATACCTTACCGAAGAGCAGGTTAAAATTCATCAGAAGCTTCGTGAAAACCTTGAACAGATGAAGGATAACAACGAAAAGCTTACTAACGCTTCGATAATGGATGAGCTTACAGGAATTATGAACAGACGTGGATTTATCCAGTCGGCTTCGGAAATAATCTCAATGCCCGAAAACAAGGGCAGAGAAGCTCTGCTTGTATTTATCAGTATGAATAATATTAAAAAGGTGAATGCTTCGTTTGGTAATACTGAGGGAGATTTTGCTCTTAAATCTATCGCAAATATCATCAAACGCTGTTTCAGAGGCAGGGATATTGTTGCAAGAATAGGCGGAGATGAATATGCCGCATTTGCTTTTGTGGAGGTTCCTGATATTCAGGAAATCCTTAAAAGAAGAATTGCTCAGTATTTCGATGACCTTAATCAGAAAAGCGGTAAGCCGTATTTCATTACCGTAAGTCTTGGAATGTATAAATTCAATTGCGGACCTAAAGTAGCTTTATCCGATGTGATGAAACATACAGACGAATCGCTCAGAGAAAACAAAAAAAATAAGCCAAGCGGCATAATGAAGCCGACAAAGCTTAGTCTTACAATATAAAAATATAAGGGTATCGGAAAAGCCGATACCCTTTGCTGTTTTACTGATTAATAAAGATCGAAATCACCGAAAACGTCACCGTTGATAACGTAGAATACCTTGTTGATTTCAGGTCTTACATATACGTTTACAGACTTGATTGTCTTAACTCCTGCGAGTTCCTTTGACTTAGCAATAAGAGCTTCAGCAGTGATTTCATTGCCGCCGAGCTGGATGAAAACTTCTTCCTTAGCCTTTGTAGCTGTTTTTGTTGTTTTAGAAGCTGTCTTAGCCTTTGCAGGTGCTTTAGCAGCAGTTTTAGTAGCTGTCTTAGCTTTTGATGCTGTTTTAGCAGCAGGTTTCTTTGCAGTTGCAGTTTCTGTTACAGGTGTTGCAGTTTTTTCTGTTGCAGCTGTTTCAACAGCTTTAGCAGTAGTTTCCTTTTTTTCCTTAGCAGTTGCCATAATTGGATATCCTCCTGAAAAATATGATAAAATTATTTCAAGTGATTTACCTGCATAGCAGGAAAAATCATTGTTTTTGCAAAGCACAGCATTGATGCTTACAATGAGATTATAAACTTTTTTTTCCAATTTGTCAAGAAAAACGCGATAAATACGACAAAATGACGATGCGAGGCGCATATACAGCGATATTTCGAGCATATTGCACAATAAACAGCAGTTTAAAAATGTGTAATTATTACTAATGGTATATGATAGGGCGTTTTTTACACTTGTGTAGATATAATCAATCGAAAAAAGCATATAAAAGAAAAATGCACCCTTATAAAAAGGGTGCAGATGGAATTAGGCTTGACTATCGGTTAAACCGTAGGCACTGCAAGCCTGCCATAGATGAAAAAAGTTATTTCTTTTACTTAATGTTTGCGTTTTCGATTCGGCAAAATCGAAAAACTTTGATTAAAAAATCAAATCATCTCCATATATGTCTATGGCTAACATTCAGAATACAATAAACAGTATCACATACATGAGAGGGGGATACATGATACTATGTATTGTAGCTTCTTTCCCAAATGTCAATTACATTATAAGCTATTAACGATTTATTTACAATTACATTTTATGCACTTAAATGCACAAATGTATACTATATCGTGTTTTTTGAGGTTAATTTTTTATTAATATGTAAATACATATAATAATATTCATTTTTTATAAATATTATGCTCGTTATAGTATTTTGATGAACATATAACAGTATAAACAAACAATAAAGACAGGCACTTAAGCCTGTCTTTAAAATGATATTGTCGCTATCAACCTGCATTTACAGCGTTAAGTCCGCTTTTGAGAGTATATGTGCCGTAATCCTTGTTATCGATATTTACGCTTAGTGATGAACCTGTCGGAACATCTGATGACATTATCATTATGCATTTGTAGCTGTTATGAGGATTGAGGGTTACAAGATCGCTGTTGTTCTTTTTGATTTTTATTGTAGAGTTTGCAGGCATTGCAGCTGAGAATGCTGCTACAAAGCAAGGTGCTGACATCGATGAAGGCTGAGTCACGGCATTTCCTGCGGCATAAAGAGTTCCGCCTGTATATGTAAAGCCTGATTGTGCAAATACTGCACTCTTTTCTTCCTTTGTTCCGCCGTAAACTATGGTTTTACCACCGTTTATGTTCATTGTGCCTTTTGATTTTAGTCCGTTTGTGCCGCCTTTGATGTTCAGCGTTCCGTCGTTTATTGTTATATCATCATTCGCCATAATGCCTGTCTTTTTTGATGTGATATTGATTGTTCCTGACTGGATTATAACGTCATCGTCGCTTGAGATGCCATGAGCATTATTTGAATTGATGTTAAGAGTTCCATTGCCCTTGATTGTAATTGTATCGTTTGAGAAGAGTGCACCGTCGTTGATTTTATCAGTGCCGCCGTCTGTGATAGTTGAGGTTGTACCGTCTACAAGCTCGATAACTATTTTCTTGGCGTCGGAAATAAAAATTGCAGGGCCCGATGAATTTGAAATGTTTACGCCGTCAAGGAATATTTTGACCTTTTCCTTTGTATTTACTTCAAGCTGTCCGTTTGAAATCTTTCCGCTTATTCTGTAATCACCGCCAGCTGTGATGAGTGCTTTTGTGCCTGTTACAGTAATATTGCTTCCTGTTGATGAAATTGCTGAGCCGAACTTGATTTCTCCTGTATATACTTCTTCTGGCGCAGGAGCTTCTGTTGGTGCTTGTGTCGGAGCTTCTGTTGCAGGCTGATTTCCCTCTGAATTATTGGATGAGGAATTATTCTGCTGTGAATTTCCCGACTGTGTGCCGCCTGTATTGTTTTCCTGAGGCTTGGTTGTCTGTGTAGCTTCGGGAGTTTTATTGTCAGCAGGTGCGGTTGTCTGAGTTTCGGAATTATTATCATTTGTTGAATCAGCTGCCTGAGTTGTGGTTGTTTCAGCCTGACTATTTTCTGTATCAGTTGATGAATCACTGCTGCTGTCAGAATTATTGCTTTCGGAATCTTCTGTTGGCTCGGTTGCTGAAACTGAGCTTTCGAGAGCTATTTTGCTGTTGTTGCCTGATGTTTTCTTTTCACATCCTGTTGCTGTACATACGAGAATGATTGCAGACAGTAATGCTGAAAAGCGTTTTATTTTATCCATAATAATCACCCATTTTATATATTTTTATAGAACAAAGTGGTCAGATCTGTAAAATTAGCCTGACCACGATGTTATTAATTAATTTTCGTAAATTTTATCGTCGTATTTGAATAATACGAGATTGATGTTGAGGTTTCCGTTTAATGCTCTGAGTTCGTCGATGAACTGCTTCTGATTGATTTCGTCCTTAACGTCAATGCTGTAAATAAGCTCGAAAAGTGTACCGAAATTTGTTGTTTTAACTCTTCTGAGTTTGTAGAATGTTGTATATTTGCTGAGAACAGGATCGAAAACGCCTTTGTAATCGAGGTTTTCAGGAATAGTGATTTTGAGTGTCATGTGATTGATTTTACAGCCGCCGAAATTGATTGTATCGGTAATGAAGAGGATTGCACCGAGTATGAGGAAGAAAACAACTGCAAATCCGATGTATCCCATACCGCATGCAACGCCTGTTGCCATTGAATAGAAGATGTATGCAATATCTCTCGGGTCGCCGGGTACGCTTCTGAAACGGACAAGTGTGAATGCGCCTGCAAGGCTCAATGCTCCGTATGTAGTGTTTATGAGGAGAAGAATGAGAGCAACTATTGCAGGGAGCATAATCATTGTCATTACATAACTCTGTGAATAGCCCTCTTTGCGTCTTGTAATCATATATATAAGACTTGTGAGTACACCGAGGATAATTGAAGAAATAACACATATAAAGAAAGGTTCAACTTCTATTGCGGAAGAAGCTGTTGATGCAGTTCCCTGAAGCACCTCTTCAATCGGACTGTCGGCTGTGCGGTCAAGAACATTCTTGAAAATATCGATTTTTGCCATTATACATTTACACTCCTGTTTTCAAATATTTTATTGTAAATAAATGTTTGATAAGCTTTTCCGTATTTTGAAAAGCTCGTCTTGTAAATCTGAAGCTCTGAGAGCTTGTTTATAAGCCATTCAGGGACAGAATCGGAAATTTTTACTTCCATAAGGCGCTGGTCTGCACCGATAATCTGTGAGCCGTAGCTTGGCTCACTGAGAGTCAGATTATCACGTCTTTCTGTAATAAGACGGTCAAATGTCAGTCTGAAATCCTTGTTGTCCTTGCCGAAAAAGGCGCGGCGCTGATAGCTTATGTACTGTTTTGGCTTGACGTAATAATTGTTGAGGAAAACGTCAAGCTCGGTGAAAACCTGCTGAGTGATGTACTTAGAGGTTTCAGGTTTTTTGCGGGTTTTAAGGTATTCGTCTGCTTCTGCGAGAGTCATTGTGACACGTCTTTTAGCAACAACACCGCCGATTTTCTTTTTGATTTCAAGAAAAACTATATCATCGGGTTTGGCAGGTGAATAATAGCTTCTGAGTCTGATTTTTTCCTTATAATAGGGCTTAGAGAGAGATTCCCTTATAAGAAAATCATCATTTGTGTCATAATAGATGTTGTAAACTCCGTATTCTTTGCCGTCGATGCAGTATTTATCGGGATTCATATACTCATCAATTACTTCCATAATCCCGTTGTACTGCTCCATGTTAAGCAGAAACTTGATTTCCTTACGCGCAAAAGTACTTATAGCCAAAATATTTTCCTCCTTCCTCCTTATTTCCCAAATAATATTTTACATATCAATTCTTAAAATAGTCTTAATTATTTTTAAAAAGTTATGTGAAAAATATAAAAAACAACATTTCAATTATATCATAGAAATTAAAATAATACAAGCAGAAATTTAATTTGTTTGCGGATTTAATTATGTAAAGAGCTTTTTTGATAATATAGCGTGTGTTTTATACAAGTTATGTAAAAATATTGCTGATTTAAGGTGAATTTAAGATGAATTTAAGATTGTTTTAAGGTTTCGGTGATAAAATGCAGATAGTATCGGAGTGGGAAAATAAATATGGAATATTCAAGATGAGAAAAAAGGAGTTGTATGAAAATGAACAGTTCAAAAAGAATTAAAAAGCTTCTTGCGGGAGTTGCCGCTGTATGCGTTACAGCTTCGGCACTGCCTGCAATACCTGCGTCTGCGGCTACGCTTGCGCTCGGCGATATTGACCTTGACGGCGCTGTTGACGTATTTGATCTTACCATGCTGAGGAATTATATTCTTCAACGTGAGGGGAGCGAATTAAGCGGAAATTCTGCACTTACAGCTGATGTCAATCAGGATAGTCTTGTTGATATTGTTGATGCTGTTGCGCTCAGCAGAAGTATTGTAACAGGAAAAATCAACTACATTGAAACTGCCGAGGATATTACATATATCCACCTCAACGGAAGTTCAATTACAGTTGACGGTACAAATGCTGTTGCAGATGGCTCAAAGGTTACTATTTCAGCTTCGGGTACATATTATGTTGACGGAAGTCTTACTGACGGACAGATTGTTGTAAGTGTAGCTGATGAAACTGCTGATACAGGCACAGTAAAGATTTTCCTTAACGGAGTAAATATCACAGGCACATCACAGCCTGCAATTTACATCGAAAATGCTGAAAACACTTCGCTTAATCTCGTAAGCGGAAAGACCAATGTAATAAACGGCGGCACAGCTGCTTATGCAGGCGATTATCTTGAATGTGCTGTAATTCATGCTAAAGATGATATGACTATTAAGGGAAGCGGAACTCTTGAGGTAAACGCTCCTGTTCAGCACGCAATTCATTGTAATAATGATATCAAGTTCAATGGCGGTACTGTTAATATTATCACAGAAACAGAGGATGCTGTAAGAGGTAAATCTTCAGTTACAGTAAAAGATGGTATTCTCAATATCGAAGCTGAGGGCGATGGTATCAAGTCATCAAAGGGTGATGTTGCAATTGAAGGCGGTACTGTTCTTATCAAGGCAGGAAATGACGCTATTCAGGCTGAAACTACAATTGATATTTCAGGCGGTAATGTCACAGCAAGCGGTGACAGAGGTCTTACTGCTGTTACAGGCATCAATATTACAGGCGGAACAGTAGTTGCTACTGCTACCGACAATCAGGCAACGCTTATTAATGCAACTCAGGGAGCAATGCTTCTCAATTGCATTGATGATACATCAAATACAGACGGCTGCTGGAAGAAGGCAAATGCAATCAGTATATCTGATTCTATAACTGCAAAACCACTTAAAAAGTTCAAGTATGTTCTGATTAGTGACGCTACAATCAAAAATGGCGCTACTTATACGCTGACAAATGAAAGTAACGGCTCTACCGTAACCCACACAAGCGGAGCGTCAAAAACTTTTGCTATGTCGGCAGTATCTACTGAATTCAATAGCGTTAATCTTGGAACAACCTCTCAGACTGAAACGGTGGACGGTTACTGAATAGCACTTTCAGGCAACGGAATTTCTACAAATGCACCTGCTGAAACTGCGTCTGTTGCCGACGGTGTAATTACCGTAAAGCAGCCGGGGGTATTTGCTGTCAGCGGCTCTATGGACGGAGGACAAATCTTCGTAAACGTAGACAAAACAGCATATCCCGACGGTGTTGTTGAGCTTGATTTAATGGGTGCAGAGCTCACAAATACAAAAAACTCTCCGATATATGTTGAGTCAATAGGCGATGAAGTTCAGCTTGTAGCCAAAAGCGGCACAGTAAATACAATTTCAGACGGAACTTCATATACAAATGCTGATTCCGATTGCGGAGCTGTATATTCAAAGGATGACCTTAAAATCAAGGGCAGCGGCTCTCTTACAGTAAACGGCAATTGTCAGGACGGAATAGTCTGCAAGAACGACCTTAAAATATATAACGGAAATATTACTGTAAATGCCGTTGATGACGCTGTAAGAGGCAAAGACAGTATTACAATAGGTAATGATGCTGATACTGATTTCAGCACATTAAGCCTTACTGTGAAATCAACTTCGGGCGACGGTATAAAGTCTACTGAAACTGATACAACAACAGGTAAGGGCAATGTAACAATAAACGGCGGAAAGCTCAACATTACAGCATATTCTGACGGTATTCATGCTTCACAGCTTCTTGATGTGAATGGCGGAGATATCACAATAGAAACAACCTGTCCTGCGTCTTCATCGGGCTCAACAGGCGGAATGTGGGGCGGAAGTTCAGGAAGTACAGATACTGCTGTAAGTGCAAAGGGACTTAAAGCAGGTACAACTGATGATACAACATCTGCTGAAATTACAGGCGTTATAAATGTAAATGCAGGAAATATCAATATCAATTCAACTGACGACTGCGTTCACGCAAACGGAAATATCCTTCTTGCAGGCGGCAGACTTGACCTTAAATCAAGTGATGACGCTGTTCATACTGATGCTGACCTTACGATAGGTAACGGTACTGCTTCAACATACGATGATATAGTAGTTGTTGTAAGTTCTGCATACGAAGGTATGGAAGGGCTTAACATAACTCAGAACAGCGGAACGGTAATTGTCAATTCTACTGATGACGGATACAATGCCGCAGGCGGTGCTGACGGCTCAGGAAATATGTCGCCAGGCGGCTGGGGAGGCGGTTTCGGCTCTACTTCGGGCGGAAATTACTCTCTTAACCTTAAAGGCGGATTTGCTCTTGTAAATGTTACAGACGGCGACCATGACGGTTTTGATTCAAATGGAGCTCTTACTGTTTCAGGCGGTATTGCTATAACAAACGGCAACGAGCCTTTTGACTGCGACGGAACAAAATCCTATACAGGCGGAGTTTATGTAATAAACAAAGGCTCAGGCGGTATGGGTGGAATGGGCGGTATGGGAGGAAGCGAAATGGCTTCTACTCTTACAGCTTCATGCTCGGCAGGCTCAGGTACAAGAATTACACTTGCAGACGGCTCAAAGGTTATAGCATCATTCCTTGCAAACAAGAGTGTTTCAACTCTTACAGCAGGATGCAGCAGCAATACAGGTGCTAAGTTTTATACAGGTGGTACTGTTTCAGGTACAGAGCTTATAAAAACAAGCAATCAGAGCGTCTATGTAAACGGAACGCTTTCAGGCGGAACTCAGTGTAATTAATAATGAAAAAATCTTCAGTTTGTTAATGCGATAGTCGTAAAGAAGTATTAAAAGCCACTTTTGATATTATGTCAGAAGTGGCTTTGCGTTGCTTATGGTGTTGACTTTTTATATCAACAATGCTATAATTAACTGACGACAAACTTAAATTTAACATATAAAGGTGATATAATGGTGAGAAGAGTTATTCTCAATGGAACGACAGATGATAAAATTATAACTTGTCTGAAAACAGCAGGGTGGTATAAGGGACGCTGCGTTGATTTAACTGAGGTAAAAGCTTTTTATACATCATTTGGGGTTACAATTCCAGAATATGCCGAGAATTTCTTAAAAGAATACTATGGAATCTCGGATAGCTGGTATTTCAATGAGTCAGAAGATGCATTACTCAACAGAGCACCTGATATCGAATTCAGTCTGTATCCAACACATGATGAAAGCGTTGATGAAGAACGTTTTGAACAGGATTTCGCAGAAACGTTTGACAGATATCTTGAAAATGTGCAATTATTTTCTGGTGAGTCGGCGTTCTTCGTTGGTGAGATAGGTTATTACTATCCAGCAATGGTGTTTATTGCACAATCTGGCAAGATATATACCGCACATAATTACGATGATTTGATTCATTGTTATGAATCTGTACCCGAAATGCTTAAATATGATTTTATTCATTCCGATGAATGGATTTCTGTAAGTGTGAAATAGCCGCCTTTATTTCAACCATGATACATATTATGGGAAGTATATTAAATTCTAATTTGTCAAACTGAATATAAATAAAATCCAGAGAAGACTGCTTTCTTCTCTGGATTTACTTCTTTACGGCTACCGCCCTTTTGAACTGAGGATTTTTTGTATAGAAAATACTTGTTCTTAATTTTTTGAAATAATTTCTCCGCTTACTTTATGAATAGAATCAGCGGGAATATAGCCTCTTATGAAGCTTAAAGGATAAACGCTTGAATTTCTGCCGATAACAGTTCCCGGATTGAGTACGCTGTTGCAGCCTACTTCAACGAAATCGCCGAGGAATGCGCCTGTCTTTTTAAGACCGATTTCAATTCTTGAATCCTTGTTTCTGATAGTAACCTCTGTCTTATCTGATTTTACATTTGATGTGATGCTTCCTGCACCCATGTGTGACTTGTAGCCGAGAATACTGTCGCCTACATAATTATAGTGAGGAACCTGTACATTATCAAAAAGAATTACATTTTTAAGCTCAACTGAATTGCCTACAACGCAGTTTTCTCCGACGAGTGCGCTTCCTCTTACGAATGCACAGTGACGAACTTCTGTATTTGCACCGATAATGCATGGTGCACCGAGATAAGCGGTAGGGAATACCTTTGCTGTTTTATGTACCCATACGTTTTCAGACGGATTATCATATTCGTCTGTGCTGAGTGTATTTCCGAGCTTTATGATGAATTCGCTTATACCTTTAAGTGCCTGCCACGGATATTCAAGACCGCCGAGATAATCCTTTGCAAGTGTATGGCTTAAATCATATAAATTCTCTATTTTCATATTCTTCATAATTGAAATCCAACCTTTTGTCATTATTTCGTGGGAATAAATTTCCCCGATTAAAATTTATTGTACTATATAAATATTGTTTTGTCAATCAGAATTTGCTGAAATATTTTATATTTTATCAGTATTGCTGATATCGGTCAATAAAATTAATTAATTAAAAATACTATTGACAGCTTGACATAAAAGCATTATAATAGTAAATGAGGTAAATTTGAATTATTTGCCCTGTTGATCTGAATTTTCTTCAGAAAAACGACTATTTTAGGAGGTTACTACCATGTCACTGACAAATAATGCAAATGTATTAAAATGGGTTGACGAGATGATTGCTCTCTGTAAACCTGATAAGGTTGTATGGATCGACGGATCAAAAGAACAGCTCGAAGAGCTTACAAAAGAGGTTACTTCATTACCTGATAATGATCCAAATAAAATGTACTATCTCAACCAGGAGAAGCTTCCGGGTTGTCTTTACCACAGAACTGCTGTAAACGACGTTGCTCGTGTTGAAGACAGAACATTTATCTGTACTAAGACAAAGGAAGGCGCAGGTCCTACAAACAACTGGTGCGACCCACAGGAAATGTATGATAAGCTCAGACCAATGTATGACGGAGTTATGAAGGGTCAGACAATGTATATCATTCCATATTCAATGGGCCCTGTTGCATCACCTATCTCAAAGGTTGGTGTTGAAATTACTGACTCTATCTATGTTGTTCTCAATATGGATATTATGACAAGAATGGGTAAGGCTGCTTTCGATAAGCTCGGCGATTCAAACGACTTCGTTAGATGTCTTCACTCAAAGGCTGATGTTGACCCTGAAAAGAGATACATCGTTCAGTTCCCTGAAGATAACACAATCTGGTCAATCAACTCAGCTTACGGCGGAAACGTTATTCTTTCAAAGAAGTGCTTTGCTCTCCGTATCGCTTCATTCCAGGGTAAGAATGAAGGCTGGATGGCTGAACACATGCTTATTCTCGGTGTTCAGAAGCCTGATGGCGAAACAAAGTATGTTTGTGCTGCATTCCCATCTGCTTGCGGTAAGACAAACCTTGCTATGCTTATTCCGCCGGAGGGATATCAGAAGGCCGGCTACAAGGTATTCACAGTAGGTGACGATATTGCTTGGCTCAAACCTGGCAAGGATGGCAGACTCTATGCTATCAACCCTGAAAACGGCTTCTTTGGTGTTGCTCCTGGTACAAACGCTAAGTCAAACTACAATGCGCTTGCTTCAACAATGAAGAATGCTATCTTCACAAACGTTGCTATCAACAATGATGACAACACAGTTTGGTGGGAAGGTCTTGACAAGAATCCACCTGAAAATGCAACAGAGTGGAAGGGCTCAAAGGTAAACGGTAAGGAATTCACACAGGCTGGCGAAAAGCTTGCTCATCCTAACTCACGTTTCACAGCTCCAGCTACAAACTGCCCATGCATCTCACCTGAATTTGACAATCCGGAGGGTGTTCCGATTTCAGCTATCGTATTCGGTGGTCGTCGTGCATCAACAACTCCACTCGTATATCAGTCATTTGACTGGACACACGGTACATACATCGGTTCAGCTGTTTCATCTGAAACAACTGCTGCTGCAACAGGTGCAGTAGGTGTTCTCCGTCACGACCCAATGGCTATGAAGCCATTTATCGGCTACAATGTTGGCGATTACTGGGCACACTGGCTCGAAATGGGCAAGAAGCTCGGCGATAAGGCTCCTAAGATCTTCAATGTTAACTGGTTCAAGCAGGACGAAAACGGCAACTTTATCTGGCCTGGTTTCGGCGACAACATGAGAGTTCTCGACTGGATCATCAAGAGATGTGACGGAACTGTTGAAGCAGATGAAACTGCAATCGGTTATCTTCCTAAGAAGAATGATATCAACGTTGAAGGTATCGAAGATGAAGTTACACCTGAAATTATGGATAAGCTTCTCAATGTTGATGCTGATCTCTGGAAGAAGGAAATCGCAGAAATGAGAAGATATTATGATGAAGATATTGCTTCTAAGGGCGGTAATGTTCCTGCTGAACTTTATGCTCAGCTTGAAAACCTTGAAAAAAGACTTGGTTAATTCATAATTAATAATATACGTCAGGGCGGCATTGTGTCGTCCTGATTTTCTTTAGGGAGTAGAAAATGGGTAAGACAGAAATTATTATATTGATTTATTTGCTTGTTATAAATCTTACGGCATTTATTGCAATGTTTGTTGACAAGCAGAAGGCAAAGAAGCATAAGTGGAGAATTCCTGAAAAGGTATTGTTTCTTTTTGTAGTTCTCGGAGGCGGCATTGGCGGCACTGCGGCAATGTCACTTTTCAGACATAAAACAAAGCATTGGTATTTCAAGATTGGATTTCCTTTGATTACAATAGTCGAAATAGCAATGGCAGTGATTATATGTATAAAGTTCGTGTAAATAATTTGTTGCTTTTTTATAAAAAAGACATTATTTCCCTCGATGAGTTTTCATCGGAAATCTATTTACAATAACGCCTGAATGTGTTATAATGATTATTGTATCGTGTAAAATGATATATTTATATTGAAATACCAAAAGGTTTCGGAGGTTAAAATGAACAAGAAAGACGAACGTTATCTTAACATTACGCTGAAAAATGAAGAACAGCAGGATGAAGTAGTTATTTCCCTTGCGGGAATATTCAAAATGCTCAAAAAATATTTCCTTATCTGGCTTGTTACAGCTGTTGTAATTGCAGGGCTTGTATTTGGCGGCTCAGCAATCAGCACAAGACGTTCTTCAAACAGAACTCCTCTTACAGCTCTTGTAAGCTTTACATTTGATGGTATCGAAGAGGGTAAAGCTCCTGACGGAACTGAATTTGATGAATATACAATCAAAAATCCTGTTGTAATTGAAAGAAGTCTTACAGAACTCGGACATTCACTTTCTATGCTTGAAAGTGTACGTCAGGGTATTACAATTGACGGTATCAGACCTGCTGACGCTATTGACAGAATTACAGCATATCAGTCAATTTACGAAAGCGGAAGCAGTAATGCTCTCAGTGCTGCACAGAAGATGCTTGAAACAAAGTATACTCCTACACAGTACAAGGTAAACTTCAACTACTCAGCAACAGGTCTTAGTGGTAGTGAAGCTGCAAATCTCTTTAATACAATTCTTGAAAACTATCGTGGCTACTTCTTTGAAACATACGGCTACAATGAAGCACTCGGTAGCGCTGTAAAGGCTATCTCATATCAGGATTATGACTATGCAGAAGCTGTTGAGGTTTTCAGCACAAATCTCAAGACACTCAAATCATATGTTGATAAGCTTGCTAAGGACGATACAGCAAGATTCCGTTCAAATGTTACAGGCTATACATTTGCAGATCTCAGCGAAACAATCAATACAATTCAGCAGATGGATATCGACCTCCTTTCATCATATATTACAGTAAACAATGTAACAAAGGATAAGGAAACATTAATCAACTACTATCAGTACAGAATTGATGCTCTTACACGTTCAATGACAGTTTCACAGGCAACACTTGCAACAGTAACAGAGTCAATCAATACATATGAAAAGGATTCAATCATTATCTTCGGTAATGGTACTGATGATACAAAGACACAGTCAACAGTAGCATCAGATGAATACAACAAGCTTATCAATCAGAAGATTGAAGCACAGAAGGAAGTATCAAACGCTCAGCAGCAGATTACTTTCTATACAAACAGAATCACAGCACTCCAGACAGCAACTTCAGCAACAACAGCTAAGATAGAAAAGGTTGAAGCAGACCTTGAAAAGCTCAGCACAAAGGTTGATACAATCATTGAAGATGTAAACAAGACTGCTGATGATTACTATGAAAACGTAGCATTCACAAATGGATATAATATCCTTGTAAGTGCAAGTGCTTCATCAGTACACACATCATTAAGTGGTATTATGAACAGTGCAATGATGCCTATTATTATTGCAGAAGTTCTCATTCTCGTTCTTTACATCGGTGTTGCAACAGTAATGGCTATTATCGCTGAAAACAAGAAGAAAAATTATGCTCTTGCAGGCGGAAAAGAGTCAGACGACGATGATGACGACGACGATGACGAT
>JAFWWU010000028.1 GCA_017523285.1 Ruminococcus sp.
GTCAACGACAGGACCTCTTGAAGTGTTTATCAGTACAGCGGATTTTTTCATTTTAGATAAAAAAGCTGAATTTACCATTTTATTTGTTTTGTCAGTGAGTGGGCAGTGAAGCGTGAGAAAATCAGCATTCTTTACTGCTGTATCTATATCAGTTACAGTATACGGACAATTTTCGTGGACTGTGCGTGTAGAAATAAGAATATTCATCCCGAAAGCATCAGCGATTTTAGCAACAGCCTTTCCTATGCTTCCATAGCCGATAATTGAAATTGTCTTGCCTGCAAGCTCCTGAGTTACAAACGGGAAATATGAAAAAGATGTTGAGTTAATCCAGTCGTTGTTTTTTACGGAATTATCATATACGGAAATCTTATTGCAGTAATGAGTGAGATATGCAAAAACCTGCTGAGCAACAGCCATTGTGGAGTATTCGCCTGCATTGCATACAGTGATATTATTTTCTGCGGCACAGGCGATATCAACATTGTTGAAGCCTGTTGCGAATAATCCGATATATTTAAGATTTTTACAGCTTTCGATTACTTCTTTTGTGATAAGTACCTTGTTGCAGAGAACTGCGTCTGCGTCACCGATACGTTCTGCCGCAAGATTATTCGGTGTAAAATCGTAGCACTGAACATCACCGAGATTTTTAAAGCAGTCGGGAGATAAATCAGCGTTTTCAGTCATAGTTTTCCAGTCAAGGATTACAATTTTCATAAATATCCTCTTTCTATAAACAAAGCCTGTCGTCATAAGACGATATATCAGCTTATGAGGACAGGCGGGATTGCAATTATTCTTCTGTTGGTGAATCTGTTTCCTCAGTGATTACCGCATTATCTGCAATAGCTGAGTCGGCTGCTTCTGTGTTTTCACCTGTGGTTTCTGTTTCAGAAGCTTGAGTTTTCTTTTTGATTTTATCGAGTATAGCAGTAACAAGAGCGATAATGATAAGTGCAAGTTCTACTATTCCGACAAAATAGAAAAATGTACGGTTGTTTGTAATCCAGATAACGAGAGAAAGCGGCATAGCGAAAGTGAAAATAAGCTGATATGTCTTTCTATCTCTCAGATAAAGGATTATGAAGAAAAATAATGCAAGACATGCAAAAACAAGATGAACAGGGAATGGAAAGGGGAATAAATTAGGCTGAACTATTTCTTTTGAATTCATAAGAATAAACTCCTTAAACTATATATTAAAGGCAGAATAATGCCCTAACAGACTATTTTATATTATATCATAAAAACATCGGCTTTGCAATAGAATTTTCGTATTTTTAACATTTATTGCAAAGTGGAAACGTATATACAGTCTAAATATATGAAATATTTATGCTTTGCTCTGAAAATACAGGGAAAACTCGGCTGAAAATGTGATATTTACATTGTGATTTCTTGCGATTATCAAACAAAAACAAAAAGCACCACCAAAGTGATGCTTTTTGTTTTGCTCGAATCAGTCGCCTTGTAATATTATAAGTGTCATTAAACATTAAAAGCGTCTTTCATCATTAAAATAAGGAGGGAGGATGAGGTAAAAAAGAATATATCAGAAATATATTTTTAACATTGTTTTGTCTTTACATAAAGTATAGCATAAAATATAGGTGTTGTCAATATTTTAATATAAAATCGTTATATTTCACATTGTGATTGTATAATAATAGTGTAAAACACACAACATTCTGAATACTTAGAGTATAAACTCTTGCTGTTATTTTGAAATGTATTTATTTTCAAGTGATAATGTAGCTACAGCGTTAAGACTTTCATCAGCTGTAATGTTGTTGATGAAATTATAATATCCCTGACAGCCTATCATTGCTCCGTTGTCACCGCAAAGCTTCATATCAGGAAGATATAATCTGAAATTATTTTCCTCACAAGCCTTTGTCATAGCTTCTCTTACTCCCGAATTTGCAGAAACTCCGCCTGCAACCGCAATTGTACTATATCCGAGTGCTTTTGCCGCATTTATAGTCTTTTCTGTAAGAATTTCAGAAATTGTGTTCTGAATACTTGCTGAGAGATTGTTGAAATTAAGTTCAATGCCCTTTTGCTGTGAATTATGTATCATATTGATAACATTTGTTTTAAGCCCTGAAAAGCTGAAATCAAATTCATTTCCCGCAACCTTTGGGTGAGGAAGCTTGAATTCAGAAGCGTCACCAAGCTTTGAGGCTTTATCGATATGTACACCGCCTGGGTATGGAAATCCCATTGCTCTTGCACATTTATCGAAACATTCACCGGCGGCATCATCTCTTGTTCTGCCGATTATTCTGAAATCTGTATATGAGAGGACTTCAACAATATGGCTGTGTCCGCCGCTTGCTACAAGACAGAGATATGGCGGTTCAAGCTCTTTGTGTGAAAGATAATTTGATGCGATATGTCCTGCAATATGATGAACAGGAACAAGCGGCTTGTTCGCAGACATAGCAAGTCCTTTTGCAAAGCTTACACCGACGAGTAAAGCACCGATAAGTCCCGGAGCGTAAGTAACGGCAATTGCATCAATATCTGCTAATTTGTTTCCGCTTTCGGCAATAGCCGCTTCAACAACGCCAAGAATATTTTCGCAATGACGGCGTGATGCGATTTCAGGGACAACTCCGCCGTATTTTCTGTGTTCTTCTATCTGAGTTGAAACAACATTTGAAAGGATTTCACGTCCGTCCTTTACAACACTTGCGGCTGTTTCATCGCAGGAACTTTCTATACCAAGTATAAGCATTAGTTTTCGCCAACCTTCTTTTTCATTATTATTGCGTCCTCAATCGGATTAGAGTAAAAACGCTTTCTTACAGCTATCTGCTCATATCCGAATGAAGAATAAAGCTTTATTGCAGGCTCATTTGAGGCTCTTACCTCAAGGAAAATCTCAGTAATATTGCAAGGGAGCATAGCTTCAAATTCAGAGAGAAGTATTTTTGCAAGTCCTGTTCTTCTCATTGAAATATCAACCGCAACATTTGTGATATCGGCTTCATCAGCGGCTGTATATGCTGTAAGAAGTGATATTATTCTGTTATTATCTTCAATATAAAGTACATATCCGTTTTCTTTTTCGGCTTCTGCTCTGAATCCGTTTGCAGACCAGCCGTCAGGAATTGTCTGTGATTCAAGCTCTGAAAGCATTGAAAATATTTCATCATCGGTATTCTTATCTGCTCGGATTACCGTAAAATCAACCTTTTGCATCATACCAGCTTTTACCCTCGTTTACATCTGCCGCAAGAGGAACACGCATCTGATATACATTCTGCATTTCCTCCTGTAAGATTGTTTTTGCTTTTGCACTGTCTGCAACTGAAGCTTCAACGATAAGTTCGTCGTGAACCTGTAAAATAAGCTTTGCGTCAAGCTTTTCGGCTTTAAGACGTTTGTATACATTTATCATTGCAATCTTGATAAGGTCTGCGGCAGTTCCCTGAACAGGAGTATTCATTGCAATTCTTTTTCCTGCTGCCTGAAGAATTTTATTTGATGATGATAGTTCGGGAATACGTCTTTTTCTTCCGAACATTGTTGTAACAGAGCCTGTTTCGAGAGCATTGTTATATGTGCTTTCCATAAATTCTTTAACCTTAGGGAAGTTATTCATATAATCTTCAATATACTTTTTTGCCTTGTATATCGGTACATTTATATCCTTTGAAAGTGAAAATGCACCTATTCCGTAAATAATTCCGAAGTTTACGGCTTTTGCGGCACTTCTCATTTCGGATGTAACCATTTCAACAGGCATATCAAAAACCTGTGCCGCTGTTGATGTGTGAATATCAAGATTATTGTTGAATGCGGTAATCATATTTTCATCACCGCATAAATGAGCCATAACACGAAGTTCAATCTGACTGTAATCGGCGTCAAGAAGCACATTTTCTTCATCGGCTATAAAGAATTTACGCATTTCTCTTCCAAGCTCAGTACGAACGGGGATATTCTGCATATTCGGTTCTGTTGATGAAATTCTGCCTGTTCTTGTTTCGGTCTGCTTGAAGCATGTGTGAATACGGCCGTCATCGGCAACCGTTTTTAAAAGTCCGTCAACGTATGTTGAGTTAAGCTTTGTATATTGTCTGTATTTGAGTATGTTTTCTACAATCGGATTTTCGTTTCTGAGTTCTTCAAGCACCTCTGCATTAGTTGAATATCCGCTTTTTGTTTTTTTCTTTGCAGGGAGTCCGAGTTCCTCAAACAGAACAACCGCAAGTTGTTTCGGCGATGAAATGTTAAAAGTATGTCCTGCGTCATCATATACAGCCTGACTTGTTTCTTCAATCATTTCTGAGAGTGAAACTCCGAAATCTCTGACACCGTTGATATCTGTTTTAACGCCGTAATGCTCCATTGAGGCGAGAACCTCCGTAAGCGGCATTTCAATGTCACGAAGAAGCGGAATAAGTCCTTCGCTTTCAAGCTGAGGAATAAGGGCCTCGGCAAGAAGCGGTCTGAGCGAAAGCAAATCCTTGAAATTCTCATGTTCTGAGTAATAATGCACCTGATATTCACTGCAAAGCTTATCAACGGAATAATCGCTTGATGAAGC
The DNA here is from genome assembly GCA_017523285.1 of Ruminococcus sp. Taxonomy (GTDB): domain Bacteria; phylum Bacillota; class Clostridia; order Oscillospirales; family Ruminococcaceae; genus Ruminococcus. The sequence goes on from JAFWWU010000028.1 coordinate 4,562, forward strand.
ATTTAAAAGATATCCGCATATTTCGGCGTCATATTCAACATTTTTCAGCTCGCTGTTATTTGCAAAAGCAAAACGATAATGCGACTTTGCGGCATTTGTTGATTTTTTGCAGTCTGATGCAAAAAATTTAAGGATATAATCTGTATTTTCGGTAGTATATATAGTGCTATTATCCAGAACCTGAAGTATATTATCCTCAAAAAGATAATAACAGCTTTTCATATTGCAGATAGAATCTATATTTTCGTCATTAACAGGTACTTCAACAGGATTTATTTCTTCTGCTTTAACTTCATTGAAAGTAAGCGGCGTATCTGCGGCAGAAACTCCGAGTTTATCCATAAGCTTGAACATTTCAAGCTCGGCAAGAAATGCACTCAGCTCGTTATTATTCTGCTCTGCAATCTTATAATTTTCTATTGCAGTATCAAGAGGAACATCACGCTTTATTGTAGCAAGCCACTTGCTTTCCTTTGCGGATTCTTCACCTGCGGTAAGCTTTGTGCGTACACTGTTTGTAACCTCTGCTGTTTCAAGATTTTCATATAGGTTTTCAATAGTTGCATACTTGCTTATAAGCGTTTTTGCAGTTTTTTCACCAATTCCTGCAACGCCCTTGATATTATCCGATGAATCACCCATAAGAGCCTTCAGGTCGATGAGATTAATTGGCTGAAAACCGTAATCCTCAATGAATTTATCGGGAGTATAAAGAATAGTATCCTTATTTGTTGCAAGACGTACAGTAACATTTTCGTCTATAAGCTGTAAACTGTCCCTGTCACCTGTAAGAATACTGCATTGAATATTTTTTTCTGAACAAGCGGCAGAAAGAGTACCGAGAATATCATCGGCTTCAAATCCCTCTTTTTCGAGAACAGTAATTCCCATAAGAGTGAGGAGCTGTTTTACAAGAGGAAGCTGTTGTGCAAGCTCAGGCGGCATACCTTTTCTGTTTGCTTTATAGCTTGCAACTGCTTTATGTCTGAATGTAGGTGAACGCAGGTCAAATGCTACTGCGGCATAGTCAGGTTTTACTGCTTCAAAATGTTTGAAATAAATATTCATAAATCCGAAAACAGCGTTTGTGAAAACTCCTTTTTTATTGGAAAGTGGTTTTATTCCATAAAAAGCACGGTTAAGAATACTGTTTCCGTCAATAACAAGCATTTTCATATCAGGTTGCTCCTTTATAAAATTGACATATCATCTTATTATATCACATTTCAGCGTAATTAGCAACTTTCTGCAAAAAAAATAAAAACCGCTTCCGAAAAATCGAAAGCGGTAATGTATGAATTAAAGGAACATCTTGCTGAAGCTTTCGCTGAGTTTAGCTTCAAGTGCAACACATTCTTCATTTGTAGGAGCTTTTGCTGTATAATATGTCTTGATTTTAGGTTCTGTACCTGATGGACGAACGATAGCCTTGTTTCCGTTTTCAAGCTGGAAAACGAGTACGTTTGACTTAGGAAGTGTAAGCTGAACTTCGGAATTATCAGTTAAATCCTTAGAAATACTTGTTTTATAATCATCAAATCTTACAACCTTAAGACTACCGATTTCAGCAGGAGGATTGTTTCTGAGATTTGTCATTATATCGTTCATCTTAATCATACCGCTTTCGCCTTCAAATGTGAAGCAATGGAGAGTATGATAGTAAACGCCATATTTCTTGTAGAGATTTTCTCTTGCCTGAAGAAGTGAAATACCCTGAGTTCTGTAATATGCAGCCATTTCACAGATAAGCATAGAAGCATTTACAGCGTCCTTATCTCTTACATATCCGCCTGAAAGATAGCCATAGCTTTCTTCAAATCCGAAAATGTATCTGTTTTCTTCGCCCTTGTCTTCGAGGAAGCCAATCTGTTCGCCGATAAACTTGAAGCCTGTGAGAACATCAATGATTTCAACGTTGTAAGCCTTACCGATTTCATTGATGATATCAGTTGTAACAATAGTCTTAACTGATACTGGATTTGCAGGCATAGTACCTTTTATAGTTCTCTGTGAACAGATGTATTCAAGAAGAAGTGCGCCTACTTCATTACCTGAGAAGAGAACAAATCCATCTTCTGACGGAACTGCAATACCTACACGGTCACAGTCAGGGTCAGTAGCGAGGAGAAGGTCAGGTTTAACTTCTTCACATTTTTTGAGTCCAAGTTCAAGTGCTTCCCTGATTTCAGGATTTGGATATGGACAAGTTGTGAAGTTGCCGTCAGGCATTTCCTGCTCAGCAACAACAGTAACATCTGTGATACCGATTTTTGAAAGAATTGTGCGTACAGGTTTGTTTCCTGCACCATTAAGAGGAGTATAAACAACCTTTAATCCGCTTGAAGCACATAATTCTGTATTAATTCCCTGAGCGAGAACACATTCAAAATATCTGTCGATAACGTTCTGACCAATATATTCAATAGTGCCATCAGCAAGCTTTTCATCGAAAGAAGCAATCTTGTAACCATTGAACATATCAAGCTCATTGATTTTTTCGAGTACAATTTCTGCACCCTTTAAAGTAATCTGACAGCCATCATCACCATAAACCTTATAGCCGTTATATTTAGCAGGGTTATGACTTGCAGTAACAACAATACCAGCCTGACATTTAAGCTCTCTTACAGCAAAAGAAAGCATAGGAGTCGGCATAAGCTCATTATAAATATATACCTTGATTCCGTTAGCAGCAAGAACTGCGGCAGCATTTTTTGCGAAAACATCTGATTTGATTCTGCTGTCATAAGCAATTGCTACGCTTGGATTTGTGTATTCCTGATTAACATAATTTGCGAGACCTTGAGTTGCACGACGAATAGTGTAAATGTTCATACGGTTAGTACCTGCACCGATAACGCCTCTTAAACCACCTGTGCCAAATTCAAGATCACGATAGAATCTATCATTTATAGCTTCGTTATCACCTGATATGCTTTTAAGCTCAGTCTGAAGATCTGAATCTTCGTCAGCATTTTTACACCAAAGTTCGTATAATTCAATTTCTGACATTAGAAAGCCTCCTAAGTAAAAATATACATTCATTATAACATATATTTTCCATTTTGAAAAGGGGGTAAAACAAATTTTTTTATTTTTCTAATACAAAATATGAAAATAAAACTTTGAAAATCGGAATTAGCTTTATATAATGTATAAAAGCGAGAGAAATATACAAAACCTAAAGGGGTATAACAAAAATTGACAAAAAAGAAAAGAAAATCGCAAATTTGTTTTGTAGTTTTGCGGTGTTGACAACCCCACTAATAAATGCTATAATAATAAAGCACTCGACGAGAGAGTGCGAAGACAGTAACTTAAAAAGGTTAAGCAAAAAGAAGTAAAGCGAAGCGGAAGCAGAAACCGAATGAGAACAAGTCGGAGTAAAAGAAGCGGAAGGAGAGCTTGAAAAAGAAAGTTTAAAAAACTTTTGAAAAAAGCTTGACAAAGAAAAGAAACTGTGATATAATTGAAAAGCTGTCTGAGAAGAACAGCGAACAGCATCTTGAAAATTGAACAATGTACGAATATAACACGACCCTTGAAATTCCTTTTTGAGATAAAGAAGGAAAATTAAGAAAAGTCAGAGAAGA
>JAFWWU010000029.1 GCA_017523285.1 Ruminococcus sp.
GTTAAAAACATTTTTTGCCAATAAAAATACTCTTACTTTCTCAATAAAAAACATATCTTCTGATAATAAAGGAGTTAAAATGAAATTTTCTTGTTTAAGACAGTCACTTTGTGAAGCTATTTCAAGCGTTTCAAAGGCTGTATCACAAAAATCAACCATTGCCGCACTCGAGGGCATAAAAATAAAGCTTTCACCAAATCAGCTTGAACTTACAGGCTATGACCTTGAAATCGGCATACGCACAACTATTCCCGTTGTTTCCGAAGACAGCGGCGAATGGGTAGTAAATTCACGTCTTTTCAGTGAATTTTCACGCCGTATGGCAGGAGAAAACATTCTCTTTGAAATAGATGAAAACTTACAGATGAACATTTCAAGCAGTAATACTCAGTGCAGTATTTCAGCTATGTCTGCTGAGGAATATCCTGAACTTCCCGTTGTAGACCTTGATAAGAATATCGAAATCAGACAGGATTTACTTAAATCAATGATTAATCAGACAAGCTATGCCGCTTCAACAAGTGAAAACAAGCCTGTTTTAACAGGTGAGCTTTTTGAAATTGAAAACGGTATTTTCAGAGTTGTTGCTATTGATGGTTTCAGACTTGCTATCCGTACTGAAAATACAGATTGTCAGGATTATTATCACTTTGTTGTTCCGAAAAAGGCTCTTTCTGAGGTTTCGGGACTTATAAAAGATGATTCAGGCGACAAAACATGCTTTATTTATACAAATAACAAGCATATTATCTTTGATATCAACGGATTTCTTGTTATTTCTCGTCTGCTTGAGGGCGAATTCCATAATTACAAGAACAGTATTCCTGAAGGATATAAAACAGAAATTATTGCAAATAAGCGTGATTTTCTTACTTGTATGGAAAGATGCTCGCTTCTTCTCAATGATAAGAACAGAGCTCCCGTTAAATGTACTTTCGAAAACGGCGAAGTAAAGATAAGCTGTAAGACAGCTATCGGTAAAATCAACGATTCATTCAAGGCTGATATTTCAGGTGAGGCTGTAACTATCGGTTTCAATAACAAATATGCTCTTGAAGCGCTCAGAGCTGCTGACGGAGATAAAATCAAAATTCAGCTTAACGGCTGTATGAAGGTTATCAAGATAGTTCCTCTTGAAAGCGAAAGCTATATCTTCCTTTTAATGCCTATTCAGCTTAAGTAATATGATTTAAACTTCATAGTGTAAGGAGTGTGAATTATGAAACAGATTGAAATAAGTATTACTACCGAGTTTATTAAGCTCGATTCATTACTCAAATTTTCAGGTCTTGCCGATACGGGCGGAATTGCCAAGGAGCTTGTCCAGAACGGCGAAGTTACCGTAAACGGCGAGGTTTGCACTATGCGAGGTAAAAAAATAAGAAGCGGAGATAAGGTTGCCGTTGATGAATATGAGGTAATTGTATTGTGATTATTACTTCTGTTCGTATAGAAGGATTTAAAAATTTAGGAAAAATTCATCTTAAACCTGATGAAAAATATAATATCATAATCGGAAAAAATGCTCAGGGGAAAACAAATCTTCTTGAAGCTATGTGGATTTTAACAGGGTGCAAGAGCTTTCGTGGCTCTAAGGAAAAGGATTTTATCGCTCATAACGGTAAATCAATGAAAGTAAAGCTTAAATTCAGAGATTCGCTCAGAACACAGAAAATAGAGTATGACCTTGTTAAAACACAGAATGGAAGAAGCATTTTTCTCAATGAAGTCAAGGTGAGAGGAACAGGCTCGCTTTTTGATGTTTTCAAATGCATTGTTTTTACTCCCGATGACGTTGATATTATAAAAGGCTCTCCCGAAAGGCGAAGAAGCTTTATAGATATGGCTTCCGCACAGCTTAACCCCGTTGCACTCGGACATATAAACAAGCATAATGTGCTTTTAAATCAGAGAAACGCCGTACTGAAAAACGTAGTTTCACTGAAAAGTATGAAAAATGAGCTTGATATATGGGATAAACAGCTTTCTGCTGAGGGTGCTTACGTTTCATTTATGCGCTATGATTATGTGAAGAAGCTTTCTGAAATATGCGGCAGGCTTTATTCTAAAATTACAGGCGGAAACGAAGTATTGGAGCTTTTTTATCGCTCTAATGTATTTTCCCGGGAAATGCTTGAAGCGGGATTTGATTCATCTGCCGCTGAGGTATATTATAATAAACTATCAGAAAATATTGATTATGATTTGAAATTCGGCTATACTCATACAGGTGTGAGCAGAGATGAAATCGTTATAAAAATAAACGGCTTCAATGCTAAGGAATTCGGCTCACAGGGACAAATCAAGAGTGCGGCTCTTGTTATAAAGCTTGCTCAGGCTGAGATATATTCAAAGCAGAGTAAGGAAGCTCCCGTAGTATTTCTTGATGACGTTATGGGTGAGCTTGATGAAAGCAGACAGAGGCTTGTATTTGATATTATCAAGGATATGCAGGTTTTCATAACTGCCTGCAACGAGTCTGCATTATTACCTGAAATAAAGGGAAAAATTTTTCGTATCTGTGACGGCAATGCCGCTGAGGAGGATAATTATGTATCTTCATCTGGGGAATGAATATTCTGTTTGTATCAAGGATATTGTAGGAATTTTTGATATTGAGAATACAACTATCGGAAAAGCTACAAAGGAGCTTCTTGAACGTGCGGAAAAGGAAAAAAGGTGTGTTTATGCCACCTATGATCTGCCGAAAAGCTTTGTTATCGTTGTAAAAAACGGAGAAGAAAAGATTTATATATCACAGCTTGCGGCATATACGCTGCAGAAAAGACTGGGGATATGATTTTTAATTCTATATGGCGTAGGGGACGGCGTCCTCGACGTCCCGATAAAAAAATTAAAAACATACGGTGAATATGTAAATGAACAGATAAATGAAAAATGAATTCAAAACACGAAAAGAAATCCGCATGAAAAATTTTGATTATTCACGCAACGGATTATATTTCATAACGATATGCACCAAAGACAGAATACCGTATTTATGTACGATATGTGATGATTCTGTTTATGTAGGGGCGGATATTATCCGCCCGATTGTAAACCTTACAAAAACAGGAAATATGACAGAATATTCAATGAATCAGATAAATAAGCATTATGACGATGTAAATGTGTTGAAATATTGTATTATGCCTGATCACATTCATATTATTATTTCGATCATGCATGACATAAATACCGCAGATTGCGGGCGGATAATATCCGCCCCTACAATTCCAAAAATTATTGGTTCATTTAAAAGATATGTATCCAAAAATACAGGAATAAAATTATGGCAAAAATCCTATTACGACCACATAATCCGCAATGAAAAGGAATTCCTTGAAATATGCGATTATATCGATAATAATCCTTTGAATTGGATTAACAATAAATTCAACCTGAATAAATGGAGGTAAATTCATGAGTCAGCAAAATAACAATTATGATGAAAACGATATACAAGTCTTAGAAGGACTTGAAGCGGTCAGAAAAAGACCGGGTATGTATATCGGTTCAACAGGTTCGAGAGGACTGCACCACCTTGTGTATGAGATTGTTGACAACTCCATCGACGAGGCACTTGCAGGTTATTGTACCGAAATTACTGTAAATATCCTTGAGGGTGATATTATCGAGGTTTCCGATAACGGACGTGGTATTCCTGTCGGTATTCATCCAAAGGAAAAGATTTCAGCTGCTACCGTTGTTTATACTATCCTCCACGCAGGCGGTAAGTTCGGCGGCGGCGGATATAAGGTTTCAGGCGGTCTGCATGGTGTAGGTGCTTCTGTTGTTAATGCCCTTTCAGAATGGCTTGAGCTTACTGTTAAAGACGGCGAGCATATTCACTTCCAGCGCTTTGAAAGAGGTAATTATTCAGAACAGCTTAAAATTATTGGCGATACAAAAGAAACAGGTACTTCAGTAAAATTCAAGGCTGACGGAGAAATTTTCGAGGATACTGTTTATGATTACGAGGTGCTTTTAAAGCGTCTGCGTGAACAGGCATTCCTCAATGCAGGTATCAAGATTGTTTTCTCTGATCTGCGTGATTCTGAAAATATAAAATCCGAGGTTCTTCACTATGAAGGCGGTATCCGTCAGTTCGTAGAGCATATTCATACTACAAGAGGTCTTGAAAGTATGACAGAAAAGGTTATCTACGTTTCGGGTACTTATGAGGACTCATTTGCTGAAATTGCAATGCAGTATAATGACAGCTATAATGAAGTTATACTTTCATTTGCAAATAATATCCATACTGTTGACGGCGGTTCGCACGAAACAGGTTTCAAAAATTCTCTTACAAAAGTTATAAACGAATACGGAAAGAAATTCGGACTTCTTAAAGACGGTGAAAAGCTTACAGGTGATGATGTCCGTGAAGGTCTTACAGCTATTATTTCTGTAAAGCTTACAGAATGTGAGTTTGAGGGACAGACTAAGGGACGTCTTGGAAATCCTGAAGTAAAGCCGTTTATTGAAAAGCTTGTAAGCGAAAAGCTTATGAATTATCTTGACGAAAACCCTGATGTTGCAAAGCTTATTTTTGAAAAGAGCATGGCGGCGTTAAGAGCAAGAGAGGCTGCTAAAAGAGCAAGAGAAAATGAGCGTAACAAGGCTGTATTCGGTAAATCTCCGCTTCCTGAAAAGCTTGCGGACTGCGCTGAGCGTGATAACCGCTATACAGAAATATATATCGTCGAGGGAGATTCTGCGGGCGGTTCGGCTAAAATGGGCCGTGACAGACGCTATCAGGCAATTCTGTCTCTTTGGGGAAAAATGCTCAACGTAGAAAAGGCAAGAATTGATCGAATTTACAACAATGAAAAGCTTCTTCCTGTTGTTACAGCACTCGGTACAAGTATTGGTGAAGATTTTGATATTGAAAAGCTTCGTTATGGCAAGGTTATCATTATGGCCGATGCCGATGTAGACGGTGCGCACATAAGAACGCTTCTTCTTACATTCTTTTTCAGATTTATGCGTCCGCTTATTTCAAACGGACATATATACATAGCACAGCCGCCTCTTTTCAGGGTAAGCAGAGGTAAAAAGCTTTTCTATGCTTTCTCTGATGAGGAAAGAGATAAATATATCTCAGAGCTTGCCGATGAGGATGGAAACACCTCAAAGGTTGAAGTACAGCGTTATAAAGGTCTTGGTGAGATGGACCCTGAACAGCTCTGGGAAACTACTATGGACCCTGAAAGACGTACAATCATTAAGGTTGAAATGGAGGACGCTATGCGTGCAGATGAAGTGTTCACCATTCTTATGGGCGATAAGGTAGAGCCAAGACGTGAATTTATCGAAAAGAACGCTAAATTCGCTAAAAATCTCGATATTTAAGGAGCTAAAATGGAAGAAAAACTTCTTGAAAAGGAATACAGTATTCCTTATGAAATATTCGGAGAGGCTTATACTGAATTTCAGAAAAAATATGTAAATAAGCGCAGTTATATTTTAATGGGAATTTTTATTGCTCTCGGACTTGTTTATGTGTGGTCAGCAATAAAAGACCCCTCAAATACTTTAGCATATCTGCTTATGGTTGTATGTTTTGCTTTTGCGGGAATAAACTGGTATAACCCGAAGCGTATAAGACGTACTCTTATGGAGGGAATAAAGGGACTGGAAGATGAAAAATACAGATTTGAGCTTTTTGAATCCCATATTGAAATTTCTACCCTTATCCCTGAAAAAGAAGATGAAAATGATAAAGAGAATGATATAAATTCAGAGCTTGAAGAAGAGCTTTTCGGAGATAGTCCCGATGAGGTTTCGGAAAGTTCAAAGCTTTATTTCAATGACAGATTGAAAATAAGCGAAAAGGATAATTTCTTTATGTTATATCAGCTTAAAGAACTCTTTTATGTTGTTCCGAAAAGCGATTTCTCAGCAGAAGAGCTTGAAATCTTCCGCAAAAAAACGGGAATTGTTAATCAGTAATCAGGAATTAGGAAATTCATTCCTAAGGAGGTAATGACTTGTTTAAAGATAATTCTAAGGTGCTTCATGTTGATATTGTCAACGAAATGGAAAATGCTTCGCTTCAATATGCAATGTCGGTTATTGTTTCGAGAGCGCTTCCTGATGTTCGTGACGGACTGAAGCCTGTTCACAGAAGAATACTTTATACTCTGCATGAAAACGGACTTACTCCGGATAAGGCTTACAGAAAATGTGCCGATACAGTCGGTGCTGTTCTCGGTAGATATCATCCTCATGGTGATGCTTCTGTTTATGACGCACTTGTACGTCTTGCACAGGATTTCTCAATGCGTTATCCGCTTGTTGACGGTCACGGAAACTTTGGTTCTATCGATGGTGACGGTGCTGCCGCTTACCGTTATACAGAAGCTAAAATGGCTAAGCTTTCACTTGATATGCTTACCGATATCAACAAGAATACTGTTGATTTTGTTTCTAACTATGACGATCGTCTTAAAGAGCCTGCTGTACTTCCGTCACGTTTTCCTAATCTTCTTGTAAACGGTTCGGTTGGTATTGCTGTTGGTATGGCGACAAATATTCCTCCGCATAATCTTGCTGAGGTTATTGACGCACTTAATCTTCTTATAGATAATCCCGATGCAGACCTTGAGGATATTATGGAATGTATTCAGGGACCTGACTTCCCGACAGGCGGTATTGTTATGGGTAAGGCAGGAATCCGTGCCGCTTATGCTACGGGCAGAGGCAAGATAATTCTTCGCTCTAAGACTCATTTTGAGGAAATAAAGGGAAGAAACTGCATTATTGTTGATGAAATTCCTTTCATGATAAGAAAGACAAAGCTTATTTCAAGCATTAATCAGCTTGTAAAGGATAAGCGTGTCGAAGGTATTTACGACCTTCGTGATGAGTCTGACAGAGAGGGTATGAGAATTGTTATTGAGCTTAAAAAGGATGCAAATCCTCAGATTATTCTCAATAAGCTCTTCAGCTATACAAAGCTTCAGGATACAGTCGGCATTATTATGCTTGCACTTGTAAACGGCGAGCCTAAGGTACTTACCCTTAAACAGATGCTTACAAATTATCTCGATTTTCAGGTTGAGGTTATCCGCAGAAGAACACAGTTTGAGCTTAATAAGGCTCGTGAAAAGGCTCATATTTTACAGGGTCTTGTTCTTGCCGCTGATTACATTGACGAGGTAATTGCAATAATCCGTGCAAACAAGACTGTTGCTGAGGCTAAGGTTGCTCTCATTGAACGATTCAAGGATGTAGATATGTCTGCACTTCTTGACAGAGCACAGTATGACCTTACAGGACTTTCTCTTGAAAGCAGAATAGGTCTTTCAGAGGAGCAGTCTGAGGCTATCGTTCAGATGAAGCTCGGACAGCTTGCAGGTCTTGAACGTCAGAAGGTTACAGACGACCTTTACGGTCTGCTCAAGAAAATTACAGAGCTTGAAGCTATTCTTGCAGATAATGCTCTTGTATATGAAATCATATCAAACGACCTTGCAGAAATCAGACGTAAATTCAACGATAAGCGTCGTACACAGATTGAATCTGTAAGCGGTGAGGTTGATATTGAGGATCTTATTCCTGTTGAGGATTGCGTTGTTACTCTTACAAATAACGGCTATATCAAGCGTGTTTCTGTTGATAATTATAAGACTCAGAAGCGTGGCGGACGTGGCGTTACAGGTATGAAACAGCGTGAAGAAGATTATGTTGAAGAAATGTTTATCTGCGGAACTCATGATAATATCCTGTTTATTTCTAATAAGGGTATTATGTATAAGCTTAAATGCTATGAAATCCCTGATGGTACAAAGGCTTCAAGAGGTATTAATCTTATAAATCTTCTTCCTCTTTCAGATGGTGAGAAAATTACATCAATGCTCAGAGCAACTGACTTTGAAAGCGGAAATTATGTTGTTATCGCAACAAAGCTCGGAAAAATCAAGCGTACAGAGCTTTCTAAGTATAAGAATGTCCGCAAGAACGGTCTTATTGCTATCGGTCTTGATGATGGCGATGAAATTGCGGGAGTTCGTATGACTGACGGCAATGCACAGCTTTTCGTTGCTACTCATAACGGTATGGCTATCCGCCTTGAAGAAAATAAAATCCGTCCGCTTTCACGTTCAGCACACGGCGTAAAGGCTATAAAGCTTCGTGAGGGTGACTATGTTGTTTCTATGGCAAGAGTGCGTGAGGGTGCTTCACTTGTAACCGTAACCGAAAACGGATATGGTAAGAGAACAAGTCTTGATTCATATAAGGTTCAGAACAGAGGCGGTCTTGGTCTTACAAACTATAAGGTAGACGAAGAAAGAGGCCACGTCTGCGGAATCAAGGTTTGTGATGAAGATGATGATATTATCATGATTTCAAGCGATGGTGTTATTATCCGTATCAGAACAAGCGATATTCGTATTATGGGAAGAATCGCCAAGGGCGTAAGGGTTATGAGAGTCCGTGACGATGTTAAGGTTGTTGCATTCACAAGAGCAGAGCATGATGAAAATGCCGATGTTCAGGAAGTTGAACAGCTTTCAGAAGAAGAACTCAGAAAAGCGCAGAGCGAAGCTGAGCTTGAAGAGAAGAACGAAGTAATAATCGAAAACGAAGAGCCTGATGATGATGAAAATGAATAATATTTTTATGCAGGCTGCTTTGCAGGCGACAACTGCCGCACAATCAGATGAAGAAGGTAAAGTTTTCATGATTTCAACCATAATCAAGGTTGGCGGCTTTTGCGTGATTATTATGGCACTTATATATATCCTTGCGGTTTTTACTCCTAAAATTGCCGCAAAGGTAGATAAGATAATAGAAAATAACAAGAATAAAAGCAATGGTTACAGAACAGACGGGGTAAGGGGTATTTACGACCTTCCTCCTGTAACCGAAAAAAAAGAGACTGTAAAAAATGAAACAGACTCTGATGAAGAAAAAGTTAATGATGAAAGAGGTCATATTTAATGGCAAACGATAAGAAAAAGGTTGAAGCAATTACCTCAATGGAAGAGGATTTTGCAAAATGGTATACTGATATTGTAAAAAAAGCAGAGCTTATTGAGTATACAAGCGTTAAGGGCTGTATGGTAATACGTCCTTACGGTTATGCAATCTGGGAAAATATCCAGAGAATTCTTGACGGAATGTTCAAGGAAACAGGACATGAAAATGTATGTATGCCTATGTTTATTCCTGAAAGTCTGCTCCAGAAGGAAAAGGATCATGTTGAGGGATTTGCTCCTGAGGTTGCATGGGTTACTCATGGCGGAAGCGAAAAGCTTGAGGACAGACTTTGTGTACGTCCTACATCAGAAACTCTTTTCTGTGAGCATTATGCAAATATTATTCATTCATACCGTGATTTGCCAAAGCTTTACAATCAGTGGGTAAGCGTTGTAAGATGGGAAAAGACTACACGTCCTTTCCTCCGTTCAAGAGAATTCTTATGGCAGGAGGGACACACAATCCATGCTACTGCTGAGGAGGCTATCGAAGAAACAGAGCGTATGCTCAATGTTTATGCAAAATTCTGTGAAGAATCACTTGCTATGCCAATCGTAAAGGGTAAAAAGACAGAAAGCGATAAATTCGCAGGTGCTGTTTCAACATACGCTATTGAAGCTCTTATGCACGATGGTAAGGCACTTCAGGCAGGTACATCACATTATTTCGGTGACGGTTTTGCTAAGGCATTTGAAATTGAATATACAGATAAGCAGAATAAGAAGGTAAATCCTCATCAGACAAGCTGGGGTGTTACAACACGTCTTATCGGTGCTATCATTATGACTCATGGTGACGATAACGGTCTTGTTCTCCCACCTGCAGTTGCACCTGTACAGACTGTAATTATTCCTATTGCTCAGCATAAGGAGGGCGTTCTCGATAAGGCAAATGAAATTAAAGAGCGTCTTGCAAAAGCAGGAGTAAGAGTTAAGCTTGATGACAGCGATAACTCACCTGGCTGGAAGTTTGCTGAATATGAAATGAAGGGTGTTCCTGTAAGAGTTGAAATCGGTCCTAAGGATATCGAGGCAGGTCAGTGCGTTGTAGCTACTCGTCATAACGGCGAAAAGACAGTTGTTTCTCTTGATAAGCTTGAAGAAACAGTTGCAGCAAAGCTTGTTGAAGTTTGTGACGGACTTTACAAGAAGGCTCTTGAAAACCGTGAAAACAAGACTTACGCTTGTACAAGCATTGAAGAAATCATTTCTTCACTTGAAACTAAGGGCGACGGCTTTATCAAGGCTATGTGGTGCGGAGATGAAGCTTGCGAGGATATGGTTAAGGAAAAGACAGGCGTAGGTTCAAGATGTATTCCTTTTGAACAGGAAAATCTTTCAGATAAATGTGTTTGCTGCGGTAAGCCTGCACAGACAATGGTTTACTGGGGTAAGGCATATTAAGATGTGTTAAGGAATGAGGAAGTAAAATGTATTATTTTGATTTTCACACTCATGCATTTTCGGAGAAAATTGCAGAAAAGGCAATGGCTTCGCTTGCTGAAACAAGTGGCATAACTCCCGAAACAAACGGAACTGTAAGCGATCTGTTGAAAAAATGTGATGAATATGGAATAGAAAAGGTAATGATACTTCCGATAGCTACAAAGCCTGCACAGCAGAGTATAATAAACAGCTGGGCAAAGGAAATAATGAACGAAAGAGTTTATGCTTACGGTTCGGTTCATCCCGATGCAGAGGATGCTCTCGATGAGCTTGAACATATTAAGCAGTCAGGACTTTTCGGTGTTAAGCTTCATCCTGAATATCAGCTTTTTTATCCTGATGATGAAAAATTATTTCCGATATATGAAAAAGCCTGTGAGCTGAAGCTGCCTGTTGTATTTCATGGCGGATATGATCCGCTTTCACCTGATATTATAAGAGGCACTCCCGAAAGATTTGCAGCAATTGCAAGAGTGTTTCCGAATTTGCAGATAATTGTTGCACATCTCGGCGGTGACAGACTCTGGGATGATGTTGAAAAACATCTTGCAGGAAAATTTGACAATGTATATTTTGATATTGCCGTTATCGCTGACGATATAAGCGATGAACAGGCACAGCGGATTATCAAAACTCACGGTGCGGACAGAATACTGTTCGGAAGTGATATCCCCTGGGATAATCCTCTTGACGAGGTTAATCTGATAAACAGAATTGAGCTTACCGATGAGGAGCGTGAGCTTATTTTCTACAAAAATGCTGAAAAACTAATAGAATACGCAATGTGAACGGAGGTACAGAATTGAAAAAATCAAAACATGATAAGGAAATGGAAAAGTTCTACGAAGATATCAGAGGAAGAAATCGTGAAAGTGAAAGAAACAGCAGCGATCTTAAATGTTTCTTTTTAGGTCTTTTGATGTTTGGTGCAGGATTATTTATGATTTTCCAGAATGCACAGGTAAGAAGTAATCTCGGTTACGGCGGATATTTTTATCATATAGGCAATTGGAATGTACCTAACGGGCTTATTATGCTTCCGCTTATTGCAGGTATTTTCATGCTGTTTATGATGGAAAAGCGAATATTCGGCTGGATAGTTACAATACTTGGAATAATATTTATTCTGATGACTATTCTTATGAATGTAAGGCTTGAATGGAGAACAACAAGTGCTTATGTATTTGTAATTATGTTCGGTCTTACTGCGGCAGGCGGCGGCTTGCTTATGAGAGCGCTTTTCAGAAAACGATAGAATATATTATTAAAGGGCGGATATTTTCCGCCCTGAATTTTTGTATTATTATGATTATGGGCGGATATTTTTATCCGCCCACATTGATTATTTATTCTTTTTAGATTTCATAAGCAGAATTCCTACAAGAAGCGTAAGAATTAAAGATATAAGAGTCGGGAAAATCGTATTTGCAAATGGCAGGTCAGGCGTATTCATACCATAGAAGCTGAATACAATAGTCGGAATAGCCATTAAAATGGTGATTAACGTCAATCGCCACATAACGATATTCAGATTATTTGAAATAACCGATGCAAATGCGTCCATCATACTCGATAAAATGTTTGAGTATATACTCGACATCTCGATAGCCTGTTTGATTTCGATTAAAACGTCTTCAAGCAGATCTTCGTCCTCGTCATAGAGCTTTATTACTCTGCCACGGTTTATTTTTTCAATCGTAGCATCATTTGCTTTAAGTGATGTTGAAAAGTAAACGAGTGACTTTTCAAGCTCTAAAAGCTGCATAAGGAGCTTATTCTGCATAGCATTGTGAAGTCCCTGTTCAGCCATAGATGAGGTTTTTTCAATTTGTTTGAGGTAAAAAAGAAACAGAGTTGTAATTCTCAGCAAAAGCTGTAATACAAATCGTGTTTTCATTTGTGTGGCAAGATTTCTGATACTGCCGTTCATTGCCTCGCTTACAATTCTTGTAGATTTGGAAGAAATTGTAAAAACGTAATTTTCGGTAAGTATAATACCGATTGGCAATGTGTAGAAAAAGAGAGTTTCATCGTTATCAACCGAAGATACAGGAGTATCTATAATAATAAGAGTCTGGTCGTCTTCTTTTTCTATACGGGAGGATTCCTCTTCATCAAGAGAGGATTTAACAAATCCGCTGTCGAGATTATAATCATCAATGAGCGCATAGATTTCTTCTTCTGTCGGCTCAACTACTGAAATCCAGCAGCCTGTCTGAGGAGCTTCGATTTCTTTAATCAAGCCATGTTCCGTGATATAAAATTTTATCATAGGTATCAAGCCAACATAATGTCAGCAACCTCCTTTCGCCTGTATACGCAGAAAGCGTCTTCGGCGAAAGACTGTTAAAGTGTGTCAGCCGCATCGCCGAATAAAGATTTTTTTAAATTCCCATAAGGGTCAGCAGTCATAACGCACCTCCAAAGATAAATATTATACTAATATTATATCAAAAAAACTTATAAATTTCAATAGCAGAGGAAATTTTTTTGAAAAAAAACACGCTGTCAGCAAGTGCCGACAGCGCTTATATATATTATAATATTCCGTTTCCGCCTGTTGCGATATCTGCATAGTGAGCAAGAATTGTTGATGCGTCAATAGCATCAATAGCGCCGTTGCGGTCTGTATCGAGAGATATTCTTACAGCAGGACTGAGATTTACTGTTTCTCCTGTTGAAATTGAAGCATAAGTTGCAAGTGCAAATGAAGCGTCGCCTGCATCTGCAAGATTGTCAGAATTACTATCGCCGATATTAACATTGATAGCATTTAAAAATGCCTTGTGACCTGAAATCGGCATATCCTTATAATCGGATTCATATAATTCTACAACCTCATCAGCGTTTTCTGTCTTTTCATCAAAAGCTTTGATTACAGCAGCTGCAATTGCGTGATTACCGAGCTGATTAGGGTGAAAATCACGGTTTGTGCTTTTTGTTATATCTGTGTAGATATTTGAATAACCGAATTTGTCCTCTGTGCCTTCTTCTGTGAATAAAGAATATACATCGGCAATTTTTACATTTTCGATTGCACCAAGAGCATCGCTGTTAAAATTCATTATATTATTCTTGAAGAGATTTCTTATCATTGTATAACCGGTTTTATAATTTGAAGGACGTCCCTCAAGATAAGCTTCAAGGTCTTTTTCGCTCATAAGAATAGGATTGTAAAGATTCTGATAAATTATTTTTGCATCAGGATTGATTGATTTAAGTTCAGCGTCAATCTGCTTCATTGTATCAACGCAGTTTTTTACTTCATCCTTTAAAGCAGTGTTCATTTTTGTTATGAGTGACATAAGCATTTTATCTGCATCAGGTTCATCCTTTACAGATGATATAATTTCAAGAAGTGAATTATATGGATTTGTTCCGTTGTACTGGTCAGGATATTCTTCTTCAATTACAGCCATAAGAGTATCAATGAGGTCGTTTCCGCCTATAGATACAACAATTTCATTATATCCCTTTATTGTACTTATGTATGCAGTATCATTTTTTAGTTTTGCAAGAAATTCATCTGATGTCATTCCTGATGTATGAATTGAAACTACTTTTTTTCCTAAATATTTTCCTACTGTTGTAACGTAAGGTGCATCCTGATCATATGCTGTACTTATTATACTGTCACCGAGGAAGAGTATGCTCTGATTTGTATAAACTATCTGACCTGCATTTGCAGTTGTTATTGGTGAGAGTGCTGCAGCACCCATAACGATTGAAGTTAAAGCTGATATAATTTTCTTTTTCATAAAAACTCCTTTGTTTTGTTTTGGTTTATTCTTATTATAAAAATATTATAGCTTTATTTTTGGATAAAGTCAAGATATTTTTCATATTGAAAAATATTCCATAATTTTATTTTACATAGCAATTTATATATTACAATCTGAACAAATAATAATAAATTATATTAGTCACAATATAGAAAAGTAATTTATTTACAAAAATTGTTGAATAATATTTTTTCATTTGATATAATATAAATATAATTTTTTACAATACACAAAAATGCAATGTTCAATTGTGTTATTGAAAATATTAATAAATCAAACAGGAGGTTTTATTTATGAATATCAAAAAAATCACAGCAGCGTTTTTATCATTTGCTGTTCTTGCGGGGGGAATTACCTGCAATGAGATTTATCTCAAGAATGAATTTGCAGTTTCTGCGGCAGAAGAAAGTAACGAACAGCTTGAAGACAGCACAACTCTTAGTATAGTACAGGTTCCCGATAAGCTTGTATACAATATCGGAGAAGAGCTTGATCTTACAGGTGGTATGGCTTATGCAAAAGGTGTCTATAACGGAGAGAATTGGGATACATCCAATCAGCCGCTTGATTCAGAGCATTTTAAAATAGATGCATCCGAATTTGATAATCAGGAATCTGGTACATATAGTATTTATGTAACAAATACATACGGTGTGCCTGAAACAAGAGTATTTGCAGTTAGAGTTGTATATACTGAAATTGAAGAAGAGCCTACTTTTTATATATCGCAAGCTCCTGTTAAGAGTAAGTATAGGATTGGTGAAGAACTTGATTTTACAGGCGGTATGGTATATTCATTAGATATGGGTGACTGTGAACTGCCAATAGATCCGAAATATTTTAAAATAGATGCTTCCGAGTTTGATAATCAGAAAGTGGGAAGGTATCGTATTTATGTTTTAGACCCGAATGTTTCAGATATGGAAAATGACATGAACTGGGATAGTTTTTCGGTCGAAGTTGCAGAAGGCGGAGGGAATCTTCATTTATCCTCGCCTCCCGATAAGCTTGTTTACAATATCGGTGAAGAACTTGACCTTACAGGTGGCGTGGCTTATGCATCCGGAACTGATAATGGAGCTGTCTGGGATACATTCTGGCAGCCAATTGATTCGAAATACTTTTATGTAGACACTTCCGAGTTTAATAATCAGGTACCGGGTGTATATAATATTTATGTTTCAATTAGCGACTGGATATGTGGCACAAAATCATTTGAGGTTAAGGTTATTGATAAAGAAAATAGTAATGGAACACTCATTAGATTAATTTCACCCGGTAGATTTATTTACGATATCGGCGAAGAACTTGACCTTACAGGTGGCGTGGCTCGTGCACAAGGATTTTATAATGGAGAAAGATGGGAGATATCCGAGCAGCTGCTTGATTCAGAATATTTTGATATAGATGCTTCTGAATTTAATAATCAGAAAGCGGGAGTTTATAATATTTATGTTACAAATACATATGGTGAACCTGTAACAGAATCATTTCAGGTTAAAGTTATAGGTAATGAAAATAATAACGATGGTATAGATTATGAAGATCGGAATGAGTCAAGTCTTTATATAAGAAAAGAACCTGATAAGACTGTGTACAATATTGGCGAAGAACTTGACCTTACAGGTGGTGAAGCTGAGGCAGCCGGAATATATAACGGAGCATATTGGGATACAACTTCTTTTCAGCCGCTTGATTCGGAGCATTTTAAAATAGATGCTTCTGAATTTGATAATCAGAAAGAGGGAGTTTATACTATTTATGTTACAAATACATATGGTGAACCTGTAACAGAATCATTTGAGGTAGAGGTTGTTGAAGTAATATATGGTGATGCAAATTGTGACGGCGTGGTTGACATTGCAGATATTGCAATTGTAAAATGCTACCTTATTAATAGTGAAAAATACAGTATGACATCAAAGGGATTGAAAAATGCCGATGTTCAGGGAAATGAAAACGGTATTAATGTAAATGACGCTATTGCTATTCAGAAATACGTTCTCGGAATGATAGATAGCTTTTCTTAATAAAACTTAATAATGATATAAAGCTGTCGGATTGAAAAAATCTGACAGCTTTTTTGTTAATTCCGATTAAAAATCGGAATTTTTTTATTTTTCTGATGTGAAAAATGCTGAATTGAAAAATTATTTTTTTCTTATGTTGACGTTTTCGTCAACATAAGCTATGATTTCTGCCCCTTTATGAACGGTGTTTGCCGAATATCATAAGGAGGTATAAAAATGAATAATTCACTCAATGAAAAAAGACTTTTGTTCTGCTGTAATTATGTGAAGCTGGGAAATGTCAGAGAATCGGCAATAAAAGCAGGATTTTCTCCCGAAACAGCCTTGATGGAGGGGCTTGAATGTCTGAAAAGAGATAAATTTCAGCGTGTTATCTCACAGCTTCGTGAAATTTCATCAGTAAATGGCGAAGGGATAATGTCAGGGCTTGAAAGACTTGCTTTCGGAAGCTGTAACGATGCAGTTTATCTTGTTTTCTCGGAGGAGCTCCCTCCAGCCGATGTAATATCGGGGCTTGACCTTTTTAATGTTTCAGAGGTAAAGCGAGTAAAAGGCGGCGGTGTGGAAGTAAAGCTTTTTGACAGACAAAAGGCTCTTGAAAAACTGCTTGAATACCTGAATACTGTTGATAATTCTAAAAATGCGGCAAGTCTTTTACAGGCACTTGCAGGTTCGGATTCGGAGAGTGAAAACAATGGAAATTAAAAGCTTATCGGAAAAACAGAAAATTGCACTCAGATGGTGGAACAGAAATGAATACAGCGGCTATGACGCTATAATCTGTGATGGTGCGGTAAGAAGCGGAAAAACTCTTTCAATGTCAATTGCATTTGTAAGCTGGGCAATGACCTGCTTTGACGGCGGATATTTTGCAATGTGCGGAAAGACGATAACCTCGCTTAAAAGAAATGTTATAAATCCGCTTCTTTCAATGCTTGGTCAGCTCGGTTTTATGTGTATCGAAAAGGTAAGCAAGAATTACTTTGAAATCACTCTCTGCAACAGAGTAAACAGATTTTATATTTTCGGCGGCAAGGATGAAGGCTCGGCATCTCTTATTCAGGGAATAACTCTTTCAGGAGTTTTTCTTGATGAGGTTGCACTTATGCCTCGTTCTTTTGTAGAGCAGGCAATTGCAAGATGCTCTGTGCCGAATTCAAAAATGTGGTTCAACTGTAACCCTGAGCATCCTTATCATTGGTTTTATCGTGAATGGATTAAAAAAGCCGAGGAGAAAAAGGCACTTTATGTTCATTTTACTATGGATGATAATCCATCTCTCACCGATGAAGTAAAAGAGCGTTACAGCCGACTTTATTCGGGTGCATTCTATGACCGTTTTGTTCTTGGAAAATGGACTGCTGTAAGCGGGGCAGTTTATCCTATGTTTGACAGCAGCAAGCATATTTTCGATGATGAGGTAATATGCGACAGATATGTTATTTCCTGTGATTACGGTACAGTAAATCCATCGTCATTCGGTTTATGGGGAAGATGCAATGATAAATGGTACAGACTGAAGGAATATTATTACTCCTCGAAAAAAGAGGGTATATCAAGGACCGATGAAGAGCATTATACTGCTCTTGAAGAGCTTGCGGGAGATTATCCGATTGAAAAGGTTATAGTAGACCCCTCTGCCGCAAGCTTTATCGAGTGTATCCACAGGCACGGAAAATTCAGAGCAGTAAGAGCTGATAATGACGTTGTTACGGGAATCCGCAGGGTATGCGACGCTTTGAAGCAGGAAAAGATTTTATTCCATAAAAGCTGTAATGATATTCAGAGGGAGTTTTCTCTTTACTGCTGGAATGAAAAGGCAGGCGGAGATATTCCTGTCAAGGAAAATGATCACGCTATGGATGATATGAGATATTTTGTTTCAGAAGTATTTAATGGTTGTGATGATTGCTTTTTCGTAGGCTCATTGGCAAGATAGTTACAAAAGACACCGTTCAATTTCTTATAAGGAGGAAAAATGAGGCTTTTCGGAAATAAAAGAAACAGGCAGGCAAAGTATGAAGATTCTCCTGAAATTCATACAGCTTATCGTGATGAAAAAGAGCTGTTTCCGCTTCCTTCGTGTATGGAAAAATACGAATATGAGCTTTATGACAGGCTGAGGGCAGCCGTGCCGATTATTGATGCGGCAATTATGAAAATCGTAAGGCTTACAGGCGGATACAGGGTAATTTCATCGGACAGTACATTACAGAGCGAGCTTGAATATTTCCTTGAGAATATTCCTGTCGGCATTTCGGGAAAATCAATTTATACATTTACAGATTGTTATCTTGATAATCTGCTTACATACGGAAGTGCCGCAGGAGAAATTATTGCTGACGGAAATTCCCGTAAAATTTCGGGATTGTATATCGGGAAAACGGATAAGCTTGAAGTATTAAGGGGAAAAAATCCGAATGACAGACGTTATCGCATAAGATGCGGTGACAGCTATCGCTATATCAAAAGACCTGACAGGATATTATTTACTTCTCTCGGTACAACTGAGGGAAAGGGTAAATCTCTGCTTTACGGACTCCCCTCTCTCAGCGGAATACTTCTTCGCATATATCAGTGTATCGGTCAGAATTTTGATCGTATCGGAAATGTACGCTATGCCGTTACATATAAGCCCTCATCTGACAGCGGAGAGAGAAGCTTTGCAAAAGAACGTGCAATGCGGATTGCAAAGGAATGGTCAGACGGTATGACTTCGGCAAAATACGGACAGGTAAAGGATTTTATTGCTGTCGGAGATGTAGATATAAAGGTTATCGGGGCGGAAAATCAGCTTTACAGCACAGAAATACCTGTCCGTCAGCTGCTTGAACAGCTTATTGCCAAGCTTTCAATACCGCCGTTTCTGCTTGGACTGAACTGGTCGTCTACCGAGCGTATGTCGGCTCAGCAGGCGGATATTCTGACGTCAGAGCTTGAATATTACCGACGTCTTATGACTCCCGTTATATGTGCTGTCGGCAATGCGTATCTGCGTTCTGTCGGAAGTATGGCACAATGCAGTGTAGAGTGGTCAAACATTAATTTACAGGATGAAAAAGAGCTTGCGGAAGCAAGACTTAAAAATGCACAGGCAAGTGAAATCGAATACAGGCTTGCGAATTATAAAATACAGGAGGATTAATTTATGTATAACGAAATCAGACTTGAAAAAGGAATGTACAATCTCAGCGGAAAGAGCTTTTCAGAGGCACTTGAAGCACTCGACCCGTCATCAGCTTATGAAAATTCACCGCTTTCAAAGCTTGATGCTTATGAAAGACAGCTCAAACGTTTTGATATCAGAGTATCAGGTAAAAACTGCGACAAAGTAGAGAAATTCTTTGCAACAACAGAGAGCGCTGTGCTTTTCCCTGAATTTTTAAGACGCTCTTTGAAAAAGGGATTTGACGAGGCAATTCTAAGCGGAATTACTGCTGCAAAAAGTACCTGCGACTGTAATACATATATCGGCTGTCTGCTTGATGACAATACTCCTTATACAACAACATCAGAAGGTAATCCGATGCCCGAATCATCAGTTACTGAAAATACATCTGCTGTAAATCTTCTCAAATACGGAAGAATTATAAATGCTTCTTATGAAGCTGTAAGACAGCAGCGACTTGATGTATTTGCGGTAATGCTCCGAGGTATAGGAAGAAAGCTTGCAAACTCGGTTATGGCGGCGGTAGTTTCGGCTCTTACTGTCGATACAGAAGCTATTACTGCATCTGCACTTACATATAACGAGCTTACAAGGCTTTATGGTGAGTTTGACAGCTTTGAAATGAATACTGTTCTTGTTTCACCTGCGAAAGCGGCTGAAATATTTGCAATGTCGGCAATGCAGGAGGCTTCATTTGTATCATCAGACGGAAAGATATATCTTCCATTCGGTGCAGAGCTTTTAAAATCATGTGCCGTTGAAGATAATACGATAATCGGCTTCAATAAGGATTTTGCTCTTGAGCTTATCACAAGCTCTGATTTTATTATGGAAACCGATAAGCTTATAAACCGTCAGCTTGACAGCATTGCTGTTTCGGTAAACTGCGGATTCAGAAAGCTTACTCCCGACGCAGTAAGAGTTCTTACAATTACAGGTTAATCGGAGGTTATTATGGAGAATAATCAGCTTACAAAAATAAACAGCTTTACACGCAGGAGTTTTTCAGCCGATGAAGTTTATATCTTCGATGTTATTCTCTGTGATAATGAAATTGACAGAGATACAGAGCGATTTTCTCATAAATCGCTCTGTACGCTGAAAAAGCTGTTTGTCGGCAAAACAGGTATTACCGACCATAATGCAAAATCTGAAAATCAGCTTGCAAGAATATTTGATACTGAGCTTGTTACGGATAATGAGCGTCTTACCTCTTACGGTGAGCCTTATGAATATCTTAAAGCTTCGGTCTATATGATTCGTACCGATGCAAACAAAGACCTTATTGCTGAAATTGACGGAGGCATAAAAAAGGAAGTCAGTATATCGTGTTCATCGGGCAGACGTTTATGCTCGGTATGCGGCAAGGATAAATCAGAGCAGGGATGTAATCACGTTAAGGGAAAAAGCTATGGCGGAAAGCTTTGTCATACTGTTTTAGAGCAGATAAATGACGCTTATGAATGGAGCTTTGTTGCTGTTCCTGCACAGGTTAATGCAGGAGTAACAAAGCATTTTTCGGAGCAGGAAAATTATAAGGTGCAGACTGCGGATATATTGTCAATCAGAAATGCCCGTGAGGATATAAGCCGTGATATTGTAAGGCTTGCGTATTTCTGCGGTGGTGATGATTTTGCGAAATCAGCCGCAGGTCTTTCAGAATCAATGAGTATGGATGAGCTTATAGATTTCAAGAGAAAGCTTGAAAAAAGCAAGCCTAATGAATGTTTATCACAGCTTCTTGATGAATGTGATGAAGTCTGCGACGACTGCTTCAGTGTATAGGGGGTAAATTATGGATATAAACTCGGTAAAATCGCTTTTTACAATGATTTCGGGCGAGGAAGATTATGAAATATATCTTCCGATTATTATACTTTCAATGTCAGAAACAGAGCGGATGTTAAAAGCCGGAGCAGATAAAAACGATATACGTCTTGATTTTCTGTCAGCGGCAATAGCGAATTTCAGATATGTACAGCTTAAAGCTTCAAGGGACAGAACTCAGGCGGTTATGCTCGGAAATGCTCTTACCTCTGAAAATGAAAGCGGCACGCTAAGATATGCGGAAAAGCTTATGTACAGCTATATGGGAATGTGCTCAGAGCTTATAGATTGCGATGGGTTTGTATTTTCGGGCTTCGGGAAGGAGTAAACGGATATGCTGAATAAAATCCTATCCGATATTATAGGCTGTATCAAAGGAAATGATATAAATTATGTTTTTTCAACATACGACGGAAAGAATGTTGAAAAAAAGCCGAATGATATAGTTATAACTGTCGGAATCGGAGAATTCAATATGAAAAAGCCTGTTTATTCAGATGAATACAGCTCTTATCCTTACAAAATTACCGCTGAGATAAGCATTACTGCTCCTTACTGGTGCAGTGCGGACAGGCTTTATGAGATTTTATGCAATGTTGTAATTGATAGGATTACAGCTTCGGATATGAATTTTGATAGTATAAAGAGTGTATCGGTGAAAAACGACTCAAAGCTGAAAAGAATAGTATATAATTCAGAGATTATGCTGTCAGGCATATACAGCATAAAAAGGGGTGAAAGCGTATGAATACTTTTTGTGAAAATTCTGTTCCCGTTGCAATAGGTGAATTTACTTTGTATACTGAGAAAATCCGTATTTCATGCTTGAAGGATATAGCCGAAGATACTGCTCTCAGCGGAAATATCGTATATACAAAGGATATACCGAAAAGCACAAGGATTATGCTTTCTGGCAGAATAATTCCCGAAAAAGCGCTTAGCTTTGCTGTATTTGCCGATAGTGCGATAAGAAACGGAGATATTATGAATATCTTGTATAAGAGTCTTTCGCTCAGATTATGCAGAGTGGTTTCGTGTATATGTGAAAACTGCGATGACGGCTTTTATAATGTCAAGCTTATGCTTATTACTCCGAATCAGATTGAAGAGGCGGCTTTGAATGGAGAGTAGAATCATATTAAAGATAGCTGACGGTACAGAGATAGTTTTTGAAGATATACTCAGCTTTACATTTGAAAAGAATGCATATATGCCATATACAAGTTTTTCTGCTGTTGCCTGTTCGGAAATCGACAGCATTGAAAGCGTGAGCGAGGTTAGTTTTATTATCGGAGGAAAACGCATTCATCACGGTATCTGTGACACTCTTGATATTTATACGGAAAACGGAAAAGGCTTCTGCCGCATTGTTTCAAAGGGATTTACCTCGCTTTTATGCAGAAATCAGCTTGAAGAAGGACTGAAAACAAATATTTCGTTCAATGCGCTTATGGAAAGCTTCTATACGCTTCCTTTTGTTGAGCATGAAGATAATTCCGATACAAGCAATTATATTTATGTAAAGCCGAATTCTGTTATGTGGGACGGAGTTGTAAATCTTGCGTATAAGCTGTACGGGCGTTATCCTTATATAAGAGGGACAAATAATGTAAGAATTACGCCGATTGAGCTTCCTGTCGGATTTGTTTACAGGGATAATGCGATTCTTAAAAAAGGCATACGGATAAATACAAGCCGTATAATAAGTGATTATCACATGGCGGATATAAACGGAAGCTACGGAGAATTCGAGCTTGTAAATACTGAAGCACATCAGCTTAATATTATAAGGAATAATTTTTTCGAGCTTGACAAGCAGTTTCTGTATTCGCCGCAGGAAGCTCTTATTTTTCGTGACCGCTTCAATACAAGAGAAAAGCTTTCACACTATTTTGTATACAGCGGCTATAACGGAGAGGATATAACCGATATTGTTACATTTTCTGATATTATGGAAAAGAAAATCACAGGAGTAAAAGTAATCGGAAACAGTAACGGGATTTTCACCGAAATATCGGTAAATAATGATTATTTCAACAGAGAGTAGGGGCGGATATTATCCGCCCGCATTCCCATTAATAATATAATTCTGACAGATTAGCTGAGGATACCGCCTCAGCTTTTTTGTTGTGAAAAAAATTGCTTTGCGGCAATGTAAAGGATTGACAAAATGCAAAAAAAAGTGTATAATTATTCTGTTGTATTTATTCGCTTAATTATTTCGGGCAAAAAATGCAGCTTTGTTTTAAATCATTCATTTTTAAGTTTTTTCTGCTGTAAAAAGCAGTTTTAAGCAATAAAGCAATCCGATGATTTTCGGATATGCTACGTTTTGAGAGCTTATTCACATCACGAAAAATATTGTGGAAAATTTCTCATTTCTATCGTCATAGCCACTATCTATGGCTTTATTATATTACAAATGAATAAAATAATAGCGGCATTTATCGCCTGTGAGTAATAGAATTTATGATACAAACCATAATTTATTACGCTGACTTTTCCGATTTTTCGGTTTTGTCAACAGAAGGAGGTAATGCACTGTATGGATTCTGTAATGGCAATATTATTTTGCGTAATCGGTATAGTAATCGGTGGGGCTGCCGCAGGATATCTGATGTACGGTAAGGGCGTAAAGTCAGGTATCGAAAAGCGTAAGCAAGAGGCCGAATCTGCTATCGGTTCAGCTGAAAAAGAAGCTGAGCGTATCAGAAAGGATGCCGAAAAAGATGCTGATAACAAGAAGAAATCTGCTCTTGTTGAAGCTAAGGATGAAATACATAAGCTTCGTGCAGAAGCTGACAAGGAAATCAAAGACCGCAGAGCTGAAATATCCCGTCAGGAAAGACGTGTTCAGCAGAAGGAAGAAAGTCTTGATAAAAAGAATGATAATCTTGAAAAGAAAGACGAAGTCCTTAATGCAAAAATCAAGCAGGCTGAAGAAAAGCTTGCTGAAGCTGAGTCAATCAAGAAGAGCGAAATGGATATTCTTGAACGTATCTCAGGCTTTACAAAGGAACAGGCTAAGGAATATATAATTTCTGCTCTTGAAAATGATCTCGTTCACGAAAAGGCTGTAAAGGTTGCGGCTTATGAACAGCAGATAAAGGATGATTGTCAGGAAAAGGCAAGAAATTATATCTCACTTGCAATTGCAAAGTGTGCCGCAGAGCATGTTTCAGAAGCGGCAGTTTCAGTTGTTCCGCTTCCTAACGATGAAATGAAGGGAAGAATTATCGGTCGTGAGGGCCGTAATATCAGAACCCTTGAAACTCTTACAGGTGTTGACCTTATTATTGATGATACACCTGAAGCTATTACCCTCTCATGCTTTGACCAGGTAAGAAGAGAGGTTGCCCGTATCGCTCTTGAAAGACTTATTGCTGACGGACGTATTCATCCGACACGCATTGAGGAAATGGTTGATAAGGCTCGCCGTGAGGTTGAGTATCGTATCAAGCAGGAGGGTGAACGTGCTGTTATTGAAACTAACGTTCATGGTATCAATCACGAACTTGTTAAGCTTATCGGACGTCTTCGCTTCCGTACAAGTTATCGTCAGAATGTTCTTGACCACTCAATTGAAGTTGCGCAGCTTTCAGGCATACTTGCTTCCGAGCTTGGCGTAGACGCTAATCTTGCAAGAAGAGCAGGTCTGCTTCACGATATCGGTAAGGCTCTTACAGCTGAAATCGAAGGCTCACACGTTCAGATTGGTGTTGATGTATGTAAGAAGTACAACGAAAATCAGAACATCATTCACGCAATTGAGGCTCACCACAATGACGTTGAACCTCAGACAGTTATTGCTTGCATTGTTCAGGCTGCTGACGCTATTTCAGCTGCACGTCCTGCTGCAAGAAGCGAAAACTATGAAAGCTATATCAAGCGTTTACAGAAGCTTGAAGAAATCTGTACATCATATAACGGCGTTGAAAAATGCTTTGCTGTTCAGGCAGGCAGAGAAGTCAGAATTATGGTTCTCCCGGAAGTTATCAACGATGAAAAAATGGTGCTCGTTGCAAGACAGATTGCACAGCAGATTGAAAACGAAATGGATTATCCGGGACAGGTTAAGGTTAATCTTATTCGTGAAAGCAGAGTTACAGATTACGCTAAGTAACATTTTAAGACCGCAGGAAGTTTCCCTGCGGTCATTTTATTTATATATATCTTGAATTTTTAGTGCTAACAGAGCAGAATAAACCTATACTATCCGTAAATTTATACAAGATAAAAAGAATATAATTGTAATAAATGCTAAAATTAAAATTAAAATAGAAAAAAGTGTGGAATCGCCTTGATTTTTTTTAAAATAGTGGTATAATATATTAAAAGTCAACAATAAAACTGTTGCGTAAAAAAATAATTTGTAATATATTATAGAGAGAAATAAGAGAGGGGAATAATTATGAAAAAGAAAATTATTACAATAGAAAGACAATACGGAAGCGGCGGAAGTGAAATCGGAAAGCTTGTTGCTCAGAAGCTCGGAATAGAATATTATAACAGAGAAATTCTCGAAATTACATCAAAAAAATGCGATATTGCGCCTGATAAGCTTGAAAATGCGGAAGAAAACGTTCCCACAAGCTTTCTTTATTCTCTGATGCTTGCTTCGAATTTTTCAAAATCCTATGATAATAATCTCCCGCTTTCAGACAGAGTTTTCCTCATTGAAAGTCAGGTAATAAAGGAAATCGCAGAGCAGAATGACAGCTTTGTTTTAGTCGGAAGATGCGGAAATTATGTGCTTGAAGAATACGGCTGTTTTGGCATATTTATTTACGGAGATAAGGAAAAAAGAATTGAACGTGCAATAAAGGATTACGGCATTGACCCGAAAAAAGCCGAGGCATTCCTCAAAAAGACGGATAAACGCCGTGAAGTATTCTACAATACCAATTCCGACAGATTGTGGCAGGATAAAGAGCAGTATATGCTCTGCCTGAACAGTTCTGAGCTTGGCGATGAACTATGTGCGGAAATTATTGTTAATGCGTTCAAAAAGTATTGCGAAAAAGAATAACATCTGAAAGGATACAATAATTTTGAAGCTTAAATTAATTCTTGCGGCAGTTCTGTCTGCCGCATTGCTTACATCCTGCGAGGTTACTGTTATACAGGATGGCGAAAGCAGTGTTTATAAATTTGATGATTTTGTCACGGATACTGATAACTATGAAGATGACGATAGCGAAGATATCGTAAAGGATAGCGAAGAAACTGAGGAAAAATCTGATTCCGATGAAGAAAAATCGGAGGAAGAAAACGAATCTGAAGATAAATCTGATGATGAGGATAAAAAATCAGAAGAAAGCGATAAAAAAGAGGAAACAACTTCAAAACCCGATAAAAAGCCTCAGACCGATATAAAAGAGCCTGAAGCTGAGGATAAAACCGATAATAAAACTCAGTCAGATGAAAAGCTTACCGCTACTGAAAAGGAACTTAAAAAGCTCGTTGACAGAAGTATTGATTGCCTTTATAAGCTTGAGCTTTCAACGCCTCACACTGTCGGTGAAAAATACGGAAACAGCTATATTTATCAGGTAGATACTGATATTTTCAAGGATTACGAGGATTTTCAGGAGAATTTTTCTGAGATTTATTCAAAGGATTATATGGACCTCGTTATAAATGCCCGTGATCAGAACGATAAAGAACAGAAATTCTTTAATATTGACGGAAAGCTTTACATAAATTATGCTCACGCTGGTTCAAAGGGATATTACGTTGACTGGTCGGATTATAAGCTTGAAATAATATCCGAAACAAAATCAGAATGTAAATTCAGACTTACAGCTGTTATTGAAGAGCCTGCTGATGAGCCTGTAAAAGAGCCTTATATAAAAACATTCAGGGCGGTTTATGAAAATAAGGAATGGAAGCTTACAGCACCGATTTATTGATAATTTGCAGATACAAAAAAGGTATCGGATTTTTGAAATCCGATACCTTTAATTTTTGCTTAAACAGGAAGCTCATCAATCATTTTAAGAGCATATTTCTGAATTGCGAGAGCGTCCTGAGTGTTAAGTCCGCTTCCCGAATTCTGTACATCGGCATTTTTTACACCGTCAGCAGAAATCTTGTATTTGTTGCTGTTGATGAGATAACACTTAATAAGAACAACGTCAGCTACGTCAACTGCACCGTCGCAGTTTGCGTCACCGTATTTGATGTTGCTGTCAGCAGGCTTTGTTGTAGTCTGCTGTGGCTTTGTAGTTGTCGGAGGTGTAACAGTACCGTCTGAAAGCTTACCGTAAACGATACCACAGCCTACTGTTGACATATACATTGTGCCAAATTCATTCATATCACCAACGATGAAGTTACCGTTACCTGTACCGCCGTAAAGCTTGTCAGAGTTGATGCATACCCATGTAGTACCGCCGTCCTGTGAGCGATAAATGCCCTCAGGGTCAGTTTCCTTTGGCTTACCATACATATAAAGAGTATTTACCTCTCCTGCCTTTTCAGGTGCACCGTAGCCTACTGTCTTGCAGTAGAATACATTCTTGTCTGTAACCTTTGTTCCGCCGTCAGTAACATTGTAAAGACCATACCAGCCGGCAGCTAAGATAAGATTATCTTCACCGAGGTAAGCAATTCTGCCTGCACTGTCACACTGGTCGTACATAGCAATGTCAGTACCTGTGAATTTCTTACCGTAGTCTGTACTTACATAAAGTGTATAATGAGCGTCCTCAAATTCAGGCTCTGTCTTTGAGTAATGCCATGATGAATTGAAATATGTAGCGTATGCGTAAACAACATTTGGCTTTTCAGGCTCAACAAGCAAATAAGTTGTCTTAGAGCCGTAAGCTGAATCAATACCGCTTACAGTTGACCATGTTGCACCGAAATCGTCTGTGTATGAAACGTTTCCGTCGTCCTTGCCTGATTTGAAGATACGGTATGTATCCTCGTCAATCTGAGTGATAGCAGCCTTGCCACCGAATGAGCAGTTTTTCATTTCTGTCCATGTAGTGCCGCCGTCTGTTGAATAGAAACCGCCTGCAACGTCATTCTGAGTGTCAGCTATACGAACCATAACATCAGGATTCTGAGGACAATAAGCAATTGCACCTGTTGTACCCATATTTGGTGTGTGCTGGATACCGATTTCGTCAACGGCAACGTGACGGAAGCCGTCGTAGTCACCGATTGCAGAGAATTCATCGCCGCCCGGAACACTTATCATATCAAGACATACAACTTCTTCGATGCCGTCAGGGTGGAAGTAGTAAACAGGAAGCTCATCCCATACGTTATCACACGCAAATACACCATTACCTGATGTAAGGAGCATTCTGTCGCTGTCACGAGGGTCGAGAACAACCGCACCGCACCAGTGGATAGCCTTGTTTACAATCCAGTCATAGCCTGCTGACTGGAGATAATCAGCACAGAGAGGACCACCCCAGCTCTTTTCATTACCCGGAGTAATTGATTCCCATGTTGCGCCGCCATCGTGTGAACGATAGAACTGGTCGCCCCAGCATACCTTATCGTCTTCCCATGCGCCCTTGTACCAGAGCTGTGAGCTCCATACACCACAAGTTGTAGCAATAAGCTCCTGTGAATTGTCAGGAAGACTTACACAGCCGCCGAAGCTGTTTCCTGTCGGAGAAATATCTGTTACCTTGTCGTTTTTGATATCATACTTGTAAAGACCGCCGCCTGTACCTGCAAAAGCAAGTCCGCCTACATAAGCGATAAGGAGATTTCCGTCAGCGTCTTTATTTATTCTTGAAGGGAAAGCATCTGTCGGGAGGTCTGCACTGAGTGGCTTCCAGTTATCCTTGCCTACATCTGCAACATAAACGTTAGCACCGATTGTATTATCTGAAACACCTACGAAAACCTTGCCGTCTTCGATTGCGATAGTGCCGATACCGTTACAGTTAGCGTAGTCAGTACCAACTGTTGTCTTTTCGATAGTATCAGTCCATGTCGGCCACTTGATTTCATTTGTGAAAAGTCCGAGTTCATCGAAGCTTTCAACGAATGTCCATGTTTCGCCTGCGTCTGTACTCATGATAAGACCGTCTGTATCGCCGCCGCAGTAGATAATATTCGGATTATCAGGGTCAATTGCAATTGATTCACCGCACTGTCTGCCGTAACCGTTACCGTGAACCTTGATTAAATCTGTGACATCATATTGAGTAAATGTCTTACCGCCGTCTGTTGTTTTGAAGATTGCGGTTCTTTCACTACTGAAATAAGCACAGCCACAAAGGAAATAAGCGGTATTATCATCAGTAGGGTCGATACACATAGCGTCAACGCTGAGGAAGCCTCTGTCGGTATCGTTGATAAAGCTCATAAGCTGAACCCATTCCATTTTGTCATAGTCGTATCTGTAAGCACCGCCTACGTCAGTACGGGCATACATAGTTTCCTTACCTGTGACAATTCCCGAAACGAAGCCGCCTCCGCCTATTCGGAGCGTACCCCATTCCATTGAAATGTTTGAATCTGCCGCCTCTGCAGATTCAGGCTCTTCGGGTGACATAGCGAAACCCGTAACAGCCATGCAAAGCGCTGTTATTGCCGAAACAGCTCTTTTTCTTAACTTCATTCCAAACAACTCCTTTTTGCATCTGCAATACAGCCTAAGTAAAGCGATGCATAATATTTCTTTGATAAAGCGCGGGCACACTTTATCTCAGTATATACATTTTACCATATTACGTTTAAAAAAATCAACAATTATTATAAGGAATATTATTAATTTTATAAATATCATTTTTTAAAATGTTAATATAATGAATTTAAAAACTGATGTAATATTTGTGCATTTTTTAAAAAAAGCCTTGATTTGATAAAAAAATTGTGATATAATTGTTTTATTATAATGAAATATTGTGTACATTTATATTTATGCAATATTTATCTGCAAAACGAAAATTTATAAAACGGTGCATAAAAATATAAAAAGACAGCAGTGCGCCTGCCGAAAGAAAGGAATGAACAGCTTGGCAGTAGTAATTTCTGTAATTACGCAAAAGGGCGGCGTAGGTAAAACTACAGTTGTAAACGCTCTTTGTGCCTCTCTGAGCAAAAGACGTTACAGAGTCCTTGCGATTGATATGGACCCTCAGGGCAATCTCTCTCTGAGCTTTGACGCTGACAGCGACAATGCGGCTACCATTTATGATGTTCTCAAGGGCGAGGCTTTACCGATAGACTCTATTCAGCGTCAGCCGGTTGCCGACATTATCCCATCGAATATCCTCCTCTCAAGTATTGAGCTTGAATTTACAGGGAAGAACAGAGAATTTCTCTTATCCAACATAATCGAACAGGTTACAGGACTTTATGACATAATTCTCATTGACTCTCCTCCCGGACTTGGTATTCTTACAATCAATGCCCTTACAGCAAGTGATTATGTAATTATTCCTATGCTCCCTGATATATTCTCACTTCAGGGTCTAACCCTCGTATATGATACTATTGAATATATCCAGAGTACAGTAAATAAAAAGCTTGCAATTTCGGGTATACTCGTAAACAGATATATGAAGCGTTCAAAGCTTCATAAGGAAATCTATGGTACAGCTCAGCTTATCTGTCACAAGCTTAATGTAAACCTCTTCAAGACAGTTATCAGAAATTCAAAGACTCTTGCAGAGGCACAGTCAATTCAGACGGATATTACGGAATATTCTCCGAAGAGCTCAGGCGTAAAGGATTTCAATTCGCTTGTTACCGAGCTTGAAGAGCTTAATATTATTTAAGGTGATTAAAAGATGAGAAAGACTAAAAAAGATATAGATAAAAAGCTTATGTTCGATAAGCTTATTCCGTCGGGAGCAGACAGAAACTCTCACGTTCCGAATTCATTGCAGAATGTGCTCAGAACATCGGAAGAAGGTGCAGAAAACAATTCCGCACCGGTAGTTCAGCCGACAGCTTCAAATGATGCTCCTGTTGTAATTGACGAAGCGGCTTATACACATCGTGGACAGACTCAGCCGCAGTATGCAGAACCTGAAAAGGAAGAAGCAGAAAAAAAGCCTGCGGCAGTTGAAGCAAAGACAAATGTTGCTCCGAAAGAGCAGTATATAAACATCAACGAAGAAATGGTAAAGCAGAAGATTGATGACGCTATGGATAAATTCTGCTGCTGTAAATGCGAGCTTTGCCGTCAGGATGTTACAATTATGACTCTTAACAATATGACTCCGAATTATATGTACATAAAGCCTTATGAAACAGCCGCAGCGGCTAAGAAAATGGATTTTTCCGAAACAACAAAGGCGCTTATGAAGTCAATTCTTCACGTTAAGACTCATGCAAGACACTAATAAAAAATTGAGAGGTATCGGGTGTAAAATCCGATACCTTTTTTATGTCGAAGATATCGGCTGAGTGAAAAAATAAATCGAATTTCGCTGTTTCTGCGAAAAATACTTGCAATTATGTCAGAATTTTGCTATAATAAAATGTGCCGATAAATTTCGGCAGAGGTGATATGAAGAATATCGCTTACATATCCTTTTACGGAGGTATCAATGAAGAGAATTACTATCGTTACAGGACATTACGGAAGCGGAAAAACAAATCTTTCCGTAAATCTTGCGATTAATGCCGCAAAAGAGGGTAAAAACGTAACTATCGTTGACCTTGATATCGTCAACCCTTATTTCCGTACAGCCGATTTCAAACAGCTGTTTGAGGAAAACGGAATAACAATGCTTGCACCTGATTTTGCTAATTCAAACCTTGATATTCCCGCCCTTAATTTCGATATAGAGCAGAT
Organism: Ruminococcus sp.; assembly: GCA_017523285.1. Lineage (GTDB taxonomy): Bacteria > Bacillota > Clostridia > Oscillospirales > Ruminococcaceae > Ruminococcus. The sequence continues at coordinate 32,019 of JAFWWU010000029.1, forward strand.
TTCCTGCAAGGATTCAACTCTTATTATCGACGTTGGCGGCGATGACGCAGGTGCGGTGGCACTCGGACGTTATACTGAGGCTTTTTCACGATATATCGATGAAATTGAAATGATTTATGTCATCAATAAATATCGTTATCTCACAAATACCGCCGATGAAGTTCTTGCGCTTATGCATGAAATAGAAACTGCCGCAAGAATGAAGCATACTGCTATTGTAAATAATTCAAATCTTGGAAACGAAACAACTTTAGAGCTTATTGAAGCTTCTGAAGAATTTGCTTCCGAAACATCCGAAAAAGCAGGTATTCCTCTTATGTTTACAACATGCCCTGAGGATATTGCCGAATTTTCGGAAAATGAGGATATCTATCCCGTAAAGATTTACGTCAAGCCTTTATGGGAAAAATAGATTGATTTTGTTTGCTTTGGTATATCCGCAAACGCTATGAAAGGAGCTTAAGCTGTATGGCTAAAATGACTGTAATTGCAGAACGCTGTAAGGGCTGTGGACTTTGTACTACTGCCTGTCCTAAGAAGATTGTGGAAATCCAGAAGGAAAAGCGTAACAAAAAGGGATACTTCTATGCTGCATGCACTGACGACAACGCTTGTATAAGCTGTGCAATGTGTGCTACAATGTGTCCTGACTGTGCTATTGTTATCGAAAAATAATCTATTTTTATTGAGAGGAGCTGTTAGCTTTGGAAAGAAACTTAATGAAAGGTAATGAAGCTCTCGCTGAGGCTGCTATCAGAGCAGGCTGTAAGTGCTTCTTCGGTTACCCAATTACTCCACAGACAGAGCTTGCCGCATATATGGCAAAGCGTATGAATAAAGCAGGCGGTGTATTCCTTCAGGCTGAGTCTGAAATTGCCGCTGTAAATATGGTTCTCGGCGCTGCATCAACAGGCGTTCGTGCAATGACATCTTCATCTTCACCGGGTATTTCACTCAAGAGTGAAGGTATTTCATATCTTGCAGGTTCAGATGTTCCTGCTGTTATCATCAACGTAGAAAGAGGCGGTCCTGGTCTTGGTGGTATCCAGCCATCACAGCAGGACTACTGGCAGGCTACAAAGGGTCTCGGTCACGGTGACTTCCATCTTATCGTTTATGCTCCTGCATCAGTACAGGAAATGGTTGATATGGTTGTTACAGCTTTCAATAAGGCTGATGAATACCGTGTTCCTGCAATGATTCTTGCAGACGGACTTCTCGGTCAGATGATGGAACCTGTTGCTTTCCCTGAAATTTCAGCAGAGCAGCCTGATAAGTCATCATGGGCAGCAAACGGCCACAAGAACAGCAGAGAGCACCACATTGTAAACTCACTTTACATTGACCCTAAGACTCTTGAAGACAAGATTATCGAAAGATACGAAAGATACGCAAAAATCAAGGAAAATGAAGCAGATGCAGAGCTTTATCTCACAGATGATGCTGATATCGTTGTATGTGCATTCGGTGCAACATCAAGAGTTGTAAAATCTGCTATAAATGACGCAAGAGCAATGGGTATCAAGGTTGGTATGTGCAGACCTAAGACTGTATGGCCATTCCCTGAAAAGCAGATTCGTGAAGCTTGTGCAAACGCTTCAAAGGTACTTTGTGTTGAAATGTCAATGGGACAGATGATTGACGACGTTAAGCTCGCACTCAACTGTGAAAAGCCTGTTGAATTCTTCGGCAGAACAGGCGGCGTTATTCCTACACCTGCTGAGGTTCTGGACAAAATCAAATCTATGGGAGGTAATAAGTAATGGCTGTTGTATTTGAAAGACCTAAGGCACTTTGTGACGTTCCGCTTCATTACTGCCCTGGTTGTACTCATGGTATTGTTCACAGACTCGTTGCTGAGGTAATTGACGAAATGGGCATTGAGGGCGAAACTGTTGGTGTATGTCCTGTTGGATGTTCTGTTTTCGCTTATGATTATTTTAATTGTGATATGATTGAAGCTCCTCACGGAAGAGCACCTGCTGTTGCAACGGGTGTAAAGAGAAGTAATCCTGACAAGTTTGTATTTACATATCAGGGTGACGGTGACCTTGCCGCTATCGGTACAGCTGAAACAGTACACGTTGGCGCAAGAGGCGAAAATATCGTTGTTATCTTCATCAACAATACAATTTACGGTATGACAGGCGGTCAGATGGCTCCTACAACACTTATCGGACAGGTTACACAGACAACACCTTTCGGAAGAGATTCACAGCTTGCAGGTAATCCTATCCGTGTATGTGAAATGATGGCTACACTTTCAGGTACTGCACTTGCACAGAGAGTTGCTGTTGATACAGTTCCACACATCCGTGAAACAAAGAAGGCAATCCGCAAGGCATTTGAAAACCAGAAGGAAAAGAGAGGACTTTCAATCGTTGAAGTTCTTTCAACCTGCCCTACAAACTGGGGACTCAGTCCTATTGACGCTATCAAGCGTTTACAGGATGAAATGATTCCTTATTACCCACTCGGAGTATATAAGGATATTACAGCTGAGGGAGGTAACAAGTAATGACAAATGAAATTCTTATCGCAGGCTTCGGCGGTCAAGGTGTACTCTTTGCAGGAAAAATCCTCGCTTACTGCGGTCTTATGGATAACAAGGAGCTTTCATGGCTTCCTTCATACGGTCCTGAAATGCGTGGCGGTACATGTAACTGTTCAGTATGTATTTCAGATGAGCCTGTAGGTTCACCGCTTGTTCTTACTCCTGATATTCTAATTGCAATGAATCAGCCTTCATTTGATAAGTTCGTAGGAACAGTAAAGGCTGGCGGCACAGTGTTTGTTGACAGCACACTTGTTGACTGTGCATGTGACAGAACAGATATCAAGATTTTTGGTATTCCTTCATCACAGCTTGCAGATGAAAACGAGCTCAAGGGTGGTTCAAACATCATTCTTCTCGGTAAAATCATCAAGGAAACAGGAATTTTCACACTCGATACAATGAAAAAGGCTATTGAAAAGGTAGTACCTCCTTCAAAGGCGGCACTTATCGCAAACAATTTCAGAGCTATCGAGCTTGGAATGAACTCATAATAAATTTAAGGCATCGGTGCAGACCGATGCCTTTTTGTTTGAAATTATTTGTGATGGAATTATTTTCCGCTTTATTCTTCGTAAAGGATGTTGCCGTTTTTGTCAGAAACAGTATAATTTCCTAATTTATAGTCAGGCTCTTCATCATCGTATATGGAAAGTATAAGCTGTTTATGTGTATAGCCGTATTCATCTGTTCCCTCTGCGTAGATGTCAAACTGGTCGTTTTTGCCTGAATTGAAGGTTTTATCAATAGAGGTGGAATACTCGGATATATCTATTCTTTCAATTTCTTTACCGTTGACGCAGAAGATAAGTTTCACATTATTGATATCTCCTTTTGCGTCATTTAGATAAGTGCCTGTAATATTATACTTATTATTTTTCTGCTTTTCATTATCTATAAGCATTGTGCCATGTAATTGTGGCATGAAATTCTGGTATAATGGTATATGTTCATTTTCTGAAACTACATGAGTGGTTGTAATGTCGTTTGTTGTAATTGAAGCGAATATATTTCCGTAATTCGGTTCAAACAGCGGAAATGCTTTTGTTCCTGTATATCTTCCGTCAGCAGTCTTTTTCAGATTTATATTTTCGTTTCCCATAGTGATAGATACAGATGTATCTGCTCCTGTTGTTTTGGGGATACAACGGAATGTTATATCAACAGTATGATTTGTAGTATCTACTTTTCCGTATTCGTAATCAAATTCCGAAAAAACAGAATTCTGCTCTTTAAGCTGATTTTTCAAATCTGTTATTTCGTATTGAAGATTGTTTATAGTATTATTTATATTATTCTGATTATTATGTAGTTCAGACGAAATATCTGAAAGCATAGATATTGTCGAAAAAGTGAATATTGACAATCCGATAATAACAAGCACTTTGCCGATACTTTCACTTGGCAGCATAGAAACATGAGCCATACTTTCATTCGCTTCAAGCTTTTTATTTATTTTTTTCCTGTAAATATTTGAATATACCTTATAAATTATCAAGGCAACAAAAATCAGACATATAATTATAACAGGTAATAGACTTGCATAAGAAAATCCCATAATAATAACCTCCTTAAATTCCGAAAAATTCTTTGAATGAATTATAATAGCTTCTTGTTACGTCAACAAGAGAGCCGTCAGACATTGTAAGTATAAACTTCATAGACAATGATGGTTTTATTTTTTTAACGTGTTTCTTTGCAATGATTGCACAATTGCTTACACGAAGGAATTTTTCATTGTCGAGAATGGCGCACAGCTGATATAATCTGTCGTAAGCGAAATAAGCTTCACCGTCTGTGCTGTGGATAACAACATCATGACCAAAGCTTTCTATAAATATTATTTCCCCAGATTTTAGTCTGAGTTTTTCTCCTTTTTTGTTTTTGACAGCTATAAATGAGGAATAATGCTCTTTTTCTGTAATTATCAGCTCGGCTTCGTCATCTATTTCAAAGCCGGCGGATAAAAGTTTTTGTTCAATTTCAGAGTATCTTTCATCGCTGACATTAAGTCGTATTTTCACAAGTTCCCTCCTTTGCGTTTTTTCAGATCTGTTAATTATATTATACATGATTCAATACATTTTGCAATACATTCAGCATAGCTTGCATATTTTGCGGTATGGAATGCAGATACAAAATGTTTTTATGTTTGAGCAGCTGCACATTAAACAGAAACAACACCCTACATTTTCAAAACCTATTATATTACAGACAGAATATGCAATTTATCCAAAACAGAAATTAAATATTATATATAATTTTATTCACATAATTGTTGCAAATAGTTAAAAAATGTGTTATAATTATATATTATTGATAAAATATAAGAAGTATTGCACAAAACGGGTGGTGAAAATTTGTGTGATATTTCGAAAAATAAAATAAATATGAAGGGGAATTTTTATGAGGAAAACATTAAGAAACCGTATAATCGGAAGCTTTACTTCCGCATTTATGGCGGTTACAAGCGTTGTATCTTCTGCGACTTCGGTTCCGTCTATGATGAGTACGGCAGATGATATTCCGATTTCTTATCCTAAAACGTATACTATGGAAAACGTTCTTACCGATTTCCAGTATTTCGTTAAGGATGATTTCACAGGAAGCGGCCACGTTGTAGGTGCAGTCGCTGTCGGTGGTACTTTTGATAAGGAAAACACTATCTGCGACGGACAGATTACTCCGTCTTATATCTATGATGTAAAGCAGGCAACAGTCGGACAGGCTTTTTACGTTAAGGGCGATAAGACTGTATATTATGCTAAAAACTCAACAGGAAATGATTTATCTGAATACTTCGTTGAAAATCCTGCATACATAGATATGGAAAAGGCTTTCGGCAAGCTTGAAAAGCAGTCTGCTGAAATTGCTTCTGAAGGCAGAGTAGTTACTGAAAATGATTTAAAGGTTATATATATCGACGGATATGATTCAAGCTTCCTTGATATTGATGTTGAGGGCGGTAATGTAACTATTCCATGGTCTGTATATGAAAAAACAGACGTTATCAATCTGATTGGATTTGCAGATGCAGATTATTTCAAGGATAATCAGCTTGTAATTTCTGTAACAGATATTCCTGAGGATAAATCGTTCAATCTTTCTGCCGATTACGGTGTGCGCAGAGAAAAAGATACTGTAAACATCAGATGGAACGGTGAATTCGGAGAAAAATTCTTCTTTGATAATATGACAGGCTTCGGTGCAGATGTTATAACACAGGAAATCAACCTCGAAGGCTTACAGCTTATATGGAATCTTCCTGACGCTGAATCTGCAAATGTAACAGCTCTTGGCGGACATCTTGTTGCTCCTAAGGCTGATGTTGAAATTGTAAACTGTGGTCGTTTTGAGGGCAGCGTTATTGCTGAAACAATCGTAAACGATAACGGTGCAGAGGCTCATTTCTATACTCTCGGAAATCCATTTGTTCCGATTGCTGTTGCAGATACTGTAATCAGCAAAAAGGACAGCAATACAAATGATGAACTTGAGGGTGCTAAGCTTGAAATCATTGCTGCTGCGGATAATCCGGCACAGCTTGATGAAGTAACAGCTACAAACAAGACTACCGAAATAAATATTGCTACGGGAACTATAAGCTGGATTTCAGATTCTGTTCCGAATGAAATAAAAAATCTTCCTGAGGGTGCGTATACTCTTGTAGAAACAGCTGCTCCCGCAGGTTATACTATCGCTTCAAGCATAAACTTTGTTATTACTCCTGACGGTGCTGTTGAATGGGAGGGTGCTTCTGTTTCAGAGGTTGACGGCGTTATAACAATGTTTGACGATATCACAACTGTTACAGTAAGCAAGGCTGCAATCCTCGATGACGGAACAAAGAAAGAACTTGACGGTGCAACACTTTCTGTTACAGGTGAAAACTTCAACAAGGAAAATCTCAATCTTTATTACCTTGAAGGTGATGAAAAGGTCGCTGTAAAGCATAATTTCATTAAGCTTGCAGACGGTACAGAGGGCGTAAGCTGGGATACAACAGGTAAAGAAACTATAATCGAGGGTCTTCCTGTCGGAGATTACATTCTCGAAGAAACAAGCTCACCTGATGGTTATGCAGTTGCAGAGAGAATTCCTTTTGCAATCGGCAAAGACGGAAAGCTTGTAAATGGCGAAAAGCTTGAAATGGTTGACGCAGTTACAAAGGTAACAGTCAGCAAGATTGAAATTCTCAATGACGGAAGTAAAAAAGAGCTTGACGGCGCTACACTTGTTATAAATGGTGCAAAAGCTGATTACAGCAATATAAAGCTTTATAATGTCGAAAACGGAGTTAAGACTCCTGTTGAGTTTACAACAATTCAGAATGGTTTCTCATGGGAAACAACAGGCAAGGAAACAGTAATCGAGGGACTTCCTGTCGGTGATTATTCACTCAAGGAAATAACAGTTCCTAACGGTTATGTAAGAGCAGAGCAGATTGAATTCTCAATCGGAAAAGACGGCAAGCTTGTCGGCGGTGAAAAGGTTGAAATGGTTGACGCTATTACAACCGTAACAGTAAGTAAGATTGAAATTCTTGCAGACGGCACTAAGCACGAACTTGAAGATGCAGAGCTTACAATTACAGGAAGCAGCTTCAATGGTGAAAATGTTTCATTATATTACATCGATAAGGACGGAAATCAGAAAGATGTTCCGTTCACAGAAATTGAAAATGGTATTAAATGGGAAACAAACGGATATGAAACAATCATAAACGGACTTCCTACAGGCGAATACACATTAACAGAAATTACAGCTCCTTTCGGTTATGAAATTGCTGAGAGCATAAACTTTACAATCGGTTCAGACGGAAAGCTTACAGGTGCTGAAAAGGTTGAAATGGTAGATGCAAAGGTTACAACAACTACTACAACAACAACTACAACAACA
>JAFWWU010000030.1 GCA_017523285.1 Ruminococcus sp.
TACAGTAAACGGTGAAACAATTGTAACTACATACGATCACCCGTTTTACGTAAAAGATAAAGGCTTTGTAAATGCCGAACAGCTTTGGATAGGTGCAGAGCTTGTTGATAATAACGGAAATACTCTCTGTATTGAGCAAATCTGCCGTGAAGAGCTTGATGATGAAACTGTAAAGGTTTATAAATTTCAGGTTGATGAGTATCACACTTATTTTGTTGGTGAGCGTGGTATTTGGGTGCATAATGCGGAATACTCTCCGACAAAGCCGTGGTATGGCGAGAGAAGAATTTCTGATAAGGAATATGATGAACTTAGAAAACATACACCATCTCGAAAAATAAGGCAAAAGGTTAATGAAAACAATGTAATCGGAGCAGATGACCCAGCTATCCCCGGAAAGAAAATAGAAGGTTCTTTAGAAGCGGATCATATAGTATCAATGGATAAAATAGCTAAAATGGAAAATTTCGATAAACTATCCACAGAAAATCAAATTAAAGTGTTAAACTATGAAGAGAATTTTACTGGTTTAAGTAAGTCTGCTAATACTTCAAAAGGGGCAAAGTCATATAGTGAATGGACTACATATAAAAAAGAAAATATTCCGATTTCTATGGAATACAAGGCGGAAATGATGAAAAAAGAATCGGCTTTAGAACCTGTATTACAAGGTATGATAGATGGACTTTTAAAAGAACAAGGAGTAAAAAGTTAGATGGATAAATTTGAATTTTTAAAACAATATAGAGATAACATAGAATTAATATCTGTTAATGATATAAATTCTTATATTTCAGAAGAGTGGAGAAGTGTTTTTAACGAAAAGATACAACATAATCGAATACAGAATACAATAAATATTTGGAAAAAGCATTGTGAAAAAGAACTTAGAAATACAATTAGTTATTTATCTGAAAATCTGATAGATGTGAGCTTAGTTAAAACGTCATATGGTATATCTGTTATCTATGAATTGAAAATGATGGATGGCAGTATTGACTATTACGAAGGATTATTATGTATTAATGATTATAATAAAAAATTTGCAATGTGGGATAGTATACCGGAATCTTTAAAGACTTTTTATAGCTTTGTACACAATGGATTTTATTACTATGCTAGCCAGAATATGGGTATACTTCCTATTGAAAAGGTTGCTTGTATGAATGATTATGATTGGGGTATTATCGAGGATTTAAATTTAAAAGTCCCATTTAATATGGAATCGACCTACATTATTTTTGAAACAGGAATGGGTGGATATGTTATACTTGACGTTGCAAACAATCATGATGAGAATTCGACGGTATGGTTTTCTGCAAATAAACCAATGTATGACAAAAATTTTTGGGATATTGTTGATGAATGGATTGTAATGGGGTTTAATTAATCTCAAAGGTAGCAGATTTAAAAAAGCTTAATGGAAAGCTTACAGAATTTATAGAAACTACTACCAAAAGAGATAATAAGGCTCGTGATGAAATAAATAAGGCTAAGGAAGATTTCTACACGAAATATTCGCATCTTAAGCCTGAATGTGAGAAATCACGAGTTGAAAAAATCGTAGATGCGATGAAGAGTGCATGCGAGTGGTGCAAGGAGCACTGGAAGCTTATAGCAACAATAGTAATAGTTGCGGTTGCAGTAGTGCTTATATGTACAGGTGTAGCTGCCGGAGCAGGCGCAATGCTTCTTGGAGCATGTTGGGGAGCAATTTTAGGTGCTTGTATTGGCGGCGTCGCTGGGGGGATAAACAGTAAAATGCATGGCGGCTCGTTCTTGGATGGATTTGAGGACGGGCATTTTCAGGAGCTATAACAGGCGGTATCATGGGCGGCATAATGGGTGGCGCGCAATTTAAACTAACGATACGAAATATTGAAAAAAGCGGTTTGACTTTTGAAAATGGTAAGGTTGAAGGAAAAATACCGCTTGATAAGTATTTGAAGTATAGGAAAATGAGTGTAAATAATCCGGATTCCGATACAATGACATTGGGAAAATATGAACCTACTATTCGTCCTGACGGTACGCCTGATTACTCAATTCCGGGTCCCGGAGCATATACTCAGAAGGCTGGAGATACTACTTATTTCAGTCTTGGCACTGAATGGGATAATATTACAAATACATATAATCTTGATACTGCTGGAAAAGATATGTTTAAACTTTTCAATCAACCGGCTTTGGATGATGCTGTAAATGCAGGAAAAACAATTCGCTTTTCCCATGATCCAACAGCATATGGTGATTGTGCATTGAAATGGGAATGGGATTATTTGGTTAACAAACACGATTTTAATGATTTATTACAATAGGAGATTTTTGGTATGGAATTAAATGAAATTCAATTAATGGCTGTAAATATCAGTAAAAAATTCAGAGATATATTGGGAAACAGGATTTCAAGCACTAAGATTTATGATGTGGTTGATGTGCCTGATCATCATAGCTTTAAGATTAAGTTTGTGGCATACAATTATTTCTCTATTGTATTTCAATATGAGTTAGATATAATCGGCTGTCATATAGAGTATGGAAATGATGTATGTATTTCGCTTACATCAGGTCAGCATTGTCTCTCTGATACCGATATTGAACACTATATTCTTGATTTGAAAGATGAAATTGAATTAAGAATACCAGATAAGTATTTAAAATCAAAAGGATGGAATTAAATTATGCAACGACTTTATTTGAGGGTTTACAAGTAAAGCCGCATCCTATTCACGGGTTCAGAGGACAAGTTAGCGGATATAGATTTACGCAAACAGTTACTGTAGGCTATGGTCAAGCATTAGCTAATCCTCAATTCGGACCGGGAGGCTTGGATCAGTTTTACGTTCCAAATGTCCAGAAGTTAATAGATAAGGGAATATTGGTACTTGTTGATACAATAGATTTGGTGAAATGAGGTAAATGAATAAAATGAATTTAAAATCAGGAATTATTGAAATTAATGGTGAGATTGTTTCGCCCGGATATACATTTGAGGATTTTCAAAAATCTGCATTTTTTGATGGTCAGGATGGAATCAGGGTTATAAGGATAAAAGACACAGTTAAAATCGAAGACAACAATTATGTTGTGAGTTTTTTCTTTCGCAATAAAATTTTGTATATGTTATCAATTATTTGTATAGATATTGATATTCCGTTCTCGGAAGAAATTAAACGCAAACAGTTTCATGATGAAATTCTTGAAAAAAACGGGCTGAGCACTGAATCATTTTTTGATTGGGGCAATATCAAATCAGTTTATGATCCGAAAGGAAATGTCAGCAGTATAAACATTATATATAACGCTGGTATGCAATAAAGGTTGAAAGAATTCTCGTATTCATGGCTCTCTTGGTTACTTAACTCCTGTTGAGTTTAAGGCTCTCTCTTTGGCTAAATAATTTTTGTACAATTTTGGGTTGACAATCCATTATGCTCGCAGTCATTAACTACGAGCATTTTTCGTTTTCTAATCAAGTCTATGGAGTTGATTGGACTTAGTTGGACACCGAATTATTGAGCGAATACGAAAAAATAACATTGTAAAGTGATGGTTTTAATATTTTTTGTATAACAGTATTCAAAAGCAATATTTTTTTACTTAATGGATGACAATTTTTGAACTCCTCACATTCATTAGGATCTTCGGGATATATTATTGTGCTATCAATCCATAAATACCAGTCCCCAGCTTTCCCAACACCATCTTGTTTCACTTCCGTCGGGGGCATGAATACGAATTACACCTTCGCCTTCAATAATAATCTGTTGCCCCTTGACTGGCATTGCTGAAGACATCCAGATCGGATCAAGCCGATCAGAACGGCTCATATCCCATTCGTAGATGAACAGATGCTCTGAGTACTCATCAGAATTGTCATTTTCCATCCAGATTGGCTGAAAATCACCAAAGCTACCCGGTTTCCAGACATGCAGCATCACCTCATCATAGTTGTCATGATCTAAATCAAATACAAAAAAGTCAACTGTAATCCATTCTTCATCTGTACGGTACAGTTCATTGTCCGATGTCAGTACAAGTTCACCTTTATATAACTTTGCTGTTATCTGTTCATCACCATTCTCAGTGTGAATGTCATACACTTCAGACATAGATGACGGTCGTACCCAGCTGGGAATCTGTTGTAAAATGGCTTCTCTGCGAGTGACTACAGCTCCGCACCAGACAGGCATGCCAAGTATCAGAAAAACCAGCGCACCCATCCGTGGCAAAGACTTAATCTTGATTGTAAACATAGACCAGATCGGAATACCAATCAGGATACTGCAAGGAGTCATCCGGCTCATAGATTTGATTTTCACTAATTTCACAGCCGAGCATCTGACGCCACTTACTATCGGTGAGACGCTCGGAAAGTGGCTGCTCAAACTGATAGAACGAATATACAGGACCGGATGCAATTTTTAGCATGCCGTCCACCTCGACAATGACCATCATTTCCATGGGGAGACCTGTTCCGATTTCAAGGCAATAGCCATTGGGGTCAGTGGCAATGTCGGCGATAATTGGTGCAGGATGGGTTTGGGGACTGTGATATTGTTCAACAGGATATTCTGCACGCATTACTTCTTCCCAGAAGTGTTCAAGTTGACCACCAAAGGAACGAATGAGATCGAACTCTTCATCGGTCGGCAGTTCACCAGATAGTTCCTTTTCAGCAATCACACGAAGACGACCGGATAGCTCTGTTAGAATATCAAGATTTTTCCTATCCGCATCAGAAAGATAATTATAGTCGGATAAACCCTTTGCTGTAGCGGATACCAGTGCCTCAAGTCGAGTAAAGACAAGTGGTTCCGGTTCAACATAGCCGCTGTCATCATATTCGGGAATATCACCGCCACCCATTTCACCCATCATCTGCTTGGAGTAGAGGATTGTATCGTGCTTTAGTTCGGTGTAGCTGCCTGCAAATGTCAGCAGCGACTTTCTGCGCCATGCGTCAGTCTGCATATATGGCGGATAGTTCTCGCCCTTTTCATCGAGTAAAGGGCGAAGAGTATGGATCCAGGCAGAATAGAGATTAGCCGTCCATGTCTCTTCAGGTGCAGAGGCAACATCGGTACGCACCTTCTCAAGTTGCTCCTGATAGTTTGGATAATTGGTTTTCCCTTCTTGCTGTAGGAGCTTGAGCGCCGTATCGGAACCGAGCACAGCGGGAAAATCAAGTGTATCGGGAAGTAGGCGACGCTCGCTGTTCTCATTTTCCCTCACCTGACGATAAACAAGTTGTGTGAAGCTGGCCTGGTCAATGGAGAAACGCTGACCCATAAATCGGAAGCCCTTCTGTGCATCGGCAGCTTCTTCATCGGAATTGGCTTCATAGACAGGGACGGAATTAATTCGGGGTGGAGGGAGCGTCTGGGTCTTTTCGCAGAACGTAGTCCAGAGGTCGTCGCGGTCAATCAGTGCTTCTACAGTAGCCTCCTCGCCATAAACGTCATCGATAATAGGCTTCAACTCATAATAGCTGAAGTCATCGGATGCACCGGCAAAGAAGGAGGTAACAGCATAAGTTTTATTCCAGAGCTGAAGCGCCTCACCCTTGAGTGCCATTGTGACAAGGACAGAAGCACGGTTGAGGGTTTCATCAGATTGGTTAAAGCCCATGCGACCATACCACATCATAGCACGGAAATAGCGTTTCAGATCTTCAGATGTGTCGTAATAGCCACGGGGGATATACTGGGAATAATCCTCTAATACGCCAAAAATAGAGGAGTTACCGATACCGGAGGCGTTATTGATGGCGGCAAGCTCTGTTTCGACCAAGTCGGTTACAGGCGTAGGTACCACGGTATCAGGATTGAGGAGGGACATACCCACGGCAAAGAAAGCAAGCTCCACTCTGGCAGCTTCTTCCCATTCAGTACCGACGAGGGTATTATAGTGCATTTCAGCGTTCTGGAGCATTTGCTGTGAGACTGTGGTCATATCACCCACAAGGTGATTGCGTTCAATGTTTTTGAGCAAGTGGGCGAAATAAAGATGATAGGTATGCATCATAGAATCGACAGTAATATAGTTGGCACGCTCAGAATAGCGATTGGATTCATACATTTGAAAGAATTCATATTCATAGCTCTGAGTAAGGCAGAAGCTGTTCTTTGCAAGGAGACTCTTCTCATCATCATTGAGATAGAAATCACCGATATAAACATTGGAAAGATCGGATGTAGGCAAGGCATAATGCATGTTATGTGGGGTAACGATTTCTTTGGGCTGATAATAGTTACTGAGGAGAGAGGTGCGTGTGATGTTAATGGTCTCAGGTACGTCGATACTGTCGGACTGCTGTTCCTGAGATGAAGATTCGGACGATGATAAGTCATTGGATACGGTAGTGGAAGCATTACTATCCTCAGATTGTGAGCTTTGGCATCCGGAAAGGAGCAGCGCAACAGTTGCAAGCAATGCAACAGGTCTTGTTTTACTTTTAGATTTCATATGTAGTTCCTCCTAATCATAATTTGTGTGTAGTAAATGGGGTAGCAAGCTAAGATTGGATTATGTCTGTGGTGAGTAAGTATCGCAAAGGACTCCCAATTTTTAATTTAGAGGTCTGTACGATATACTATATTATACCACACTTTACTACCATTTTCAATAGATTAGAGTTAACGGTTATTGTCAAGCAAAAGTAGGCAGTATAATAAAAAATCGTCACAATGCATAAAATCAGAATGGCAAATCAGTTAAAGACATGCAAGAAGAAATATTTTTCAACCATTTCATACCTGAAGGAATAGCTATATTTCTGATAGATTCATAACCTTTACCGTCTTTTTTGGGAGCTTTAGTAGCTGATAAAGGAGCATTGAAACTTTCGCAAGGATTTATAACATTTGCCTCAGGAGTAACGCTCACAGAGTGATGTTTGCAAAGTAATGCAGCAACTGTTTTTTGCAGCTGCTCTTTTTTTATATGCCGATGCAGCATAATTATCTGCATCGGCTATGAGAATCACATAAACAGCAACTTAAGATATTGGGCGTTTTTATCGTTATTTGTTCGCATTTATTCCACAGTCCACTTGACAACGAGCCTCTATGAGCATAGTAGTCAGGCAGCACGGGCAGACACCCACAAAGGGCTGCTGCCCGGCAACCAGCCTACTACACTCATACTCACTGTCAAGCAGCTTTTGCGGCATAAAAGCTCACTTGTTCTGTCGGTACAGTTTCATACTTCCTTTGCCATATATTCTTTTTTCTCTGCCTACTTTTATTTTACACTAAGAATTGCTATTGATGTGCTTTCGCACATTCTTTTTGCCCCACTCTCTGCGTTTGTCATTGATGATATACATAAGGATACGATAATGTGACCAGCTCAATTGCGAACACAGTGTGTGCAGAATTAAGTATATCTTATCACTGATTACGTTATAAAATGATTAATGGAGGCGTTCGTTTACCGTCTCCCTGTTTTGGAAATGTGTTCATACTCAGCCCCTTGTTTGCCTATTATTTTCAAATAGCGTTTATATATATGCCATGCCGCAGCATTTTTGCTGTGGCTGTTTTCAGGTTCCGAAGTTAAGTACCTCGATGATTGCATCGCTGTTGCAGATTCTTGCTTTCTGAGCTATCTCTTTCTCTGTATGCTGATTAGAGTGGCTGCACGAAAAGGGAATGCTCTCTTTCATAAAAACATTCATTTTATCACCGCAAAAAAGCTTAATACAAAACATTGACAATAAATATGACATGTGATATAATTGTTAAATAAGTTACTAACATTTTACTATCGCTTTATCTAAATAAGTGTTAATTGTATTTTTATAAAGCGTATATCCACTTTAAACCTAATAATATTATTTTCAGGAGTATTACATATTATGAAACGTAAAAGAATATTTGCAGCAATTCTTGCATGTGCATTTATATGCAAAGCTTCATTTGCAACCGAAATAACCTATCATTCCGCTTCTTTTATCACGGCATCTGCGGCTGCTGAAGAAAGCGGAAAATTAGGAGAAACCATCACTTGGGAACTTGACGATGACGGAACGCTTACTTTAAGCGGAAGTGGTGCTATTCCAAGTTTTATCTATCAACTTCCTAAAGAAAAAATAAAAAATATTATCATTAGTAATGGTATAACAAGTATTGGAGAATCTGCATTTTGCAAATGTATAAACTTAACATCAGTAACACTCTCTGATAGCATTACAAGTATTAGTAACAATGCATTTTCTAATTGTACAAGCCTAACATCAATAACAATTCCTGATAGTGTTACGAATATTGGTGATTATGCATTTGATGACACACCATGGCTTGAAGAACAAAGAAAAAAGAATCCTCTTGTAATTGTAAATGATATTTTGATTGATGGAAATATGTGCCAAGGTGGAGTTGTAATTCCAGATAACGTTATAAGCATTTGTGCGCGTGCATTTTATAATTGTACAAGTTTAACTTCAATAACTATTCCTAATAGTGTTACAAGTATTAATGACGGTGCATTTTATAAATGCGCGAACTTAACATCAATAACTATCCCTGATAGTGTTACAAGTATTGGTAACAATGCATTTTCTAATTGTACAAGCTTAACATCAATAACAATCCCTGATAGCGTTACAAGTATTGGTGATTTTGCATTTTACAAATGCACAAACTTAACATCAGTAACAATTCCTGATGGCGTTACAAGCATTGGTGAGCATACATTTTATGATTGCACAAACTTAACATCGGTAATACTATCCGATAGCATCACAAACATTGATAAATATGCATTTGCAAATTGTACAAGCTTATCATCAGTAACACTCCCTGACAGTATTACAAGCATCGGTAAATATGCATTTGAAAATTGTACAGGCTTAACATCAATAACAATTCCTGAAAGTGTTACAAGTATTGGTGAAGCTGCATTTGAAAATTGTACAGGCTTAACATCAATAACAATCCCTGATAGCGTTACAAGTATTGGTATTTATGCATTCAGCAAATGTATAAACTTAACATCAGCAACACTCTCTGATGGCATTACAAATATTGATGAACACACATTTTTTAGATGTGAGAAATTAACATCAGTAACACTCCCTGATAATATTACAAGTATTGGTGAAAGTGCATTTAATAGTTGCGCAAGCTTAGAGTCAATAACAATTCCCGATAATGTTACAAGTATTAATGAAGGTGCATTTTATAAATGCGCGAGTTTAACCTCAATAACAATTCCTGATAGTGTTACAAGTATTGGTAAATATACATTTGAATTTTGCACAAGCTTAGAGTCGATAACAATCCCTGATAGCGTTACAAGTATTGGTGATTTTGCATTTGAAAATTGTACAAGTTTAAAATCAATAACAATACCAAACAGTGTTACGAATATTGGTGATGATGCATTTGATGACTGCAATAGTTTAACATCAATAACAATTCCTGATAGTGTTACGAGTATTGGTGATGGTGCATTTGATCATACACCATGGCTTGAAGAACAAAGAAAAAAGAATCCTCTTGTAATTGTAAATGATATTTTGATTGATGGAAATATGTGCCAAGGTGCAGTTGTAATTCCAGATAACGTTATAAGCATTTGTGGACGTGTGTTTTATAATTGTACAAGTTTAACTTCAATAACAATCCCTGACAGTGTTACAAGCATTGGTGACTCTACATTTAGAAATTGTGCAAGCTTAACATCAATAATAATTCCTGATAGTATTACAAGCATTGGCGATTATGCATTTGCTGATTGTATAGACTTAGAGTCTATAACAATCCCTGATAGTGTTACAAGTATTGGCTTTTCTGCATTTGAATATTGTACAAGTTTAAAATCAATAACAATTCCTGATAGTGTTGCAAGTATTGAAGATTTAGCCTTTTGTGATTGTACAAACTTAGAGTCAATAACAATAAAAAACCCAGCATGTGTAATCGCTGATTTATCAGATGAAATACCTGATACAAAAACTATCCCTGATACAGCAACAATTTATGGATATGCTGGTTCAACAGCCGAAGCCTATGCAAGTAAATATCATAAGAAATTTGCAACAATTAGCGATACACCTATCACAACAACTCCTGCACCTACAACCACTACACAACCATCAGACGTTCTTTTGGGCGATGCAAACTGTGACGGAAGAGTAGATATTGCAGATGTTGTTAGCATAAAATGTTATCTTATAAATAGTAAAGATTATTCTATCACAAAACAGGGATTAATAAACGCCGATGTAAACGAAAGCGGAAACGGTATTAATGTACAGGATTCACTTGCAATCTTAAAGTATATCTTAAAGCTGATAGATTCTTTATAACTCCTAGAGATATATTCTGAAATAATTGTAAAATGAAAAGAAGCAGGTGATTCTTTATTCACCTGCTTTTTATATGTTTTTTCTTATATCATTCTATTATCTTTATTAACATAACCAAAAGCCGCATAGAATCATAAGAAGCAGGAACTTTACGAAGATTCAAATCTGTTGAGTCAGTTTATATTATTGACTTTATTTGAAATTACTGATAGTGTGCAAATAAATTTCACTTTGACGTTCGTTTTCATTAGCAATAAATGAGTTGAATATGTTAAATAAATATGATAGAATTTATGCATAAAGTTAACAGAGGTCAAAACAGAGGCTAAGACATAAAATACAGCCGTTATGACGACTTCTTGGTATTGTCTGAGTTTTAATTGAGAATTTTTGATATAAATGCAAGAATTGCACATTAATAACTAAAAGGGGGAATATATCTTGAAGAAAATAATTTCATTTATATTTGCATTAACTCTTACTTCAGCGTGTCTGACTAACTTCACTTTTGCGGCTGATACTGAAAATTCTTTGTATAGTACTAATATAGCGTCAGATATTGTCAATTTTCAAAAGTGGCTTATAAATAGTGAAGATTCGTTCTCTTTTCAGGATAATGAACTGCATATCAACAAAGAATTAGACGTTTTTGATCTTTGTCAAATGAGATATGCAATTTTAGAGCAGGATTCTGAAATTGATCTTACTGATACACCTACTATTTACAATGTATGTACAGATATTAAGGTAGAATCTCCTGAAAAAAAGATGCTAGATGAAAAATTCATCAATGGACAGATGAATTTTGCAGTAGAGCTTTTTAAAAATGCTACAGATGAGAATGAAAGTTCTCTGATATCGCCTTATTCTGTTATGCAGGCTCTTGCAATGACGACTAATGGAGCAAAAGGTAAAACACTTGAGGAAATGGAAGAGGCTCTTGGAGGAGTAGATATTAACGATCTGAATAGCTATCTTGTTTCCTTTGACAGTCAACTCAGAAAGTCAGTCGTTATGCGAAATGTTAATTCTATATGGGCAGTAAAAGATCTTGAACGTATGTCACCGAAAAAATCATTTTTAAGGAAAATGGTTAAATACTATGATGCAGATTTTTTCCTTGCTCCGTTTGATAATAATACTCTTGACGAATTAAATAAATATGTATCAGATAATACAGATGGATGTATTCCCAATGCGTTGGATTCGATAAATCCTGATGATACTATGTATCTTATAAATAGTGTGATTTTCAATGCTGAATGGAGCAAAAGTTATTATGGTGAATATAAACCATATTATACATTTACAGATGTATACGGAAATGAACAGCCATGTGCTCTTATGGGTAGCTGGGAAAAGTATATAGGTGATGAAAATACGGATGGATTTGTAAAGACTTACAAACATACAGATATAGCTTTTGCAGCATTATTACCTCATGAGAGTGTTGACATTAATGACTATATCGATAATCTGACGGGCGAAAAGCTTAATAACTTGCTTACGCAAGAGAGCAATGAACAAGCTTTGTGTAAATTATTAAAATTTGGTTTCAGGTATGAAAATAATCTGAAAGATGAACTTAAGGCTATGGGAATTAATGAAGCGTTTGAAAAAGATGCTGATTTTACAAATCTCTCTTTAGCAGATAGTCCGACATATATTAATGATGTATCTCATGTAACTTATGTTAACGTAAATGAAGAAGGTACACTTGCCGGAGCAGGTACTATTGTCAGTATAATAGCTGGATCTGGAATGCCTGAAAAAAGAGTAATTCTCGATAGACCATTTATTTATTGTATCTTTGATACAAACACAGGAATTCCACTGTATATTGGCACAATTATGAGCATGGATGACACAGAATAATAGGAAATGAAAAATAAACCACAATAAAAATGCAGCCAAACAAGGGCGAACCTGAGGAGCGACCCGACGCTGGCTGTAGGATAAAACGATAGAAAGCAGCGGCAGAAATGTCGCTGCTCTCTAATGAAATCTAGCGAATATCTTTAAGCGGATAAACCGTAAGCGTCATTAAAGTTGGCTCTGTGAAATAATTTCTGTAAATTAATCAACTGTGATGAAAATGTTTATTTGTTGTAATAGTTGTTGTGAGTGTGAAATCTTTTTTTACCTTCTTGTCAGTGAGAATGTTCATAGTGAGCTTTATCAAAATTTCTTTTCTACAATCACACTCAAAAAAGAAAAGAGTCGACTGCTCTTGCAATCGACTCACTCTTCTTCCAAATATTCAATTAGCATATAATTTGTCTGCTATACGGCTTGAGGATAGCTTACCGTATCTTACTCAGTTACATCAATGATATAAAGAGGATGCGGTTGATAATGATTATCGACATGCTGATAAAGGTATAGATATATTTCATTATCATGATATATCAATTGATAATCAACATATTCATACTCGGTGAAGAAAGTATAGGTTGAAATGACTTTTTCATCTGTCAGTGAATAGATTGCTATTTTACTCCTCTTAATATGACATCAATACATACAGAATATGATTATCGTGGAAAAGGACAATGTATAACGCTTTCTACTCTTGATAACACTTATTTCATTTATCTACTGGAATATGGCTTTAATGCAACTAAAATTCAATTTGCGACTCAATATCTTTATGAAAAGAATAAAAATATTGTAAAAGCATATTGAAGAAATATTCTGAAATACTAATGGTTTATTACTAAACGATAGCTATCTTTATTATAATTCAGAGATAATATCTTATGAAATAACTATAAAAATGATGAAAAGCAGGTGATTTTATTCACCTGCTTTTATATGTTCCTTCTTATATCATTTTACAAAAAAGTAGCGGAGCAGCATAGACCTGTGTTACAGTTAAGTTGCGAGAAACAAAAATCAACAGGAGACCAGAGTCAGAAAAAGTCCGGAGAAATATCCGGACTTTAATCATTTAGTATCACATTTCGAAAAGTCTTCTTTTCATAAGGCAGAGGTCAAAAACATTCAGTTCGCCGTCAGCGCAGAGATCGGCAGCCTTCCAGTTTGAAAGCTTTGAATCCGTTCTGCAGAGAATCCAGTTTTGCAGCAGTACGACATCAGAAATGTTGAATTCGCCGTCCATATTGACATCACCGCATATCAACTGAGTTTCAGCGACTTCTGATGCTGTGAGGGCGCAGTCATAGATTTTTATATTGCCTATACTGCCCTTGAAGTAGCTGTCTTCAGCGTAGTAGGACTTGCCGATATAACAGCTTGTGCCTGTACCCATATCAGCGATCTGACCGTGTGTTTCAGTTGTTTGGAGAGTTTCCTTTCCGTCAATATACAGCTTTGTATCAGCACCGTTGACGACGAGGGTATAGTTGTGCCACTGAGTTCCGTCAATATCGTATATGAGTTCAGTTTCGTCACGCCATGAATTAGTTGTTGCAGCAAATCGGAAACGATCCTTTGCAACGCGGAAGAACATGTATTCTTCATTGTTCCTTCCGGCTGTAAACGTGAAGAACTTACCTTCGGAATCCGATTTTATATCCATACTCACAGTGTAGTCACGAAGACCGTCCATCGTTCCGTCAGGCAGCTTCCCGTAGGTATCACTGCTTCCGTCCAGATAGAGAACCTTGCCCATTTCCGGATCATTTTCTATTGATGCATTGCCGTTCAGTCCGAGAGAACCGGTACCGTTTTCAAAGTCGATGTTCAGAAAAGGCGTAGGCTTTGCGGCGTTTTCCAGTGGAGTTCCGAACACCTTTACTTCATAGACGGTAGGTGTGTACCAGTTGTTTGTCGGATTATTATGCAAGGTCGCATTATGAACATTAAGACGCACATAACGTGCTTTGCCGCTAAGCATATTGCTGTTGAATCCGTAGGTATTGCAGACTTCCTCACTGTTCTTGTCAGTATGGTCCAGAAGTTTAGTCCATTTTTTTCCGTCAAGGCTGCCCTCAACAGTGTAGGTGTAGTATCCCTCAGAGCCTTTGCAGATATACCACGAGGTCTGTATATTTGAAAGTTCGCAGACTCTTTCCAGATCCACCTGTAAATAGAACGGCCACTTTTTATAATCACCTATGGCTGTGAATGATGTCTGATATGAACCGTCAAAAGCTCTGGCAGGGGAGCTGCTGTCCTTTGCTGCGAGCGATGATGATGCCGGTCTGTCCTGTGAGAGAAGTTCGCCCTGCTGAACAGGATAGAGATCGCCGGTAGAGGTGTTGTATCTGAAATATGGATAATAGTCGTAGAATGCGAAACCGTTATCGAAATACAGAGGACAAAGGGTAGTACCGCTTGTTGTGGAAGCTCTCAGCCAGCGATATGCATGCATAAGGTAGTTTCTATCATTCAAATTGACCACCCAGCCGGACTGTGATGAGAATGTTGAGGTATTGCCTATGCTACGGAGTTCGCTCCATTTGCCGTAAATGTCTTTTGTAACACTGTATGCGCCGCTGCTGGGATACCAGCCTGCCGCCTGAGATGTGAACAGGAAGTAGTATCCGTCTTTTTTGATAAGATTCGGGAATTCACGGTACTGATTATCGAAAAGCGTGGTAACTATCTCCGTGACATCACTGTAATCGTCGTTCATACGTAAGATATATATAGTCGCATTCGCTCCTTGTCCTTCCTTGTTTGCGGCGGCGATGAGATAGCCTGTACCGTCGTCATCGAAGAATATTGCCATATCACGCACTTGTATTCCAAGGGGATTATAGACGTGGTGTACGGCGAAGTGTCCTCCCGGAGTGCCGGTGATAACGAGGGCTTTTCCGTCATTGTAACCGCTGGGCTTTTCCCAGTGTGCCCACACAACAACCTTGTTTTTCTCAGGGATATAGTCGATATGCACCGATTCTATCTTGCAGCTTTCGAGGGCGGAATTCTGTGAGCTATCCGCAGCATTTCTGGCATTTCCGAAGTACTTTCCGTCACTAGAAGTTGTTTCCTCAAGGTATATATCGTCCTTTCCGGAGTGTTTTTTGAGCGAGTAGTTATAGTAAGTGCTGCCGACTTTGTATCCACTTGTCTGATAGACAAGGCTGCTGCCTTTCTGATTATCGTATGTATTTAGTCCGGAGGGAAGTTCGCAAGGTGTAAGTTCCTTTACTTCCGAGAAAAGCTCCCTGCCTTCTGAGGCGACTTTCAGCTGATAATAATAGGTGACTCCGGGCTGAAGGACGTTATCCTGGAAGGAAGTTCCGCTGCCGCTGTATATCGGTGTAAAATTTCCGTCAGGTTCGGTTGAGCGGTAAAGGGTGTAGCTGTCTGTGGGGAGCGTGGTCGCCCATTGGAGTGCAGCGTTGTCCGCATTATTTCTGTCACCGATACAGAAAAGATTTCCGACAAGTCCTATCTCATCGGATATAACAGCCTTCTCTGATACAGCCTCTGAGGTACGGAAGCTGTTTATGCCGCTGACAGTCAGAAGCAATGCCACACTGCATACCGCAGCTGCGGCTCGTTTAAGTATTCCTTTGTTCATAAGATTTATTACTCCGTTCGTTTTTAATATTTTTATAAAGTACATTATATCATGGAAAGCGATGCCCTT
Organism: Ruminococcus sp.; assembly: GCA_017523285.1. Taxonomy (GTDB): domain Bacteria; phylum Bacillota; class Clostridia; order Oscillospirales; family Ruminococcaceae; genus Ruminococcus. Next base: position 15,879 of record JAFWWU010000030.1, read on the forward strand.
TCCCATTACAACAATTCGGCTGAATTTGAATTCTTTCTGTTCAGCAAAGAGAAAATCAATGCTGTTACACACCCTGAAGCCACAATAATTAACAAATCTATTGGAGCAAAAACAATTCCAGGGATACAGTTGAATATAGTGCCCGAACCAAAGTTGTATAAGTATCCGTTTAGTAAGAACATTTCGCCGATATACATAAGGAACGTCATCACAGAAGCCACAATCGACGGAATAAAAATAGAAACGAGTTTTCGCTTTTCCAAAAGGAACGAGCCAACAAACACGCCTACTGTTTGGATTGTCAACCCAAAATTGTACAAAAATTATTTAGCCAAAGAGAGTGTGTTGTATAGATTAATTCATTAAGATGTTTTTATGTCGATAAATGGCTATTTTACGTCATTATTTGTTGGTTGTTGGTTCATTGTTGTGTACGAGTTTTAATGAAAATATTTGAGAATAATGGAAATATAATGGAAATTATAATTGACATAGCTTCTGTGATTACAGAGGCTTTTTATATTTTTGACTCAAGCCATTTAATAAGTATGCCAACATATGGAACTTTATCTGTATCCTGGTTTATGTATTTATCATAAAGTTTCTTAAAGTATTCTTTGTTTGCAGTTCTACCTGAATTATCCTCCATAACTTTTGTTTGCAAAGCTCTTAATGCACTTACTCTGCAATCGGGAAGTAGTTGCACTACACAATTTAGATTAAATTTATCATTTAAATCAGAATTGATATCTGGATTATCAGAGTAAATAATTCCGTTATCCTTATATTTGATATTTTTCAACGTATTTGAATTAAGGGGATTTACTGTCAGACTTTGTTTATGAGGAGGTAAGCTTCCTCTAAAAGCGTCACATGATTTATGGTTGTTATCATTTGCATCTCTATTTCCCGGACAAACTGCAAGCATATTTTGGTAATTTAGTCTTTCTTCTTCAGATATTGAATTCTGAGGTTGTATATGTTCAATTGTGGCTTTGATAATTCCTTTTTTCAGTGGAATTCTTCTCATACAATAGGCACATAGATGTCCTTGTTCTTCCATAAGTTTTTAAAGAACTATTGCTTTAATATCACTTGGCATATTATTATATGAGGAATAATCCTGAAGTCGATATGTCAATAGCTCATTTGGTTCTCTTGATTTTTTTATTTCTATCATGATATTAACCTCACATTTTGGCTAAATCAAGCTTTATCTCACAAGCTGCTATTTCAGGATCGGTTTCACCGATTTTCTCTTTAAGAGTATTCAATATTTCTTCGGCTAAAGCGTATTTATTATTAGCAAGTGCATCATAGAATTCTGAAAATTTCTTTAAAACCGTAATCGGTCTTTCGACTGCATCCATAATTGCCTTCAATACACTATTGGTATCTTTGCCGTAGGTTTCTATTTCGGGAATAATAACATTTCTATTTTTTAAGATACGAATACTTTCTCTCTCCACAGTATTAATTATAGCGGGAGCATGTGTACTGACAACAAACTGTACTTTAGGAAAAATAGCACGTAAATCTTCAAGAACACGTTGCTGCCAAGCTGGATGAAGGTGAAGGTCAATTTCATCAATTAAAACAACTCCATCAGTATTTTTACATACATCACCTAAAAACTGAGGATTTAATACTGCCATTCGGTAAGCAATATCAGCAACAAGACTTATCATAGACTTATATCCGTCGCTTAATTTACTGATTGGCATACGCATTGCATTGTTATTCTCATCAATATATGCTATTTCAAGTTCTTTTGTAGCCATGCTATACTGAATTTTAACATCACTATAACCAGTTATACGACTATAGCATTCTTTCATTGCTGAATAAACAGCTTCAAGTTCTGGAATTTGTCCTAGTCCAATTTCTTGATCCTGATATTTCTGTATCGTCATCTTCATAAACCAATTCATCATCAGTTTAACATTTGCAGTTCCGTCAACGCAATCAATATATCCATTTAATCGATTGCTTTTTTCAAATACATCAGTCTGTTTGTTTCTATGGTAATCCCAAAGTCTGCTTGTTCCATAATATGCAATAATCGGAAGACAAATCTGTGTATCGCCATTGCGTAATGCCTTTTGATAATTAACACCTAAAGATGTAATCTGACTTGCTTCACCATATACAGTTTGTCCTGTTGATGAATTAAGCTTTCTTGTCCATTCAATTTCATTATTGTCAAACGGATTTGAAACAGTTGCAGTCGCTTTTACAATTACAGGATACTGTTCCTGGACATCTTTTGTACTTCCAAGGTCATAAGTTTTTAGATGTGCTTGCGATTTATAAATCCCAAGGGCTGATAAACCATCCATCTTTACAAATATAGAACTTAAAGCGATAGCCAAGCCTTCCATTATAGTAGACTTGCCGGCACCGTTTGCGCCTATAATAACTGTTAGATTTTTATGAAAGTCAATTTTTATATCTTCAAAGCATCGAAAATTATGGAGTTCTAATGTTTTTAAATACATATATGCATCTCGTACCTTTGTTTATCCGAATATGCTAACAATTTTAATTTTTACTAATTATATCATAAATATACACGAAAAGCAAGACCGATGCTCAGAATGTCAAATGCATATAATATTAGGTTATATTGTTATAATTATGCTTGACCACAACATATTTGACAAATATTGGTTAATCGCCAATGATATAGCAATAAACGAATAGAAAAATAATAGTATGTATGATATAATATAAATATATTATTATTAAGGAAGGTATAAAAATGAAAAAACACTACAAAAAATTATTAGCAACAATTCTATCCGCAGGAGTTATTGCGTCTACAATAAGCGCAACTTTTGTAAGCTCAGCAAGCGCAACTTTTGTAAGCTCAGCAAGCGCAGCTTGTGATGTGAAGGTGGAAATGGTACAAAATGCTTATGTAATACACCTGTTCAAAAATAACATGCTAGCTGTATATTTACCAAAGGTCGGAACAACAAAAAATGGCAGATACTTTAATCAGTTTGAAAGCACTTATTACAATAACGTTAAAAAAGCAGGCAACTATTTCAAAAGCTTAGGCTTTGTATATGAAAACTACTCTGCTCTTCTTTACTATCCTGATAAAACTGAAAGAACGCCTTATACTCCTGATACAGTTTTTATCTCTTATACTTACGATGATGGAAGCGATAAAAGCAACAAAGCTGGTCACAATTATGTCGGTAATCTCAAAGGAGATGCTATTTCAGAATTTGGTATGATCACTATTGGACCAGTTGATAATAACACTATGAATGAGTTAGCATATGTTCCTGATGTTCTTGCTCATGAATACGCTCACCTCATTACACAGCAGATTGCTGGCTGGGATAGAAATGTAAGAAGCAGTTCTATCGAAGCTGGTGCTATTGTAGAAGCATACAGTGATATTTTAGGTGAATTTAGTGAAGAAACTCCTGACTGGAAAATGGGGACAGCTGCTTACAAAAATAATTCTAACAAGAATAAGTGTTTCAGAAATATTAAAAATCCTCAGTCAACAGTAACACCTAACATATACAGAAAATACTATACAAATTATACAGAGTTCAAGAATGCTGCAGCTTCATCTCCATATTACAGCAACGATATTGCTTACGGTGGATCAACTGTTCTCTCTCACGCAGCATACTTAATGACACAGGCAGGCCTCGATAAAGACCTTGTTGCTAAGTTCTGGCTTGATTCACTTAGTTTTATTGATGATACTAAGCCTCTTACAATGAGCGAATGCAGAAAGGCTGTTGTTAAAGCTGTAAATAAATATGCTGATGAAACCAATTCTTCAGCAAGAGGAAGATCTGCTCTTATTAGCAGAGTGAATAGTTCTTTCAATCTGGTAAATGTATATTAATTTTAGCTGATAGAAACATAATTTAAAATATCAATACAGTGTATTATAAACTTGAGATAAATTAATAGGTGCTTGTAGAATAATATGCTGACTAAAAACATAAACAGACTGTCCAAAAAAACAATTCTTGTTAGAGATTCGGGGTTAAAGTTTTAATTACAGATGAAATCAGGCATAAATTCTTGAAAACAGCGGAAAAATGAAGAAAAACGGATATTGGCTCTGTGAAATAATTTCTGAAAATTAATCAATAAGCATTATCATAATAGCCTATTATTTTGGTTTCATCGGATTTTTGGAACAACTTGGCTTGTTTTTCTTGTTCTTCAATAGAATAAGGAATTAATTGACTTTCCTTTAAAGGATAATTTGATGACCAGGCAGCCGATATCTTTCCGTTATGAATTTTTATTGCCCAATAACTGTTAGGTATTTCTTCTGAGCCGTAAATATGAGTATTTTTATTGAAAATATCTCCGCTATAAGCTGTATAACTCAAAAAGTCGTGGCATTCTCCGTAGATATAGTAATTACCTTGAGAATTCAATGTGACAAATCTGCTTAAATCAATTTGTCCGTTTGAAAAGTACTTATAATGAGTACTTGCTTTCATATTGGCTGATGATACATATCCTTTGTTATTATGTAGAGATAAGGCTATAAAGAAAAATAAACAAGCTGATATTATTAGAATAACGGATATAATTGGAAGCAATCTTTTTTTCATATCGGTTTTCTCCATATTTTATTAGAGTATATCATTTCGGAATATATTTGGGGCTAGATGTGCTAATCTATAATTGCAATTTGTTCAGTATAATCTGAATTAGGACTAGATTTGTATTTCATAATCAATTCATTTGTTTCTGCGTTATAACTTAGTATTAAATTATTTGGATCTGAAAGTGTGATTCCTGCTGGAACACTATATTTCGTGTTTTCTATTTTTTTATGAACATATTCATTTATCTTAATACATAAACAACCAGATTTTCCTCTAAATGCTCCAAATTCATACAATACAATATCATAATCATTTGACAGGTTATCGATCTTTATATCATAATATTGCGAATTTCGATGTAGTAGATGACTTATCTCTACAAACATATAACAAGATGAAAATGCTATTAGCATTGAAATTACTATAACTGTTATAGAAATTGCTTTCTTTTTGATATTTATCAGTTTTAAACAAATTAATGAATATACTAGTATTGTGATAGCACAACATAAATATGTATTCATATATTCAAATATAATATAATTTGTAAAAACTGTCGAATTTGCGATGAATAATAATATACAAATTATAATCAAAGAAAATATTACTCTATTTAATGTTTTCATTCTAACCTCCATATATATGATATTGTCTTAATTTTCTACCAATTTACCGATTACTATCTGACGCTGTGTACCATCATCGGTACAGGTCACAATTGTAATTCGTTTATCTCCGAAATCATCGAGAATCCATGTTTCTGTTGGTTCTACTATGAAGTTATCAGTAACTTTATATGTATACTTTGTGCGTTTTTCATCGTTGTCAATGAGATACATTTTCATTCCGATTTCGATGTTTTTCATCTCATTGAATATTTCAGCATAAATTGTGCTGTTATGTCCTGCAATACAGTAATTCTCCGAACCTACTGCACCTGTATTCGGGAAATGCCCTGCCGCTTTTGACAATACTTCATGCTCCGTTCCGTCCATTACAGGAGCTTTAATATCAAGCTGAGGTATTTCAAATACCACACATTCTTTCAGAAGTCTTTGTTTTTCGATTTCTCGACTGATGCGTTTCCATCCGAATGCAGCAAGAACAGATATTCCGATTATTGTCATTATAATCCCTGCTGTAAACAGGATTTTTTCTTCTTTTCGTTTTCATAGATTTCACCATATAGCTGAATTTTATATAATTAATTATACATAAAATCGGGAATGCTGTCAATTAGCATTCCCGATATGTTTTAATCTTCCTTTCTTTTACTGAGGGAATACATATATTATATATAACATAATTAATTCTGCCTAATTAGATAGGATTATGGCTATATTTCGTGGTTTGTATTTTTGTGCTTTCCTCAGCTTAACCACTGTGATATGCTCAGAAGCAAGGTTTTGGGGTCAGTTTTGGGGTAGAAAAATTAGGTTCAAATCACATGAATATTTGAGTAAAATTCCGATTATATTTCTTTTTGGAATTGTCAAGAAATGTGCAGTCAGAGAATACCCAAAATATATGATAGGCAGATATCAGGCAGCGTGATGAGAGAGCTGCTTTGAAGTTCTTAATGCAACAGGTGGGAGACCGCCTGCATTAAAGCTGTTGATCCTCTGGGTGTTGTAGTAGCTGAAGATGTATCTGAAGATAACAGTTTTGACTTCTTCACGTTTCATTCTGTAGGTCGGAATCTGATACAGCTTTTCTTTTTTCAGTGTGACAAAAAAGCTCTCCATACGTGCGTTGTCATAACAGTGAGCAGTACCGCTGAGGCTCTGGATGAGCCCATTTGTAACAAGTTTTCTGCGGAAAGCGTAACTCGTGTACTGACAACCTCTGTCACTGTGCAGAATAGTTCCTTCGAGTCTGCCGTATTTCTCACGAAGCTGTTTTACGGTGTCTATGCAGAGTCCCTTCTTCATATTATCACGCATTTCAAGAGCGACTATCTCGCCGTTATAGCAGTCGAGTATCGGCGAAACATAGAGCTTTCCGTCTGCACACTGGATCTCGGTAATATCGGTCAGCAGCTTCTTCAGCGACTTGTCTGCACTGAAATCTCTTTTGATCAGATTTTCTTTGTCCTGAGTCGCTGTGTCAGCCTTTGTTATACCGTGAGATCTGCGACGCCTGTGGATAAGTCCCGCTTCGCTCATAGTACGGTATACCGTTCTGAGGCTGACGTGAGTGCCACGCTGTGCAAGAGCTGTCTGCATCCTTCTGACACCGTAATTCTTATTGTCAGGATGCTCTGAAAGAATTCCTTGTATTTTGACCAGAAGAAGCTGCCTTGTACCAGGCTTGCCCTGATTTCTGAGCCAGCGATAATAGCCTGATTCGCTTATTTTCAGAAATCTGCATATTGCTTTTACGCCATACTTATGACGAAACTCGTTAACGAACAGATGTCTCTCACTTGTCTTTACTTCTTCCGGTCTTTTGCGAAAAAAACGAGTGCGTCCTTGAGTATATCATTTGCTTTGCGAAGTTCTGAATTTTCTCGTTCAAGCTCAAGAATTCGCTTATTAGCTTCTTCGTCGGACATCTGATTCTTCTGAGCTTTGATAGCAGCCGAGAGCTTTATTGCTTCTTCTTTGAATTCTTTGCTGTACTTCATTTTTTATTTCCCTTTCCGGTTTTTTATTTTTATTCTACCAGATTATTGGGTCTTTGTCGACTGCTCTTTCAGTATAACACTTGCTTGATATAATTTGCCATATGTGGCGAGGGAGAAATCCTCCGCCTTTTTTCTTTTACAAGCATCGGAAAAATATTTCAACAATCGTCGGAAAAATATTTCAACAATCGTCGGAAAACCATTGCATTTTTTATAATCTAGGTGTATAATATATATAACATAAGCTAAAAGAGGTGTTTTGAATGAAAAATTATAGAAAAAGAATAGCCGACGATATTTTGAAAAGAAAGCTTGAAGGCAAGGGAGCGGTTCTGATTGAAGGACCTAAGTGGTGCGGTAAAACCACAACTGCCGAGCAGCTTGCAGTCAGCATCTTATATATGGACGATCCTGAA
>JAFWWU010000002.1 GCA_017523285.1 Ruminococcus sp.
CAGCAAGAGATGATTTTGCCTCGAAACAGCGTGGGTACCGTGTAGGAATTGACGATTACATGATAAAGCCTATTGACCTTGACGAGCTTTTTCTGCGTATAGGTGCACTTCTCCGCCGTGCGAAGATTGCATCAAGCCGCAAGCTTGAAATCGGCGGTTTTGTGATGGATGCCGATGAGCATACGGCTTATCTCAGCGATGATGAAATACAGCTTACCACAAGGGAATTTTCAATTCTGTATAAACTTCTTTCATACCCAAAAAAGACCTTTACACGCACTCAGCTTATGGACGAGTTCTGGGATGCTGATACAGATTCGGGACCTCGTACAGTTGATGTATATATGACGAAGCTGCGTCAGAAGCTTTCCGATTGCGACTCTTTTGAAATAAAAACTGTTCACGGTCTCGGCTATAAGGCGGTGATAAAGTGAGCTGCAAAAAAATTCTTTTCGGTATAAGCAGTTGGATGATTTTCTTTATAACAGCCGCATTTGCTGTAAGCTGCTGTACGATGCTGTTTGTCACCACTCTTTCGGAAACCCTCGACATTACCCTTACCAAAGAAAATATTTCCGTTGCGGCAAAGCTGACTTTCGTAAATGTTCTGCTTATAAGCCTGATTTTCACTGTTATCGATGCTATCCGACGCAGACTTATGGTTGAACGCCCATCAAAGCGTATTATCGAGGCAGGAGAAAAAATTACAAGCGGAGATTTCAGTGTGCATATTGAACCGTTCAGCGATAATCACGCATATGAAAGCTTCAACAGTATTATCCATTGTTTTAACAAAATGGCTGAGGAGCTTGGAAGCCTTGAAACCTTACGCACGGACTTTATTGCAAATGTTTCACACGAGCTTAAAACCCCGCTTTCTGTAATACAGAATTACGGAACAATGCTTCATTCTCCCGACTTACCAGATGAAAAACGCATTGAATATGCAAAAGGGATAACCGAAAATTCACGTCGTCTTGCAAGTCTTATTACAAATATCCTGAAGCTTAACAAGCTTGAAAATCAGCAGATTTTTCCTGTTTCAGAAAGGTTTGATTTAAGCGAACAGCTTTGTCAGTCACTTTTGCAGTTTGAGGAGAAATGGGAGCAGGAAGGCATTGAAATCGAAACAGACATTGCCGATGAGATTTATATAAATTCTGACGCCGAACTGCTCGGACTTGTACGGAATAATCTGCTTTCCAATGCGTTCAAATTCACTGAAATCGGTACGGTTTCTGTTTTCCTTATCGCTGACGAAGATTATGCAACAGTGAAGATTTCAGATACAGGCTGTGGAATTTCAGCAGAAACAGGCACTCATATTTTTGAGAAATTCTATCAGGGTGATACCTCCCACGCTATGCAGGGAAACGGTCTGGGACTTGCACTTGTAAAGCGTGTGATTGATATTATGCAGGGGGAAATTACTGTGGAAAGCGAAGTCGGCAAAGGTAGTACTTTCACAGTGAAGCTGAAAAGAGGTGAGGTTGTTGGAATGGAGAAAGCTGATTAAGCTTCTTTATCCTCCAGTTTGGGTAACTATATTGCTGATGATGATTTGTACAGTTGCTTTGGTGTACACCTTTATCGGTGGATATGAAGCTCATCCGGTTGCGTATTTTACCTATGTACTATCGTTCTATACGCTGACTGCCATTGTTATGCAGTGTATAAGAGTTATTCCGAAGCATTATCGCACAGCGAAAAAAGCGGTTTATGATAATCCGACGAGCAATCGTTTTATGACCGATATGAAGTTCCGCACACACATTTCACTTTACGCCTCACTTTCGGTAAATCTTTTGTATGTAATATTCAATGTCTTATCCGGATTTTTTTACCATACGGCTTGGTTTTATATCCTTGCGTTTTACTACACGATTTTAGCTGTTATGAGATTTCTGCTGGTGCGATTTGTAAACCGTGTAGGTATCGGCAATAATCGTTTCAAGGAACTTCGGCGTTCAAGGCTATGCGGATATATTTTGCTGATGGTAAACCTTGCTTTATCTGGTGCAGTACTGATGATACTCTACCAGAACAAGGGCTATGAATATCATGGAATATTGATTTATGTAATGGCATTATATACATTTTATATAACAACTCTTGCAATAATAAATCTTGTAAAGTACAGAAGGCTCGGCAGTCCTGTGATGTCAATGGCGAAAATCATCAGTATGGCAGCGTCACTTGTTTCAATACTGTCACTGGAAACAGCAATGTTTTCGCAGTTCGGACAGGATATGTCCCCTGAAAACCAAAGAATAATGATTATGCTGACAGGTGCAGGAGTAAGTATAATTATTGTTACAATGTCCATTTACAGCATTGCTAAAAATTCAAAAGAAATAAAGAAGATTACGGAGAACAGCTATGAGTAAAGAAACTTTTAACTACACCTACTCTGCCAAACAGCAGGAGGAAATAAATAAAATCCGTGAAAAGTACGTTCCCAAGGAGGCTGACAAAATGGAGCAGCTCCGCCGGCTTGACGCAGGAGTTACAAGCAAGGCAACAAAAATTTCTCTTGTCTTGGGAATTGTCGGTACACTTATTCTCGGAACAGGAATGTCTATATGTATGGTATGGACAGAGTTTTTCATACTTGGAATTATGGTCGGAGTAATCGGTATTGTGGCTGTGTCTCTTGCATATCCGCTTTACAATTACGTTATAAAAAAAGAGCGTGACAAAATTACTCCCGAAATTATACGGCTTACAGATGAGCTTATGAAATGAGAAAACCGTGCTGATTTAATTTTCAGCACGGTTTTTTAATTAAAGTATTAGCGAGAAAATCCTCACAAGAAAATGAATAAGCCATTGTACTTTTGATATGTCAAGCAATTGAACACGAAAAATACATTATTCACTACGAGGTGTAATTCGATATATTCATGGATATTCTGCGGACAACCAATGGTCGTCCCTACAAATTGATTCATTGATTTTCTATTGTATGCGATAGCAGACTATCTCTTTGTACAGAGTGAGTGCGAAGAACGGAAACGTGTATCGGTAGTACCGCTGGTGTCAATTCAGATTTATTTATTATTGTTTTCAAATCTGTGGAATAAAGGAGGTTTTATACTCTGCACCAAAGGTCAGGCAGA
>JAFWWU010000031.1 GCA_017523285.1 Ruminococcus sp.
TTTCTCCTTGCTGATTTTATCATATTCCCGACATTCATCTATTTTCTTTTTGTGTTCCTGTATCTGTGATTCTCGTTCGGCTATCATCCTGTTGTAAATATCAGCGTGTTCCCTGTCTGATATTCTCTCTATGATAAGCTCTTCGATTTGTCTGTTTAATCCGTTTATTGACTTTTCATGATTCTCAATCTGTTTGTCATATAACGGTTTCTTCTGATTCCAGTCACGAACTATCTTATCGTATTTATCACTCTCGGATAAAATATATTCATGAAGCTGCCTTATTTCATCAACTACAAGTTCATCAAGCTGTTTTTCTCTCACAGTGTGTGGTGTACAGTATTCCTTGCCGTATCGGTGATGACTGTTGCAGGTGTATTCAATATATTCATTTCCTTTCAATTTGCGTTTCTTTGCTATCAGACTTGCACCACAGTCAGCACATTTTATTATTCCTGCATATCTGTGAAGCTTGTTCCCTTTCTTTGAGCGTGGGTGTATCACAGCTCTTTGTAATAACAGGAACTGTGCCTGATCCCATACGCTTTTTTCTATAATCGGTTCGCAGAAATTCTCATGCTTGAATTGTTCTTCGGGTGGAATAATTGTCTTTGTCTTTTTGATTTTATTGGTTACTGTCTTATGATTTACCATAACTCCGATATACAATTCATTTGTCAGTATCCGTTTTACAGATGTCTGTGCCCATAAATATCTCTTTGATATTTCAGGTCGCCAATCTGCAATTCTGCGTCGCTGATAGTATTCGGGAGATTTAATGCCCTTTGTATTCATCATCTTCGCTATGGTAGTAAGTCCATAGCCTTGCAGATACAGATTGAATACTTCACGAACTATCTCAGCTCCCACTTCATCAATCAGAACCTTATTAAGATTTCTATCCTTGTAATATCCAAGCGGTAATGTTTCTACAAGACCTTTATTCTTCTGCTTCTGACGAATACCTGTGCGAACCTTTTTACTTATATCCTTAGCATAAAGGTCATTTACAATCTGTTTGAAGCCGATGATTAAATCATCATTTTCATCAGCAGAGTTTATTCCCTCTGTAACAGATATTACATTTACATTGTTTTCACTGAGGTAATCAATAAATATTGCTGTCTGTGTTCTGTGTCGACCAAGTCTTGACAGGTCTTTTACAAGTATAGTATCAACCAAGCCGCTTTCAACAGCATCTTCAATTTTACCTATACCCTCACGATTGAATGTCATTCCTGTGACGTTATCATCGAAGCTTTCACCAACAATTTCATATCCATGCTGCTCTGCATAGTCAACAAGTATCTGACGTTGATTATGCAGACTATTCATTTCCTGATCTTCGTCACGTGAAAGTCTGTAGTATAACCAAGCTCTCATATTATCATCCTCCTTTTCCGGCAGGTACGTTATGGTGTGCCTGCGTTACAACAGACACTACCACATAACGCCCTGCAAGTCCAGCGTTTAAGACGATTTTTCAGAATTTTCTACGTTACCAATAAAATTATTCTGTTCAGCTTTGGCAATACTACATGAATTGAGAAACTCATGAATCATGGATTCCATAAAGGAATCAAATGCTTTTTCATTACCATTGTACTGAACAACAACCTGATTAATTTTAGGGACTTCAATTTTCTTTGGCAATATATCAGCCTCCTGTTTACGTCATAAGTTGATTCGCGTTTGAACATTTTTAGATCACTCCGTTCTTAGGATTTTATTTCATAAGCTTTCGCTTACAATTATTTATTGGGAGAATATTTTTAAAATTGTACTTTTGGACTACAAGCAAAAAATACATTCACTACAAACCGATTCGTTACGCACCGATTTTTTCTTTTCGTTTAGAATTATTTTCAGCGTGCCGACACAACAACTCCTTGTCCATAAAAACTTTATGGAGGCACAATTGGGAGCGGCGGCTCGCCGTAAGGGGTTCGGGTTCTCCCGATTCTGTGCATGTGGATAGCCACATGCGATGCTTGCCCTCCAAAGGAGGACTCTATAACCGCCGTTTATCTGTGACTCCTATGATTTCTGCGAAATATCGCTCTGAAAGTCGTTTATAACGCCTGACCGACGTCAAGGATTGTATTCACAACCCCTATCCGACGCCATTGATACTATGCCTTGAAACCACGCAGATTCGGCGAGCTTTGCTCGTCCGAGGTGATTGTATCGGAGGCTGTGACCCCGATACTTTAACTTGCAAACTATCTCACCCCCTGAACTTGCCTGAAATCCATCCTATTTCAACTCTGCAAACGCTTTCAAAAAGCCCCTTATTTCCGCACGGTTATGCTTTGGGTATCCGTTTCCCGACTGCATCTCTGAAAACGCCACACAAGCGATTCTGGAGCGAACTGTGCGATAGCTGCCGGGGTTCGATACTCTCAACTTCAATCAAGGTCATACGATATTTATCTTGATTCAGAAATCGTTCAGCTCCGATAGTTATCTTGGGTTTCGGCATCATTTTCGCATATCATCAATCAGCAGAAGATAAAAAGTCAGCACATTCAATTGCATGATCCGTTTCGTTACGTACCTCTGCGCCGTCTGCTTCAACAACATTTTTTCTGCATACAAGATCTGTATATGCTTTGATTGCATCATCAGGATTTTCAAGGAAGTGTTCAAGCAGTTTATCCATTTTCATTTTATGAACACGACGCTTCACTTCTTCAGGATCATTGTTACACTCTGCAAGAAACTTCGGAGTAAAGTAACAACCATACTGTCTGATGCATGGAAGCACCTCATGCGTTACCCACCTCTGAAACACTTCTGCAGCAGGAAGTCTTGAACCAAAGATGAGACGATACAGATCTCCTTCGGAAATATAGTTCTTCTCAATTGTTTTTGATGGACTCTGCGGATGCGGAACAGTCAATCTGATTGTATTTTCACAATGATCAATGATTGCTTTTCTTGGATTGTGATAACCAAGTACCTTTGCACACTCTGACGCAGGAAAGTACAGCTTATCACCAATCTCAACACTTTCAAGTGCACCGAACTCAGAATATTCAAATGCACTTTTTTCAACTCTCATGATTTCATTCAGATTCAATCGCATTCCTCCAATCCTTAACAGCAGAAGAGAAAAGACAGCGTGATTCGTTACGCACCGATTTCAAGGTGCATAGTATATTTCTCTTTCTGCTATTAATAAATAACCTTCATGTGTTAGCTTCTATTAGTCTTATTTGTATCCGTCTGACGATACAACCCTGTGTCATCACAACACCACCCATGTGCAAATTCATAAGTGTTGCATCTCTGCTTGTGGTTGTGATAGTTATGCTGTACTTTCAGAATATGCTTTTCCTGTAATGACTTCACAGCCTTTGCAACAGAGCTTTTTGCAATATGACACTCGCTCGCAATCTTACTGTAGCTCGGAAAGCATTTCCCTGTGACGCTGTTTCTGCATTTAAGCAAACAGCACAGCACACAAAATTCAATCGGTGTAAGATTCAAATCGAACACATGATTCGGAACTTTGAAATATTTCATGAGTACCTCCTTTTTTCGCTCCCACAACAGTACAGTTCCTTTTGTTTTTTCGAACAAAGTTTTCTTCAGACTGATACGCTCTGCCCCTCCAAGCTATCTTCGCATATTTTGTTCCCCCGAGTATCTCTCCTGCGTGAGATTCAATTTTCAAGCTGCTGTATAGTGTCTGGACACTTTTACAATGTTCAGTATACATCACAGTTTGACATTCGTCAATAGATGTAGTATAATAAATCTACTAAGTTCTATCTATCCTCTATTAATTGTAAACTTTTTGTGAATTTTAAGGAGCAGTTTATGTTTGAAATAAAA
>JAFWWU010000032.1 GCA_017523285.1 Ruminococcus sp.
ACTGAATAGGCTCGCTTAATACAGCTTCCCTGTCTGCAACCTCTGTCTGCACCTGGTCATAGGTTTTCTGCAAAACAAAGCTTGAAGGGATTGATGTGTTATTTTCAAACTCAGATATGTCAAAATAATATCTTACGGAAATATTTTCCTTTGCAACAAGTGAATTTGTATTTACAAAAATCGTAAGCTTTGTTACACCTGCGCCTGTTGCTTCGGGAGCATCTGAACAATATCCCGATACCCAGAACTCATTTCCTGAGAATAAATTATCATCATTTACTTCTTCTTCAGGTGGGAAATCTGCCTCAGGCTTCATTGATTCATCACCGAAGAAGTGATAAAGTCCTGCCGCCGCACCCACAAATGCCGCATTATAGTCGATTGTTACTTCGTTGTAAATCCAGTCCTTTGTTTCATCAATGTGAAGGTCATCTGTATCAGGGCCACCTACAAGTGCACCGTAAAGAACGTGTTTGTGTTCTGCTGTATCTTCACATTTTGTAAGTCCCGAAGCGGCACGATGATGAGGGAATTTTGCGGCATTATCGCCATATCCGACAACATAAGAACGATTGATAGGATTATCACCGATTATGTATTCCATCTGTCCGAGTGCCCATTTTGAAAATGTATAGTCAGGATTATCTGTATTATATAAATCCTTACCGTTCTGATACTTGTCATATACAAGTGCACAGAACTGTGCGGCAGTGTTATAACGTGCCGAGCCCCATGTATTGAGCCAGAAATAGCCTGCCGGAGTAAGAGTACCTGCATCCGCTGTCATAAAGGCATTGATAGCCTTTGCCTCCATATACCAGAAATCTATCTTTTCGTATGGATTTCTGCCTGCCGCTTCACGATATTCCTCGCAGACCTCAGGATATATCTCCTGTATTCTTCCAAGAAGTATAGAAACGCCGTTCCACATATCATTCCAGCAAAGAACATATCCAGGTGGTGCATAGTAATCAACATATTCGATGCTTTTAGCAATATAATCGTGGTCGCCAGTTATGAGATAAAGCCAGCAAGCCGCAAAGCAGTAGTCATCTTCCCATAGACTTGATGTGTAGTAGCTTTTCGGACCGTCTGCGCCTTGTCCGACTTTCTTTTCGTTTTCTGCCGCAAAATCAAAAAGAGCCTTTGCATAGTCAAGACATTTTTCTGCGTATTCCGGGTCGGTATCCTTGAAATTATAATAGTTTATTGCAAGAGTTGCCGCTGACTGTGATACACAATCAGTTGTAGGCAATTCGGTTGTAGCAAAAAAAGCAGGTCGTGCCATTGCATCAATTTCAGGAGCCTGCCAGTATGCATGGTCAATATCACCGTCGCCTGTCTGATAGCAGAATGCTATTACATCTCCGTTATCATCACGGAAAGTACATTTCATAAAGTAATCGGCAAAATATCGGCATATTGTTTCTGCGTGCTCTGCCTGTCCTGTTTTTTCATAAGCATCACGGAATTCATAATATCCCCATGATACAAGTGAGCCTGCATAAGCCTCAGGCAAACCAAACTGAACATGGTCACCTGCATCGTGAAATCCGCCTGCAACGTCAACATATCCATCACCATCGGGATCGAGGATATCTTCATACTTATCGATGAATGACTGTGATAAATTTGTTCCAATGCTGTCTTCCATCGGTTTGAGAGGAACTTGCGCATCATATGTGTGGCAATCCCCTCTCCATGAGAGAAGATTATTCTCTGATACATCTGTACCACACATATTAGCGTCATAGAAGAACATAGAATACTGGAGAAGCTTCGCCCAGTTAGCGTCAACCTCATAATAATCTGCCGTATTCGGCAATGCAGTTGCATAAACTTCAGCAGGCTCGGATTTTACAGATGAAGCTGTAATAATCGAAGCTGATATTGCCAAAGCTGTAAGTCTTTTAAAAACCTTCATATCAAACACTCCATTTCTGAAATTATGGTTATAGTATATCACATTATTTTCCGATTTTCAATACACAATAAAAAACTCATTGAGAAAAATCTCAATGAGTTTTTAAAGTATTACTTAATATCTGCGTGGAATTCCTGTAATGACTTAACACCGATATTTGTGTTATTCTTTATAGCCTTTATACCCTCAGCACTTGCCTTAGCTGCTGCCATTGTTGTGATATATGGGATTCTGTGCTTGATAGCTGCCTGACGGATATAGCTGTCATTGTGAATACTTGTCTTTCCTGCAGGAGTATTGATGATAAGCTGAATGTCCTTATTTGTAATCTTATCTGTGATATTAGGACGTCCGCCCTCATAAAGCTTGAATACATGCTCACTTGGAATTCCTGCCTCAACAATCATCTCGTGGCTTCTGCCTGTTGCCATAATATTGAATCCGAGTTCGTGGAATACCTTTGCAATTTCAACAAGCTCGCTCTTATCTCTGTCGCATACGCTGAGGAGAACTGTTCCCTCTGTCGGAAGCTTAACCTGTGTAGCTTCCTGCGCCTTGCAATATGCTTCACCGAAGAATTCAGACATACCGAGAACTTCACCAGTTGAACGCATTTCAGGTCCTAAAACAGGGTCAACACTCTGGAACATATTGAATGGGAATACGGCTTCCTTAACGCCGTAATGCTTGATTTCACGGTGACGAAGCCCTGAAACAGGTGAATTCTTACCTGTGATTGAAGCTGTCATTATTTCAGTTGCTATCTGTACCATATTGATGCTGCATACCTTTGATACAAGCGGAACAGTTCTTGATGCACGAGGATTTGCTTCAAGTACATAAACTGTATCGCCTTCAATAGCGTACTGCATATTCATAAGACCGCATACATTCATTTCAACTGCAATCTTCTTTGTATAATCTTCAATTGTATCAAGCTGAGCCTTTGTAAGATTCTTTGCAGGGAGGATACAAGCTGAGTCGCCTGAGTGAACACCTGCAAGCTCAATGTGTTCCATAACAGCAGGTACAAAGCAGTTTACACCGTCTGAAATAGCGTCTGCTTCACATTCGATTGCATGATTGAGGAAACGGTCAATAAGGATTGGTCTGTCAGGAGTTACACCAACAGCCGCTGCCATATATGTTCTCATCATCTCATCATCGTGAACGATTTCCATTCCGCGTCCGCCGAGAACGTATGAAGGTCTAACCATTACAGGATAGCCGATTCTGTTTGCAATTTCAAGCGCTTCATCGACATTTACAGCCATTCCTGCCTCTGGCATTGGAATACCAAGCTTGTCCATCATTGCACGGAAGTTATCACGGTCTTCTGCAAGGTCGATTGTTTCAGGAGTTGTACCAAGGATATTTACGCCATTCTTCTTAAGGTCGGCAGCAAGATTGAGAGGTGTCTGTCCTCCGAACTGTGCAATAACACCTACAGGCTTTTCTTTATCGTGGATACTGAGAACATCTTCAAGTGTAAGAGGTTCAAAGTAAAGCTTATCAGATGTATCATAATCAGTTGAAACTGTTTCAGGGTTACAGTTTACTATGATTGATTCAAAACCAAGTTTTTTTAGTGAAAGTGCCGCATGAACACAGCAGTAGTCAAACTCAATACCCTGACCGATTCTGTTAGGACCGCCGCCGAGAATCATAATCTTTGGCTTATCAGAATTTGAAGGGCTCTTATCTTCATCAAGGTGATATGTTGAGTAGTAGTATGCAGCGTTTTCTGTACCGCTTACACGAACACCCTCCCATGCTTCTGTAATTCCGTATGAATATCTTGCTTTTCTTATATCATCTTCGGAAACTTCAAGAAGTTTACTGAGGTAACGGTCGCTGAAACCATCAAGCTTAGCCTGACGGAGTGTATTTTTATCAGGAACATTGCCCTTCATTTCAAGAAGCTGATTTTCTTCATTTACAAGCTCAAGCATCTGCTCAAGGAACCAGTGCTTGATTTTAGTAAGACGGAAAATTTCATCAACTGTTGCACCCTTGCGGAGTGCTTCATATATAATAAACTGTCTTTCACTTGTAGGCTTGTTAAGAAGCTGTAAAAGCTCTTCTTTTGAAAGCTCATTGAAATTCTTTGCAAAACCGAGTCCGTAACGTCCGATTTCAAGACTGCGGATAGCTTTCTGGAATGCTTCTTTATATGTCTTACCGATACTCATTACTTCGCCGACAGCCTTCATCTGAGTACCGAGTTCATCCTCAATGCCCTTGAACTTTTCGAATGCCCAGCGAGCAAATTTGATTACAACGTAATCACCGTTTGGAACATACTTATCAAGTGTACCGAACTTACTGCATGGAATTTCATCAAGAGTAAGACCACATGCCAAAAGTGCTGAAACAAATGCAATCGGGAAGCCTGTTGCCTTTGAAGCAAGTGCAGATGAACGTGATGTTCTTGGGTTGATTTCAATTACAACAATTCTTCCGCTTACAGGGTCGTGTGCAAACTGACAGTTACAGCCACCGATTACTTCAATAGCTCTTACAATTTTATATGACTGTTCCTGAAGCTTCTTCTGAACATCCTCAGAAATTGTAAGCATAGGTGCAGAACAGAATGAGTCTCCTGTATGAACGCCGATTGGGTCGATATTTTCAATAAAGCATACTGTAATGATATTATCCTTTTCGTCACGGACAACTTCAAGTTCAAGTTCTTCCCAACCACTGATTGATTCTTCAACAAGAACCTGTCCTACAAGACTTGCCTGAAGACCTCTTGCACAAACTGTTTTAAGCTCATCTACATTATAAACAAGACCGCCGCCTGCGCCGCCCATTGTGTATGCAGGGCGAAGAACAACAGGATATTTAAGTCTTTCAGCAATTTCTACCGCTTCATCAACAGTATATGCTACTTCACTTCTTGCCATTTCAATGCCAAGACTATTCATAGTATTCTTAAATTCAATGCGGTCTTCACCACGTTCGATAGCGTCAACCTGTACACCGATAACCTTTACATTGAATTTATCGAGAACGCCTGCCTCGGAAAGCTCAGAGCAAAGA
>JAFWWU010000033.1 GCA_017523285.1 Ruminococcus sp.
GAAGTTCAGGTTGTTTCATGGTATGACAACGAAAACTCATACACAAGCCAGATGGTTAGAACAATCAAGTACTTTGCTGAACTTAACTAATTATAACTTATATAGTTAATTCAAAAGGGTGGAATTTTCATTCCACCCTTTGTTTTATATGTTAATTCTGAATTTCTTTTTGCTTATTTCAAGCACTCCCTCCTTCGAGAGTCTTGCTATTTCACGTTGAAGCGCACTTCTGTTTACACAGAGATAATCAGAAAGCGCTGTAATCGAAAACGGTATTGTAGCTTCTGTTCCCTCAGAATTCCTATTCTGAAGTATCCGCAGATATGTCATAAGCTTATCCTCGATTGTTCGTCCGCTTAATACATCAACACGTTCACTGAGAGCCGCTGCCTTTTCAGATACAAGTTCAAGCATATTCTCAACAAGTCTTGAATGACATGCACAGGCATTGGAACATCGTTTTGTAAACTCGGAATTATCAATCAGCATTATGGTTACAGGGGTTTCACATATTACTTCAACTCCCGATATCAAAGCTTTCGAAAAATTAAACATATCACCTGTTATATCGTTCTTTTCAAGCTGTTCAAGGATAGTTCTGTTTCCATTTATATCATATTTGACGCTTACAGCTCTTCCGCTTATTATGATTCCCGTTTTTCTGCTCGGACGCATATAGCTGAATATCGTATCTCCTTGTTTGTATTCAACAATTTTCGCATTAAAACACTCTATCATACGTCGGCAGTCATTTTCATCTATGCCACTGAATAAAATATTTTCACTGTATTTCATAAAAAGTCAGCTCCTTGTTGCAAATGCAACAGATTTATTATTAATTTTATGATACAATAAATTCAGACGAAAGTCAAGTATAAGGAAAGGGGAAAATGATATGAATATAAATGTTACAGGCGGTTCTTTGGAACAGAATGAAATCGACGCTTATATCGAATACGGAAAAAATAAATATCCCGAAAGACAGATTACTGCTATGGATATTAATATTGACAACGACTTTGTTGATCTGAAATTTTATTTCCGCCCCGTAAAATTTGAAAGAATCAGACGTATTACGGGATATCTCGTCGGAACTACTGACAGATTTAACGACGCAAAAAAAGCTGAAGTTCAGCAACGTGTAAAACATTCACTTAGTTAATTATAGATAGGTAAATCAGACTTATCTATTATGATTTGCAATCTTTTTGTTGATATGCAAATAAAATATATATTATTATTTGGAGGAAATATTTATGAAAAAATTTGTTTGTCCTGTTTGCGGTTATGTTCACGAAGGTAATGAAGCTCCTGAATTCTGCCCACAGTGCAAGGTTCCGGGTTCAAAGTTCATTGAAAAGGCTGCTGACGAAAAGCTCGTTTTCGCTTGTGAACACGAAGTAGGCGTTGCTAAGGCTGTTGAAGATAGTGAAATTATCGCTGGATTAAAGGCTAATTTCGAAGGTGAATGTACTGAAGTTGGTATGTATCTCGCTATGGCAAGAGTTGCTCACAGAGAGGGTTATCCTGAAATCGGTCTTTACTGGGAAAAAGCTGCTTACGAAGAAGCAGAACATGCTGCTAAATTCGCTGAGCTTCTCGGTGATGTTGTTTCTTCATCAACTAAGGAAAATCTTGAAAAGAGAGTTGCCGCTGAACATGGCGCTACACAGGGTAAGCTTGACCTCGCTAAGAGAGCTAAGGAACTCAACCTTGACGCTATTCACGATACAGTTCACGAAATGGCAAAGGACGAAGCAAGACACGGCAAGGCATTTGAGGGACTTCTCAAGAGATACTTTGGTTAATCTCATAAATTATAAAAAGCAGTATCAGAAAAACTGATACTGCTTTTACTTTTATCTCATAGCATCAACTATAAGCTTAACATGGTCATATACATACTGATGAGCGTTTTCGCCGTGTTCGCCAATAATCTGAACTGTTCCGTTACCAACGATTATTCCGTCAGCCGCTGTTCTGTATCTTGCAGAAGAATAGCTTGTCATGTTACTTACAGCTACAACAATAGGTGTATCTGTTACTTCTCTGATTATTTCTGCAATTTTATCTACATCTGTAATTACATCATCACTGTATTTAAGCTTTGAATCAGGAGCAAGAAGATAAATATAACCTGTTGCTTCTTTTGCGATTTTTCTGATACGCTCTTCTATTGAAGGAACAATAATAGAAATGATATCCACACCATATTTATCAGCAATTGGCTTTAACTCGCCTTTTTCTTCGTATGGCATATCCTGAACGATAATTCCGTCAATTCCGCATTCAGAACATCTTTTGCAGAATTTTTCATATCCGTATTTGAAAAGTGTATTAAGATATACTACAAAAACAAGCGGAACAGAAGAAGTCTTGCTTACATTTGCAACCATATCGAATACCATATCGGTAGTGCATCCGCCCTTTGCAGATAATGCACGGACATTAGCTTCCTGAATCATCTGTCCCTCTGCAATAGGATCGGAAAAAGGTATTCCGATTTCTATGAGAGCCGCACCTGCTTTTTCCATTTCTGCAATATATTCTTCAGTTTTTGAAAGCGATGGATCGCCTGCTGTTAAAAATCCGAGAACTGCTTTTTTATCATTGAAAGCATTTTTAATCTTACTCATATAAATTAACCCCTCTGTATCTTGCAATTGCCGCTACGTCTTTATCACCACGACCCGACAGACAGCAGATAATAATATCGTCTTTGTTCATCTTAGGAGCAATTTTCATAAGGTGAGCTACTGCGTGTGAGCTTTCAATAGCTGCAATGATACCCTCTGTCTTTGCAATGTATTCAAATGCTGTAACTGCTTCTTCATCAGTTACAGGAACATATTCTGCTCTGCCCTCATCCTTTAAGTATGCATGTTCAGGACCTACACCCGGATAATCAAGTCCTGCTGAGATTGAATAAACAGGAGCAATCTGACCATATTCATCCTGACAAAAATATGATTTCATACCATGAAAAACACCAAGGCTGCCTGTTGCCATTGTTGCAGCTGTCTTATCAGTATCAGCGCCAAGGCCTGCCGCCTCACAGCCGATAAGCTTTACGCCGTCATCCTTGATAAATTCATAGAAAGCACCGATAGCATTACTTCCGCCGCCTACGCAAGCCATAACAACGCTTGGAAGTCTGCCTTCCTTTTCTAAAATCTGCTGTCTTGCTTCACGGCTTATAACGCTCTGAAAATCTCTTACGATAGTCGGGAACGGATGTGGTCCCATAACAGAACCGAGAACATAGAATGTATCCTCTGCACTTTTTGCCCATTCGCCCATACATTCATTTACAGCATCTTTAAGTGTCATTGTGCCTGATTCAACAGGATGAACCTTTGCACCGAGAAGCTCCATACGGTATACGTTGAGTGCCTGTCTTTCTGTATCCTCTTTACCCATAAAAATTTCGCATTTAAGTCCGAGAAGTGCGGCAACTGTTGCAGTAGCAACACCGTGCTGACCTGCTCCTGTTTCAGCAATAAGGCGAGTTTTTCCCATTCTTTTTGCAAGAAGCGCCTGACCTAATACGTTATTGATTTTATGTGAACCTGTGTGATTAAGATCCTCACGCTTGAAATAAATCTTTGCACCGCCGAGATCCTTTGTCATCTTTTCTGCATAATAAAGAAGTGACGGACGTCCTGCATATTCACTTGAAAGACGAGCAAGTTCATCATTGAATTCTTTATCATTCTTATAGAATTCATAAGCTTTTTCAAGCTTTTCGATTTCATTCATAAGAATTTCGGGCACATATTGACCGCCGTGCACCCCGAATCTACCTTTTGACATATACAATTTCTCCTCAAAAAAGTCTTAGCTGTATCTATTGCCGTATTCTGGATTTTTTATCTTTGCAGTAATCAGAACGGCATTTTTAATACTTATGATTGTTATACATTTTAGTATATCATTATTATTATATCACTCCAAAAAAAAATTGTCAATTTTTTTCGTTTAATTACTGTAAAAAAGGTCTGATATCATTATGATATCAGACCTGAGATTATTGAAAAACTCTAATTTTATTGTGAAATTGCGGGCGGATGATATCCGCCCCTACTATTATAATTCAAATGGGATGCCGAGGGCGGCATCCCCTACAATTTGCTGTTATAAACAATAACAGGGCGGATGATATCCGCCCCTGCACAAAGCGGTAATTATCTTTCCCATTTTATGCTTTCAACAATTTCGATAGTATCAAGAGTAAGTGAAATAAATTCATCAGAATTTACTAAATAAAGATAGCCGTTTATATAGAGTACTCTTGAATAACCGCCTGCATCTTCGCTGAGATTAATTTCACCCTTTTTAATAAATTCTCCGTTTTCATAAGAATAGAATACATTTTTAAATTCGGTTTTGTATTCACTTATATTTACAGGGAAGCTTATAATGTTTCTCTCTGCATCTATATATAAATTCTTTCGTTCCCATATAGCCGATGAATAGATATATTTTTCAGTTGAGCTGTATGTTGCAAGCCCTACTTCTTTAAGATTATTCGGGTCTGATGTATCAAACATAACAAGCTTAACGCCTCTCTCTATTGCGTATTCATCAGCGTCTATGCCAAATCCGAGAAGCAAACCGTCACTCCATTTCTGCATATATGTGCTGTATCCGTTTATCTTGAATTCATCAAGAATTACAGGATTTTCAGGATTGCTTGTATCTATTGCAAAAAGCGGGTCTGTCTGTTCGTATGTTACAACGTAGGCTAAATCGCCGTTGTAATTTACCGATTTTATTGTTTCGTCCTTTCCGAAGTCTTTAACCTCTCCGACTATATTCATTCCCATATCAAGAATGAAAAGTGCGTTTGAAACTGTATTTGTAGCTGATACAGTCATTGAATTGCCGTCTTCTTTATATATTTCCTTGATATTATTAATTGTTGTTGCAATTCTGAAATATCCGTTATGTTCACTCATAGAGAACTGATTGAGTACATAGCCTTTTACAGTTCCCGATGCACTCGGAGTAATTCTGCCCTCTGAAAGCTCAATTCTTGTAATTGATGTTTCATCTCCAAGACCTGCCGCCGCATAAAGATTATCCTTTGAGCAGTAAATATTCCCTGTATAGTCTGCAAGAGCTTTTATATTTACATTTTCAGAAGGTGCATCGCTGAGCACATTCATTCCGCCAATTACTGTATACTGAATCCAAGTAAGCTCCTTTCTGTTGTCTGACGGAACAAGAATACAATCAGCAGGAATAAATGCTTCGTTTCCGTCACAGCTGTATTTCGGAATATAAGCATCAAGGTCATCTTTGTTTTCAATTGTATTATAATTCTCAGAGGCTGTATCTGTTACAAGATAGAGATATCCGTCAATCATTCTGACAGTATTATATGTGCCTTCCTGAGTATATGAAGATATGAATTCAGGTTCAAGACCAGCCTTGTAAACAGAAACAGATACTTCATTATTATAATTTACTACACAATCACATATTCCGCCGTTATAAGTACGATAATCAGGCTCAGAACCATCATCGGAAGTTGAAATAATAATAAGTCTGCCGTCAATAAGATACATATCATTTATTGTAAGCCATTCATCATCGCTCATATTCAAATCCTTTTTTGGACTGAATTCATAGGTTGCTGTGAATTTTCCGCTGTCAACAGAAGCAATTCTGATTTCATCATCATAGCAATAATAAATATTCTTTCCGTCTGTTTTTACTATATCGGCTTCCTCTACGCCCTCTTCCTGATTATAGGTGTCGGAATGTTCGTTGCTTTCTTCCTCTCCACGCAAATCGGAGCCGCTACCTTCTGTTTCAGGAACAACTGCTGTTGTGCTGTCGCTTTTTAAGCCATCATCCATATCAGCCATACCATTGAAAATATCTACCGCATTTTCATATACGAAATCTTCTTCGTATATCTCAACGTCGTTTTTCTCATCATTTTTTACTCCGAAAAATCCCAGAACCTTATCAAATGCACTCTGCTTCTTTGGCTTTTCAGGCTTACGGAAGTATGAATAAATCTTAGTATAATCATGAGCACCACTCATATACATTCCTGTATCAGCTTCTGAATGTGTTTCGGAGTCGGTTGAATAATCCCCTATATATGAACTTTCTAAAACGTGTTCAACATTTTTGTTTTTATCGATATATGCAGTTGTTGCATATGTACATATAACAGCACAAGCCGCTGCACCTGATACAACCTTTATTATTGTTGCTTTCTTTCCTTTATTATTCCTTATTTTCTTTCTGTCAAGCATTGCTTTTATGTTTTCAGGTTCAAGCTCCTGTGGAATTTCGTTTGATTCAAGAATTGTCTTTACCTTTTCATCATTATTTTTACTCATAATAAACCCTCCTTTGAAAGATTAAGCTTCAGCCGCTGTTTTATTCTCATAAGCTTTGAACGGACAGTTGCAGCTTTCATTTTAAACATTTTTGATATC
>JAFWWU010000034.1 GCA_017523285.1 Ruminococcus sp.
GCTATAACACATTCCAGAATACCATATTCGAATGTAGAATCATTTTTCTTGAAAACCGCCTTACAAAGCAACCATTCAATAAACAGCTCGCACAGAAAGCCCATCATGCTTATAATAGCTTGAAAGAGCCTATGAAAAAAAGTCTGTAAAAAATCAGTCAAAATTACAGTATCCATTGTATACTGTAAAAAAATTGGAGCAGCTTTTTCAAGCCACTCCAAATAAATATTTTCATCACAGTTGATTAATTTACAGAAATTATTTCACAGAGCTCATACGCCCTTTTTACGCTTAGTTGCCAACAGGAAGCATGGATATTCTGTTTATTACATAAGACTGAATAGCTAGTACATCCTGAATATTTATGCCATTACCAACATTATGAACATCAGCATTTTTTATTCCATTTGAAGAGAGAGTATATTTGTTCGGATTTATTATATATAGTTTGACAATTGCAGCATCTGCTATATCAACGCTACCGTCACAGTTCACATCACCATAAACGATTTTTTCTTGAGTTGTCAGGGCAGTTGTTGTATTAATCGGAGTTGTAATTGTAGTTGCAGGTGTTGTTGTATTCTGTATGTTTTCAGCTATAGGCTCAAGAATCCATTTCTGATTATTTCCGCCATTCACTTTCCACTGCTGAACGTTTCCGCCTTTTTCAGTTGATTTGCCTTCAATTTCAATACATGAAGCATCACCTGAGATTTTTGTTAAAATGCTATATGTATTATCAGAGTTTTTTACAAATTTGAACTGCTGGTTATCTCCGCCCTTATATGTGTAAATTTCGATATTCGTACCGTCTTCTGTTTTCTTGCCTGAAACATCAAGTACAAATGTTTTTCCGTCACCTGATTGAGTGTAAAGATAGTAATAACCATTTCCTGCTGAAACGGCTTTCCAAATACCGCTGTTATTTTCTGTTCCTTGATGTACATTCATGCCATTTGTTGCTGTTGATTCAGACACTTCCATATAAAGTCCGCTGTTTGCATTTTTCAGCATATACATAGCTCCGTCCTGAAGCATAACAGCATCTGTCTGTGGAGGGGTGACAGGAGTGCCTGGCTCTGAATCTGAAACAGAATTCCAGTCAATCTGCATTGCAAAAAGCTCAGCAAGCTTAAGAGCACCCTGTCTGTTAGGATGTATATTATCATAGAAAAGGGCATCAGCCTTATCTGTTCCGATTGATACACAGTAATTCTGGAAGAGATTGAAAAGGTCAACAACCTTTACATTCTGTTCCTTGCCTATCTTATCAAGCTCAGCGGCAAACCAGCGACTTGTAAGCAGTGGATTCTTTGTATAATCGCCCTTACGTCCTTGTTGTTTTACAAGAATTACTTCCATTCCCTTTTTCTTTGCACGCTTAACCATATCAGTTACTGTGTTATAGTATTCAGTTGAGTCGGAATAATTTGTATCATTAATACCAATTGAAATAATGTATACATCACCTTTTTTACCATAATGCTCGATAGCATCAAACTGACCTGCATCAACAAATCCTTTTGCATACTGACCGCTTGCTGCCATATTGCGTACATTCCATGAATCATCTATATACTTGTCAAGTACTTGTCCCCAGCCAGCCTGAGTGCTTGAAGACTTGGGATAATAGTTGCAAACAGTTGAATCTCCACAAAGCCATACTGTATTAGGAAGAGAAGCATTAGTTGAAATTCTGCTTATTTCAATTGCACTGATTGTATATGCATAGCCTGCTTTTCCTGCTGCTGCACGGATATTAAGCTTGCCATCAGTAACAGGAATAAGTATTTCGTCAACAGCGTTATTACCTGTCATATTTACAATCTGAAGCATATTTTCCATATAAATACTTGTACGTGTTGTATTACCGAGTGTAACCTTTACACTATATAGACCAACAGGAAGGTCAACATCAAAAGTTGTATTTCCTGTAAATTGTACTGCATCGCTGAGCGCTCCGTTTCCAGCTGCTGCAACGTCTGAAACACCTGAGCCAGATGAGAAACCATAACCATTTGAAGAATTATACTTATCAGTTGCACTTACACTTGTATAGCCGTTCTGAGCTTTTGCACCGAGATCAAATTTCAATATCTCTGACGGAGTAACAGGTGTGGTCGGCTGAGATGGCTGTGAGGGCTGGGATGATATGCTTTTTCCGTTGATTGTTACATTTGGTCTTTCAGGGAGAGCTTCATCTGAACCAAGATAAAAACTTGTGTGTGCAGGCTGATTATAGCAATTCTGTTCGCCTGCCGCCTGTGTACGATACTGCACATCATGCATTAGAGCAGTAAGACGTACATCTGTTGTATATTTAGTATTATAAATTCTGAGATATTTGCTGTCACTTGTTCTTACAACAAGTTCTTCACGCCAGTCACCCATAATATCAGCAGCAAGCCCTGGATTGTTCTTTGAACCGTTATTTGCTGCACATCCGTCAGCAGTAAGAAGTCTGTTGATTTTGTTTGTGCTTACATATTTATCAATTTTTGTACCATCAAGGATTTCACGTTCAAGATCGCCATCCCAATAAATCATAAAATTCTGGGCAGGTTTATTTGTAGCGATAGTTTTTCCGTTTGCATCGAAAATATCATTTCCTGTAGCGCCCCAAAATTCAGCCCCCGGATTGCTTGCAAGAATATTACCACAGCATGCACGACCTGTATCCTTTGAATGATTCTTATGGAAGATATTTTTACCTGTCTTAGCATCAATAAGCGAAACACCGTAAGGACTGTTTTCATGGCACATCCACAATTCAAGTCCTTCTCTGTCAGGGAGTAAATCGCCAAGATGCATAGCGTCACCATGCCCCTGGTTATTGCACCAGAGAAGCTTACCGTTATCATCAATACATGTTGAACCAAGCACCAATTCCTGCTTGCCGTCATTATCTACATCAGCAGGCATACAGTTATGATTTCCGTTATGATATCCTTTTTTAGGGTCGTTACCTGAATCATATTTCCAACGTACAACAAGTTTTTTATCCACAACATCGTAAGCAACAGCTGTCATTCGTGTATAATAGCCTCTTACAGATACAGCAGAAGGCTTAACTCCGTCACAGTAAACGACAGCACCAAGAAATCTGTCAACTCTATTGCCGTAATTGTCGCCCCAATCACTTACCTTTCCTCTTGGAAATGCATATTCAACTGTATCAAGAGCTTTTCCTGTCGCACCATCGAATAAAGTATAATACTCAGGTCCATCAAGTATATATCCCTTGCTGTTGCGATAGTTCTTATTGTCATCACCGATAACCTTACCTGTTCCGTCAACTGTACCATCGGCAGTTTTGCATGTCATTTCAGCTTTGCCGTCACAGTCAAAATCAGCTACGAGGAACTGTGTATAATGTGCGCCCGCACGAATATTTCTTCCGAGGTCAACTCGCCAAAGTCGTTTACCTGCAATAGTGTAACAATCTATATATACATTGCCTGTATTTCCTTCCTGTGAATTATCTTTCTGATTTGAAGGATCCCACTTGACAAAAATTTCATAAGTACCATCACCGTCAACGTCACCGACAGAACAGTCATTTGCGCTATATGTACATCCTGAAGCTGTAGGAACGCTAAGAGGAATATCAAAATAATCCTTGTTTGAAATAAGATTGCATTTTTCAGAATTTACTACTTTTCCGTCTGATAGATAATCTACTCTGTATGCGGATTTATTGTTTCCACTTTTATCAAGAAAACATGTAGCCTGATCTTTTTTACTTGTGTAGATAAGTTCATCATTACGATAAAGCTTGTATTCAGCATTATCAGAATCATTTGCAAGAAATCTCCAGCTTACAAGCATTCCATTTCCTGTATTGATTGCAGAAATACCTCTGTTAAGATACTCTACAATGTTTTTTCCTGTTCCACCGCTTCCATATGCCGCGTCTGCTTTTGAATAATTCTGCATTGTACATGGAATAAGTCCCATACTAAGTGCAATAGACGTGACAATCGACGCAATTCTACCCGATTTCTTCATAATAATTACCCTCTCTTTTCGCATTAACATAATTTAATGCATATACAATTAATTAAATTAAACTGAAATTTAATCTTCCGTAAACTTCAATTTAATCAAATTATATCATTCATATAATAAAGTTGCAATGATAAATCCTATCATTCACTTGACGTTTTACATCAAAAATGATATAATTTGAACAAAGTTCACCAACAGCTATGAAGAATATTGTTATTTTTGGAGGGGCGCTATGCATATATATCAGCTTGGCTGGAACTGGATACATCCACATCCATTTACTATAGAGCGTCCTAATGGACATTTCGGCTCACAATTGATTCTTGTACGCTCAAAAGGTCGTATAGTTGTAAATGACAGAGAATATCATGTTGAAAAAAACACAGCTTTTCTTCTTGAAGGCGGTGTCCCGCATTGTATATATTCAGATGGCGAGGATTATGCTGATGACTGGATTCGTTTTAATTTCGAACAGGAAGATGTTGAATTCATTAACTCGTTGAATCTGACATTCAATGTGCCTATTCTGATTAAAGATGAAGGTATTTCAAAGCTTATTTCAGCATGCGTTGATATATTTGATACAGAAATTGATAAAAAAAGTGAAACACTTGATTATATCCTTAAAGCTATTTTACGTCATATAAGTGAATACGGAAATATAAGAGATAAAAATACTCCTAATTTTTATACGGATATTCTGAATGATATCAAAAAAAGAATTTACAGTAATCCCGCATATAATTGGAGTGTTCCGCAGATTGCTGCAGAAATGAATATTTCTGTTTCTCATTTTCAAAGACTATACAAAAAACAGTTCGGGATATCGTGTATAAATGATGTTTTTATAAGCCGTATGCAGTACGCTAAGGATTTACTGCTAAAAACAGATTACTCTGCAAAAGAAATCGCTCTTATGTGCGGTTATCAGAATTACGAGCATTTTTCACGTTCATTTACAAAATATGCCTGTGTTTCACCTGTACAATATCGCAGTAAATATAAAGAACCTGTTGATTGAATTACTTTATTGAATTCGGTAGATTGTTAAAGCTTCGAGTGGTGGCAACTGTTCAGAATATCATATAACGAGTATGATCGATTTATTAAATTTATTTTGACGTTCACTATAATTACAGCACATTGCAATGTTTTTGTAAATCCCCAAGCATTAACCAGAGGATACCCGACATTACCGTAAGCCCCATATAAGACCCATGGGCTGTTTTTGCATAAAAAGAAAAACTCTCAAATGGCTGTTTTAAGCCATTTGAGAGCAATGTTGGTGGTGACCCGTACGGGAATTGAAATGAGGTCTTGACTTAATGCGATTTCAGTCTAATTCAAACAATCCCCTATTTTCCGTGTTTTCTCGTTGTTGGATTTTGCTGAAATCAAGTAATTTAAAGTCATTTTCAGTAAAAATAAGTACTAAATAAAGACCAAATTGCAAGGCGAAATACCTGTGTTAAGCATTACTGATTATTCATCAGCAGTGCTTTTACTATCACAAACGGATATTATTTATAGTTATGTATTATAAAGTTGTTATTAGTTTTAAAGCATATTTTAAGATTGCGAGTGAATCCTGTATATTAATACCGTTTCCGCTTTCGTTTACATCAGCGTTTATTAATCCCTGTTTTGTGATAGAATAATCTTTACTATTTATAAGATAACATTTTATGATAACAACATCGGCAATATCTACTCTTCCATCACAGTTTGCATCACCCAAAAGAATATCTGTTGGTTGTGTGGTGCTTGTAGTTGTTGTAACTGGAACAGTTGTAGTAGTGGCTGTGGTTACTGTTGAATCTTTTGTAGTGGTCTTGGTTGTAGTTGCAGTTAATGTTGTTGTGGCAGAATGTGTAGTTGTTACGACTGGTGATGTAGTGATTATATCGAGTTTAGGAATAAGCGTGAATACTTCTGTTTCTCCATTTCCAAGGTCATAAGTATATGTAACTTTTATTGTTGGATCGGAAACAGTCAATGTAGTTCCTTTGATTGTTGCGTTTGTCCAGTTGGTAGCTTTTGTGATATCAAAAGCTTTAAGAGATGATAAGTCATATTGATTGTTGGTAAGTTTAATTTCATGAGTATTATCTTTACAGTATGCATTCAAATTAATATTCTTGCTTAAATCTAAAGCTGTTAGTTGATTCTTGCTACAGTCGATATCTTCTAATGCTATATTTTTGCTTAAATCTAAAGCTGTTAATTGATTCTCGCTACAGTCGAGGTATTTTAGCACTGCATTATTGTTGGTATTAAGGGAGAGAAGTTGGTTGTATTGGCAAACTAAAAGTTCTAATTCAGTGTTTTGGCTTATGTCAAGGTGTGCTAGCTGATTGCTGTAACATTGCAGAGTAATCAGTTTACTATTATTGCTAGTATCAAGAGTTGTTAATCTGTTATAGCCACAGAGTACTTCTTCTAGTGCTATATTCTTACTTGTATCTAAAGCTGTTAATTTGTTTTCATTACAGCGGATTCTTTCTAACACTACATTATTGCTGATATCAAGAGATGATAGTTGATTATTACTGCAAAATAAGTCGACTAGTTCAGTGTTTTTGCTTATATCAAGAGATAATAGTTGATTATAGTCACATTCTAGGCTGATTAGTTCAGTGTTTTTGCTTAAATCAAGAGATGACAGTTGATTATTTTTACATGCTAGGTCGTACAGTTTAGTATTATTACTTAAATCAAGAGCTGTAATTTGATTCTTATTGCACCATAAAGCTCCTAAATTTTTACATTTATTTACGTCAAGAGAAGTAAGCTGGTTTTGTTCACAATATAATTTCCTGAGTTCAGTATTTTTGCTTATATCGAGGTCTGTCAACTTGTTATTGTTACAGTAAAGTGTTTGCAATTCTGTAAAATGTTCAATTCCTTCAAGACTTGATATTTCTTTATTATTAACAACTAATTCTAAAACTTTTGAAATTTCATCTGATGTAAGTACATCGTCATCATTTGTGTCAAATTTTTCGTTTACATAATCACGGAAGTTTTTATCAGGAAAATTAATTGTGTTGATTGATACAGATTTATCAAACGGAATTTCTGCAGGCGGTACGAATGAGGTTGTTGTAGTTGAGACTGTTGTGGTTGTCTTTGCTGTTGTCACAGTTGTTTTTGCGATAGTGGTAGATGTTTTATTGTCAGCAAGAATAATACTGCCATCTGTGCTGAGCAGAATGCTTGTGTCATTATGAAATTCTTTTCCCTGTGATAGCGCTTCATTAACTATAACATATTCTGTGGCAGTAGCGGATATGTTGTTAGTGATTTCCGGGTAATACAGCATATTGCTACATACAGCCCACGAAGACAGTAATGCTATTGTTTTTTTGAATTTGTTCATTGATTTGAATTCTCCTTGGTTAAAAATGTTTTTAAGCATATTACAATATCGACATTGTAATATACTTTTACATATAATAGTGTACACTGTAAAAAAAGTTTTGTCAAGTGTTTTAATATATAATTTATAAAAATAAGAGCGTAATCTTACAGCTATGCTGATTTTTCAATCAAAGATAGCATTTATTTCCTAATCCTCACCCTATACTCCTCAAACTCAATCTCTCCATTTTCAGCCTTGCTTCTAAGTTCAAGAGCATAATCTGCCCACTCAGCAAATTCAGCCTGAGTCATCTTCTTTTTGAGGTATCGGGCATAATGCTGCTTGTAAGCCTTATTATAAACATTCCAGTAAGGATTGGTCTTGATTTTATCGGCATATTTCTTTCTGTGCCCCATATCACGGCATACTCTGCCGTCCATACCCTCTATTTCTCTTGTGCAGTAATCAGAGAATATACCCGCTTCAAGTAGAAAATACTTACCGCAGTAGCCGCATTTCTTCGGCAGATAATGCAGTTCCAGTCCCTTGAATAATTCAATATACAGATACCCTCCGAGTGTTGTGAAAGTGTAATACTGACACAATTCGGGGGATTTCTTTTTCCACAGGACTTCGTAAGATAACCGCATTACTCCCGACGGTTCTAATCGTTCATAAGGCCGTGCACTGAAATATGGTTTATCCCTGCGGTCATAAACAACTTGTGCAGTTTCGTTATTATCAAGATAGCGACTTTGACTGTGGATTTTCTCTAAGAACGGCTCGAAGGTACGCTTTACACGGAGAATGTCCTCTATAAAAACTCTCATTTCCGTTGCAAAGGCTTTTAATCTGTCGTTGAGCTTGTAAATATCCCTGAGAAGCTCTGCGTCCTCCATATCGTTTGAGCCGATACGCACATAGAAGTGGTAATGTTCTTCCGTATCAGCGTCAATTAGTTCATCTTCTTCAAATGCCCAGTTGTGCAGATTGAGAATGGTGCGTAACGTATCACGCTGTATATCCATAGAACTGTATGGCGGAGTGTTGGCTATCATCTGCTCTATTTTGGCATAGAATGCAATCGCACCCTGAAACAACTTTTCACTTTCATCAGCTTCACGCATATCTTCGGGATAACGCAGTATCGTTTCATATCGTTTGCATTCAGAGTAAAGCTTATCAAGCTCCCTATAACGCTTATCAAGTATCTTTTCAAGAATTTCACCGACTACATATTTCTTTGCTCCGTTTATATAAACCGTAGTACCATTAAAATACGCTGAAAAACCTGTCATTGCAACTTCTCCTTTAGTAGTTATTGCTTTAATTGTATCACATCTACTATTTTCAGTCAACTCAGAAAGTCCCATTTTCAAAAATATTTTCTTTCAGTTTTTTCATTGTGGGACTTTTTTAACGTGGTGAATTTAAAGAAATAAAATTTTAAACAGCGTATTTAAGCCGTTTGAGAAGCACTTTTATAAAAATAGAAGTCACCTCTGAAAAAATAGAGTGTATGCGAAAATAGATGTGAAAATAGCTGTAAATAGAGTATGCATATCACATCTATTGACTTTGCGGATTATGTCGGATATAATGAGAATGCAACGTTGCAGAAGCACCTTGACAACTGAATATTCCTCTCCGGACACGCCTGTTACATAGCGTAAAGCTGTGTCGGTCAAAGACCGATTTTATCAAAAAGGAGGAGTAGCAATGACTACTACCAACAGACGTGTGCTTACCATTAAGGAAGCAGCAAAACTTATTGACGGACTTACAGAATATCGTATCCGTCAGATGTGCATTTCAGGTCAGCTCCCGTGCTTTATGGCAGGGAAAAAGTATCTGATTGCAGAAGAAAATCTGTATAAGGCTGTGTTCGGGAGAGGGGAGCCCCCGCTGGCAGTTCGTAGCGAAGTTTCTGAAAATCCACAGAATACAACTCGACCGAAAATGACTGTCGGCACAAATACGAGGGGAGGTGATGTGGCTTGGCCGCAATGAGAGAAGAAAAAATTGAAGAAATCAATGCTGAACTCCCAGCACCAGCGTGGCTTGTAGATAACAAAATTCACGAGGTTGTGTTTTGCAGGGAGCTTCTCAGCGAACACGAGGTTAAGTGTATCAACAATCAGTTCTACGATGTTGACGGATATATTCCCGACAGCGAAATCAAAGCTGAGATTTATGAAAAGCTAAAACCGCATATTACAGCAGGACTTGCAAACAGAGTAACACAGCTTCTCTCTGCGTTACAGTATGAAGCGTATTCTCCTGAAATTGTACTTGACCCTAATGAAATTCATATTCTGAACGGAACTCTTAATATTGACGGAACATTTACGGAAGAAAAGAAATTCTGCTATAACCGTCTAAACGTCAGGTATAATCCAGAAGCGGAAGTGCCGACTGTGTTTCTGAAATTTCTGGAGGAGCTTCTTGAAACGGAAGATATTGAAACATTACAGGAATGGCTCGGCTACTTACTGACGCCAAGCACAAAGGCTCAGAAAATGTTAATGCTTGTAGGAAACGGCGGCGAGGGTAAAAGTCGTATAGGCGTACTGCTCAAAGAGATATTCAAGGAAGGTATGGCGACAGGAAATCTGCAATACCTTGAAACAAATCCATTTGCCCGTGCTGTGCTGGAGAAAGCGTATCTGTTTCTTGATGACGATATGAAAATGGAAGCTCTAACGCAGACAAATATGCTGAAAACTATTATCACAAACGAGGGTCCTATGCTTATTGAAAAGAAACGAGTTCAGTCTTATCCTGCAAGTATCTTTGCAAAGCTTATGGGGTTTGGTAACGGAACACTTAATGCGGCGAAT
Source organism: Ruminococcus sp. (assembly GCA_017523285.1). Classification (GTDB taxonomy): domain Bacteria; phylum Bacillota; class Clostridia; order Oscillospirales; family Ruminococcaceae; genus Ruminococcus. The sequence continues at coordinate 10,210 of JAFWWU010000034.1, forward strand.
GATAAATCAGACGCATTCTTCCGCAGGCAGATTATTATTTCTACCAAGCCAAAGCCTGTGGATAGAGTTGATGACCCGTTCCTTGTGGAGAAATTCATTGACGGCAAGGAAGGAATATTTCTGTGGATGTTTAAAGGACTACAAAGACTGTATGCCAATGATTTCAAGTTTACCATAAGTCAGAGGACGGCTGATAATCTTCAGAAAAGCATTGAGGATAGTTGTAATATTATCGGGTTTATGCAGGACGAACAGCTTGTGAAATTCGGCGCAGACCTTGAATGCTCAACAGCAGATTTGTATTCTGGTTACTGCTATTGGTGTGGTCTTAACAGCGTTACGGCCGTGAAAAAGGAAAGTTTTAATTTGTGGCTGAAACAGAATTATGCCAAGTACGGAATAGAATACAGCAATAATGTACAGAGCCACTCCAATGGCAAAAAGGCAAGAGGATACCGAAGAATTGACACGACTTACAGAAGCGTGGTGAAATAAACTGCAAAAATGATGTATTCGGTGTATTTGATGTATAAAACGGCTTCAAATCAGTGTATTCGGAATACATTGCTGATACACCGAGCCGTATTGAAAGAAATGCCGTATTCAGCGAAAAAACACACCGAATACGGCAAATACACCGATTTCCGAGTTAAGTTTACACGAGGATTTTTTGAGGCGGTCGGCTGAGTCCGAGTCAGTATACTGTTTGAGGACGAAGTTGTGCAGCCATAGGATGTGAGGCTGTATTGCCGAATAGGGAGTGCAGTAGGAACGACTGCCGCAATGATACTTTTGATAGAAGCCTATGCGGATGTCGAAAGTATCTTTGCGTTACTTTCGCAGAAAGTAACAAAGGCAAAAGCAAGCTTATTCAGAAAGGAGAATTGCTTATCGAAAAAAGAAGTATCAGCGGCGTTATCGGTAAGGGCGACCTTTATCATAACAACCGCAGATTTGTTGCAGAAAATGTTGACAGGAGCAGAACTCAGGACAACATTACAATTATCAGCGAGGATGTGAAATCAGTATATCACGAGCTGTTTGATAAATCGCTCGCAGAACACAACTCCAAGCAGAAACGCAAGGACAGAATCATCAAGGATTACCACGACCACATCAGGCACAGCCGACAGGAAAAGGAGTTTCACGAGGTAATATTTCAGATTGGCAATAAGGATGATACTCCCTGCGGCTCTGATATATCCCAAAGAGCAACCGAAGCTCTGAAACAATATGCGGAGAGCTTTCAGAAGCGCAATCCACACCTGAGAATGTTCAACGCTGTTATTCATCTTGATGAAGCAACACCGCACATTCATATAGACTTGGTTCCGTTTGCAACGGAGCAGAAGCGAGGACTATCAACAAGAGTTTCGCTTTCAAAGGCATTGGAACAGCAAGGCTTCAAAAGCGAGGGCAAAATGAATACCTGTTCAAAGCTATGGATTGAAAACGAAAAACAGGTGATTGCGGATATTATGAAAACTCTCGATATTGAATGGGAGCAGAAAGGAACTCACAACGAGCATTTGTCAGTTCTTGATTACAAGAAAAAAGAGCGAAAAAAGGAAGTTGTGGCACTTGAAAATAAGCTGTCAAGGCTTTCTGACAAGGAAACGAAAATCAAGGCTATTGATAATATTCCTGTTAAGAAAACGGTGTTCGGTGATAATCTGACAGTCAGCCGTGAGGACTATGAAAGCCTTGCGGCTACTGCAAAGAAACAGATTGCCTCTGAGAAAAAGGAAAAGAAGCAAAAGGCTGAAATTACTCAGTTACAACAGGAAAACGCTCAGCTTAAATCAGAACTTACTGCCGAGAAGAAAAAGAATGCAGACTCAAAATCCATAAATCTGCGTATAGAAAATGCAAAGCTGAAAGAACAGAATTCCAAAATGGAGTCTGTACTGAAAAAAGCTGAGGAGTTTCTGAAAGGCAAAGGACTATATGAGCTGTTTCAGAATTTTGTTCTCGGAATTGGTAGGAATAAGAATAGAAATAAGGACGGATTGCGTCAAATGCAAAAGTAAAAGCAACACTTAAGAAAAATCTGATATCAAACATTAAAAAAACAGCAATTTTTAAGCGGTAAAATGATAAAAACATCAGATAAACAGCACAAAAATAGTAAAAATGAGTATAGCAAAGCTGAGCGTTGCATTTTTATGTGCAAAAGTAAATGCAACTCCCTTTTTGTTAATATGAATAATACTGTGTTTTACTTTGATTATTTGTCAAGTAGACACGGACGCATCACAACCTGATCCGCTGGAATTTTTCTAAGCCCAAGCATATATGGCAATTTCTTTGCAATAAATTCTTTTGCCACATCATATGGACATTTACCATCAAGACTATCTCTTGAAATACTGTTAATATGATTAGTAAGAAGAGTTATATCATCTTGAGTAAGTTTATCAAACGATCTTCCTTTTGGTAGTACCATACGAATATATTCATGACTTCTTTCTATATGTGGTTTCTGCCATGAAGCCATTCTATCACAAAAGAATACACGAGTACATGGTGAACCATATTTGCTCTTTTCTAATGCTGCAGGATTTTTGAATTCACTTCCGTTGTCTGTTAATATTACAGGAAACAATCTTCTGATAATATTAAGTCCTAGCATATCCTCAAGCTGTTTGAATACATTCTCCACACATTCCTGTGATGATGTTTCAAGCAGAAATATGAGCATAAAATCATATTTTGTAAATATCATTGTAAGTAGACATTTACCTTTTTCACGTGAACCATGTACTGTATCCATTTCAACTACGCAAAGTTCAGGATGTTGTTCTATAAATCTCTTGAAGTCTTCGTATGTACGCCCTTCTCGATATTTATATGGATAATTTTCTGTTTCTTTTCCTTTGCGCTTTTTGTAACGCACTTTTCTTGGTAAATCAATATTACGAGCGTCAAGAATACACTTATCTAAGTAATTATACATTGTTCTTCGTGAGATGCTGATTTCATCACTGTGATTGGCATAAATATGATTCAGTGATTGTCCCTTTTTTATTAATGGAGAAACAAATTTATTGAGTTCTTTTATTTCGCTTTTATCAAGATGAATTGATTTTCTTGATTCTGATTTTACAGTATGACTGCTCTTATCCGCTTTTCTTGCATGATAATATGCATGCTCTCTGGAACAGAAATCTTGATTCGGACAATTATTGCATACAAAAGGCGCCTTATCAAGTTTACGGCATTGCAGAGGAGCAAAATCAGTACAGCTTTGAGTATTGCAAGAGCTTTTCTTTTTGCATTCACCAAAATGTGCACAACGTGCTGTTTTAGGCTGTATAAATGTTCGATATTTTTTTACTTCCCGAGAAATTGTAGAGGGTTGATAACCAAGCTCATTAGCAATTTCTCGAAAGCTATAACCGTATGCGATGTATTTTTCTATCATACATCTGCTTGTAAAACTTAAGTGTTTCATTTTACCTCCTGTTAATGAAAATTTACTCTTTCATTATACAGGATCACACATAAAAATCAAAACAATCATTTTATGCTTCATTTCGCATTTATTCCACGGTCTATTGACAACGAGCCTCTGAGGACGTGGTTTTCAGGCAGATGCGGCAAGTGTCGCTTGATGCTTTATCTGCCTTGCTGAAAGCCTACCACGCCCTCTTCTCATTGTCAATAGCTTTCGCGGCATAAAAGCTATTTTTATGTGCAGAACTAAACGCAACACTACTCTCTATTTTTTGCTGTTTTGTGCAGAGGTAAATGCAACATTTTTGTTCCTTATGTTGCATTTACTTTTGCATTTGACCTAAGGACGGATTGGAATAACGTGTTCGCAGGTTTTACTTGACAGTATTACACTTTAAAGTGTATAATTGAAACACAGGTAAAAGCCTTGCGGTTTATGACAGGAGGAATAAACCAATGGCAACGGTAACAAAGCGTGGTAACAGTTATAGAATTAAAGTATCTTGCGGATACGATGTGAACGGTAAACAGGTTGTTCAGACGAAAACGTGGAAACCTGAACCTAATATGACGGCTCGTCAGATTAAGAAAGAGCTTGACAGACAATGCGTTATGTTTGAAGAAGAATGTAAAATGGGACAGGTTGTTGCTACAATAAAGTTTGAAAAATTTGCAGAACAGTGGTTTGAGGAATATGCTGTAATTAATCTCAGACATACTTCATATGAGAGAATGCGACAGCTTACTCAGCGGGTATATCCTGCAATCGGACATCTAAGACTTGATAAGATTACAAGCAGACATATACAGCAGTTTGTGAATGATTTGATTATCAATGGTGAAAATCAACGTACAGGTAAACCGCTTTCGCGAAAGACTGTAGTTCATCATCTGAGTTTTATTTCCGACGTTTTCAGTTACGCTATGAAAATGGATATGCTCAGCGATAATCCGTGTAGGAGAGTAACCGTTCCAAAATGCGAAGTCAAGGAAAAGGATATTTACACTATTGAGGAGATTTCTCATATTTTTGAGCTTCTCGATGGTGATGATGTTCCGATAAAGTTCAGAGTGTTCTTTAAGCTTGCTGTATACAGTGGCTACCGCAGAGGAGAACTACTCGGACTGGAATGGAAAGATGTGGATTTTGAGAATAATATAATAAATGTCCGCAGAACTTCCAACTATACAGCCGACAAGGGAATATATACTGATACCACAAAAACAAAGAAATCACAGCGCAGTCAGAAATATCCTCAGCACGTTATGGATATGCTGAAAGAGCTGAAATTGGAACAGAATGCAGAAAGAACACGTCTTGCAGACAAGTGGATTGAAACAGACCGCTTATTTATAAAGTGGGACGGCAGACCTATGCACAATAACACCCCGTACTTCTGGTTCACGGAATTCTGTGAGAAAAATAATGTGCGTTTTTGTGATATTCATTCTCTCAGGCATTTGCATGCCAGTCTATTAATTAACGCCGGTGTGGATGTTGTAGCAGTGTCGGGAGATTTAGGACATTCTCAGGTTTCAACGACAAGTAACATTTATTGCCATATGTTTCAGGAAGCACAGGCGAGGGCAAGCAATGCCATTGCTGAGGCTCTGAGCTTTGACAATAAAAAACAGGGAACTGAACAAACTCAGCTCCCTGCGTAAAGACCAGTGCAAAGACCATTTTTTCAAAATAAAGACCAAATAAAGACCAAAACGGATTTCACTGTAAAAAGAAAACTCTCAAACGGCTGTTTTAAGCCATTTGAGAGCAACTGTGTTGGTGACCCGTACGGGAATTGAACCCATGATTCCGCCGTGAAAGGGCGGTGTCTTAACCTCTTGACCAACGGGCCATATTTGGTAGCGGCAGTAGGATTTGAACCAACGACCAATCGGGTATGAACCGAGTACTCTAGCCAGCTGAGCTATGCCGCCATCTTAGCCGCTTGTTTTTTGTTTTCCTCATGCGACTTATTTATTATACACCATATCTATCTGTTTGTCAACAGAAATTTCAAAAAAATTTTTGTTTCTATCTTTTTCACAATACAATTCAACGTAATTTTGAATAATGTCCTTATAATATACAAAAGCACCTCCGTTTTTATTCGAAAGTGCTTTTATATCAATATATAGTTGAAGCTATATCAACAGTTTCCTTTGCATCCTTTGCATAGAAATCTGCATTAATCTTTTGTGCGAAATCTGCTGTCAGCACAGCCCCGCCAACAACGGTTTTGCATTCAGGATATTCCAGATTGAGAAGTGCGATTGTTTCTTCCATTGCACCAAGCGTAGTTGTCATTAGAGCTGAAAGTCCCACAAGCTTAACCTTGTGTTTTTTTGCAGCGTCAACTATATCACGCTTATCTACATCCTTGCCAAGATCTATAACCTTATATCCGTAACTTTCAAGAAGCACCTTGACGATGTTCTTTCCTATATCGTGAATGTCACCTTTTACCGTTGCAAGCACGATTTCTCCCTTTGAAACAGGCTTTTCTCCGCTTGAAGATAACGAGCTTTTTAATGTTTCAAAGCAAGCCTGTGCAACTCCTGCTGTGAGAATAAGCTGTGGAAGGAAAATCTGTCCCTTTTCAAATTTCTCGCCTGCCTTATCAAGCGCAGGAATAAGATAATTGTTTATGATTTCCATAGGCTCAGTTGTCGACAAAAGTGATTCAACAGCCCTTACACCTTCGTCTTTCAGACCATTTTCAAGAGCATAGAATATATCGGGAGCTTTTTTATCGGTAATAGTTGCTGCTGTCTGCGAAGTGTTCTGGCTGTAGCAGTTTATAAATTCAACGGAGTTCTTATCGATAGATGCAAGAAGCTTATATGCTCTTACTGCGCCGATTATTGATTCGACATTGGGGTTTATTATCGGAAGATCAAGTCCGTTCTGGAGTGCCATAGTTAGAAATGTGCGTGTAATAAGCTCTCTGTTCGGAAGTCCGAATGAAATATTTGAAACTCCTAAAACTGTTTTCAGTCCGAGTTCTTCCTTTACTCTTTTCAGTGCGCCGAGAGTTTCCATAACTCCCTCTTGTTCGGCCGAAGCGGTAAGCGTAAGACAATCGATGTATACATCCTCTTTAGGAATACCGATTGCCAATGCTCTTTTGAGGATTTTTTCAGCGATTTCAAAACGTCCCTGAGCAGTTTTAGGTATGCCGTTCTTATCAAGGGTAAGTCCGACAACTGCTGCACCGTATTTCTTTACAAGCGGAAGAATAGCGTCAAGTGATTCATCCTCTCCGTTTACAGAGTTTACTATCGGCTTTCCGTTGTAAATTCTCAGACCTGCCTCAAGCACCTCGGGTATAGTTGAGTCAAGCTGGAGGGGTGCATCTGTAACCGACTGAACGGCTTTTACAGCGCTTACCATCATTGCTTTTTCATCTATTGACGGTAATCCTACGTTGACATCAAGGATGTCTGCACCTGCCTTAACCTGTTCGATAGCCTGATTCAGAATATAATTTATATCATTGTTGAGAAGAGCTTCTTTGAACAGCTTTTTGCCTGTAGGATTAATTCTTTCACCGATAACTCTCGGCTGAGAAATATCAACATAGCGAGTTCCCGAACATACTGCCGCAACAGGAGTATATTCAGGCTTTTTCCACTCAATCTGTGATAGTTTTTCTTTAAGTGCTTTTATATGCGCAGGAGTTGTTCCGCAGCAGCCGCCGAAAATCTTCACGCCGAGTTTAGCAAGCTCTGCCGCACTTTCCGCAAACTCATCTGCTCCTACATTGAATTTATTTGTAACAGGGTCGGGGAGTCCTGCATTAGGCTTCATAATTACAGGAAGCCCTGTAAGCTTCACAAGTTTTTCTGCAACAGGATAAAGTGCGTCAGGGCCAAGAGAGCAGTTTACACCAAGAGCGTCAACTCCGAGTCCCTGCAATACAGTTGCCATACATTCAACGCTTACGCCTGTAAATGTGCGTCCGCTTTCTTCAAAAGTCATTGTACAGAATATCGGTTTGTCGGAATTTTCTTTAGCCGCAAGAACAGCCGCCTTGACTTCATATATATCCGTCATTGTTTCAATCACAATCAGATCTGCTTCACTGCCTGCGATAATCATTTCTTTGTAGCAATTATAGGCTTCTTCAAAGGTAAGAGTTCCTGTAGGCTCAAGAAGCTGACCGATAGGGCCTAAATCAAGAGCAACAAGTGCTTTTCCGTCTGCCGCTTTTTTAGCGTTTGCAACGCCTGCTTTGATAATTTCATCAACGGAATATCCGCTGTCTTTCAGCTTGTACGAATTTGCTCCGAAAGTATTTGTGCAGAAAATATCAGAGCCGCTTTCAACGTATTGACGGTGAATATCAATGATAATCTCAGGGTGAGTGATATTAAGAATTTCGGGATTATGGCCTGATTCAATACCCGAAGCCTGAATCATAGTGCCTAAGCCGCCGTCAAGAATAACAAAGTTTTTTTTAAGTAATTTTTTAAGCATAACTCCTCCTGAATTAACGTAAAGAAATACCGATTTTTTCACCCATTTTAACAATGGTTTCGCAGTTATCGGCAGTATTTTCAAGAAATTCACTGCAAGGCATAAGCTTGTCCTTTTCAATGAGAAGAACTATCGTAGAGCCTCCGAAAAGAAACATTCCCTTTTCTTCACCTCTGCGGAAGCTGTATTTTTCGTGATGATTTGCGATTTTGCCGACAAACATAGCACCGACTTCAATCTGTGTTACATCTCCGAAATTTTCTGTATGCAGAACTGAAAATTCTCTGCAATTTCTTTTATATACATTATAATGTTCGAAAGCAATCGGATTTACGGTATGCAGAACGCCTTTTATAAAGTTGTTCTTGCTTTTTGTGCCGTTATCAATATAACAATAGCGGTGATAATCGTCGACCTCAAGTCTGAAAATCATACACCAGCCACCGTTATATTTATCTGCAAGCTTTTTGCATTTTACAAGGTCTGAAGCTCTGTATAGACTGTTTTTGATTTCAAACACACTGTCGCTATCGAGCTTATATACGGATAATTTCGCATCGCATGGACTTATAAAGCTTTTGGGATTCATATCAAGCAGTCTTTTTCCGTCTTTTATTTTTCGTGTAAAGAATTTATTGTATGTATCAATATCATCCATAATATAATCATCGGTATTGATATTGTTTGCTTTGATAAAAGGCTCTATAAGCGGAGATGAATAACGTGAATCCATAAAAGCGCCGACAGCTTTTGAAACAATCGGCTGTGTAAAAATTCTGAGTATAAAGCGTCCGACGGCATTGCCGTAGACATGCCTTATGGCTTTGTCCAGACTGCCGTCGCTGTTTTTTATTATATTCTTGTTTCTGTCTTTTACTATCATTTTTTCTTAGCATTTGCAAGCATAAGCTTGATACGATTTTCCTGATTTACTCGTGTAGCGCCCGGGTCGTAGTCAATAGCAACTATATTTGCCTGTGGAAAATCATCTTTTATTGCTCTTGACATACCCTTTGCAACAATATGGTTAGGCAGACAGCCGAAAGGCTGTGCACATACGATGTTTTCTGTTCCTGTTTCAACAAGTGCCGCCATTTCAGCAGGGATAAGCCAGCCCTCGCCCATAGATACACCCTGATTGATATATTTATCTGCAAGATGACGTAAATGCTCGAAATCGTGCGGCGGAGTAAATACACCATGCTTTTTCATAGTCTTGATAAGCTGTTTCTGCTTGCCGTAAATAAGCTTATATCCTATGCCGTTTATAAATGTGGTCTTGTTTTTGAAATTATAAAGTCTACCGTCGTTTGTCTTGCTTACGGCACAGTACATAACGAATTCGAGAAGTGAAGGAACAACAGGCTCACACCCCTCTGAAATGAGGAAATCTTCAAGATGATTGTTTGCAAGGGGAGAATATTTTACATAGATTTCTCCTACGATGCCTACCTGAACTTTTTTAACCTTGCTTCTTTCGATTTTTGCGAAATCGTCAAGGATTTCCTTGTAGAATTTAGATGTGTTCATATACTTTGTGCCTGAGCTGAAAAGCTTTGCAAGCTTTTTCTGCCAGATATCAAGCGTTTTCTTTGATGCACCCTTTACAAGCTCATACGGTCTGCACTGGTTATATACAGTCATGAGCAAATCTCCGTAAAGAACAGCATAAAGAAGCTTCAGGAACATTACAGCGGTTATTTTAAAGCCGCTGTCTTTTTCAAGTCCGCTGAAATTGAGCGAAACAACAGGTACCTGTGGAAAATTCTCGTAAGCACATTTGCGGAGCAGGTGGATATAGTTTGATGCACGGCATCCGCCGCCTGTCTGTGTTATAAGCAGAGCTGTTTTGTTCGGGTCATAGCGGCCGCTTTTGAGAGCCTCCATAAACTGACCGATAACAAGTAGAGCAGGGTAGCAGGTATCGTTATGTACGTTTTTGAGTCCCTCGTCAACAACAGCTCTTGAATCTGTCTGTAAAAGCTCCATTTTATAGCCATAGCTTTCAAAAATGCTGATTAGAAGCTTGAAGTGGATCGGGAGCATATCGGGCACTAAAATAGTATGTGTTTTTACCATATCTTCGGTAAATTTTGCGTATTTCTCAGCCATGTTATTACTCCTGTTCTTTATTTTTGATTGCCGCCGCAAGACTTCTCAGACGTATTTTAGCAGCGCCGAGGTTATTGATTTCATCTATTTTAAGCTGTGTGTAAAGCTTGCCCTTTGATTCGAGGATTGAACGCACTTCATCTGTTGTGATAGCGTCAATTCCGCAGCCGAAGGATACAAGCTGAACAAGCTGCATATCAGGCTGTGTTGTGACAAACTGAGCTGCCTTGTAAAGACGTGAATGGTATGTCCACTGATTGAGGACTCCGAGCTCAGGGGTATGTGCAAGCGGAGCAACGCTCTGCTCTGTAACAACGGCCATGCCAAGACTTGTTATAAGCTTATGTATGCCGTGGTTTATTTCTTTATCCACATGATACGGTCTGCCTGCGAGTACAATGATATTCTTGCCCTCTGTACGAGCCTGACGTATAATTTCGTCAGCTTTTTTTGCAACATCTGCTATATGCTTATCCAGAGCTTCGTAAGCTTTATCGATTGCTGACGGAATTTTACCCTTTATATTATATTCCTTTAGAGTCTGTGCCATAACCTTGGCAACATTTTTTCTGCGGTTTAAATCCATATAAGGATAACGGAAATTCTTTGTATTGAGTCTTGAATTGTTTGCAAGGAGAAGCTCAGGATAATAGGCTACAACAGGGCAGTTGAAGTGGTTATCGTTATCACCCTCGTCTATATTGAAGCTCATACATGGGTAGAAAATGAAGTCTACACCCTTGTTGAGCAGACATTCGATATGTCCGTGAGCAAGCTTTGCGGGGTAGCATACTGTATCTGATGGAATTGTATGCTGACCGAGATAATACATTTCTCTGTCGCTTTCATCGGAAATAACAGTTTCAAATCCAAGCTCTGTGAAGAATGTATGCCAGAATGGAAGCTGTTCATAGAAGCTGAGTGCAAGTGGTAGTCCGACCTTTGCAATAGGATTTTTAGGCTGATTTTCCTTGACTGTATTGAGAATGCTGTTGTATTTGTAATCGTAAAGGCTTGGTGCGGATTTTGTCTTTGTTTTGCCGCTTCCTTTTTCACAGCGATTGCCTGAAATGAACTTTCCACCGTTTCTGAATGTGATAACATTCAATGCACAGTTTGCTGTACATCCGCCGCAGTTTATTCCCTTTGATGTATAGTTGAATTCTTCAAGGTCTTTTGCGGAAATTATTGAGGATTTTTCAAGATTCTTTTCCTTTGCGTAAAGAGCACATCCGAGTGCACCCATAAGTCCCGATACAGCAGGACGTATAACATTTCTGCCGAGTTCCTTTTCAAATGAACGGAGAACTGCGTCGTTAAGGAAGGTACCACCCTGAACAACGATATTCTTTCCGAGTTCGTCAACTGATTTTGCACGGATAACCTTGTAAATTGCGTTTTTGATGATTGATGATGAAAGTCCTGCGGAAATATCCTCGACAGTTGCGCCGTCTTTCTGCGCCTGTTTTACACTGCTGTTCATAAATACTGTACAGCGTGAGCCGAGGTCAACAGGTCTTTCGGCAAATAAGCCAAGCTGTGAAAATTCAGCAATGTCATATCCGAGTGCCATTGCGAATGTCTGTATAAATGAGCCACAGCCTGATGAGCATGCTTCGTTGAGCATGATGCTGTCGATGTTTCCGTTTTTAATCTTAAAGCATTTGATATCCTGTCCGCCGATATCAATGATGAAATCAACATCAGGACAGAAATAAGATGCAGCTTTGAAGTGAGCAACAGTTTCAACTATACCGAAATCTATTGAAAGTCCTGCTTTAATAAGCTCTTCGCCGTATCCTGTAACAGCAGAGCCTTTTATCGTGATATTCGGATTCATTTCGGCGTAAATCTTTTTGAGCTTCTTTACAATCTTGTCAAGAGGCTGACCTTTATTTGAAGCGTAATGACTGTAAAGTAAGCCACCTTCTTCGGAAATAAGAACAAGCTTTGTTGTGGTTGAGCCTGCGTCAATTCCGAGGTAGGCATTGCCTTCGTAAGTGCGTATATCTTCATACTTGAGGTCGTATTTTTTATGGCGGTTTATGAATTCATCGTACTGCTGCTTGGTTTCGAAAAGAGGTTCGCCTGTTACTATGTTTTCTGTTACTTTTGCATTGAGAATTTTTTCTGTAAGCTGTTCCATTGAATATGTATCTTCAGAAGAGGAAGCAAAAACAGCACAGCCGTATGCTACGAATACGGGAGCTTCCTCAGGAAATACTGCGTTTTCATCGGTAAGTCCGAGAGTTTTTACGAATGCACGGCGCAAGCCTTTAAGGAATGAAAGAGGTCCGCCGAGGAATAATACACGTCCTTCGATAGAACGCCCCTGAGCGAGTCCTGAAACAGTCTGGTCAACGACAGCCTGAAAAATACTTGCAGCTATATCCTCTCTTGCTGCGCCCTGATTAAGAAGCGGCTGTATGTCAGATTTTGCAAATACACCACAGCGTGAAGCTATCGGGTATGTTTTTTCAGCTTTGGCAGAAAGCTCATCAAGTTCATCTGCTGAAATGCCGAGAAGGGTAGCCATCTGATCAACAAAAGCACCTGTGCCGCCTGCACATGAGCCGTTCATACGCTGTTCAACGCCGCCTGTAAAGAATATAATTTTAGCGTCCTCACCGCCAAGCTCAATAACTACATCTGTTTCGGGCTCACGTTCCTTAACAGCGATAAATGCTGCCTGAACCTCCTGAACAAAAGGAATGTCAGCGTTTTCAGCAAGTCCGAGGCCTGCAGAGCCTGTGATACAGATTTTGAACTCACAGTTTTTATACTCAGCCTGAATAATGCCGAGCTGTTCAAGGACAGTTTCCTTTACTTTAGAAAAGTGTCGCTGATATTTAGAATAGATTATCTTGTTTTCATTATCAATGATAACAGTTTTTACGGTAGTAGAACCAACGTCAATACCAAGTGAATAGCAGTTTGCCATAGATTGCACCTCTGTTTATTTTCTCATTAACTATTATACACTATTTAAAAAGAAAATAAAAGCATTTTATTGATTTTCTTTATTGTATTAAAGAGAAAAATTTTTCCTCGATGTCTTTTTTTACATTTTATTGTGCGGTATTTTGCTTCAATTGTGCAAAATGATGTTTTTGGAAATTTTATCAGAAATCTATTGACTTTTAATTCGTAGTGTGATAAAATATTTACTGTTGAAACTCTAATGCAAATGCGGGTGTAGTTCAATGGTAGAATTCCAGCCTTCCAAGCTGGCTACGTGGGTTCGATTCCCATCACCCGCTCCAATATGCGCCTTTAACTCAGCTGGATAGAGTAACTGCCTTCTAAGCAGTAAGCCATTGGTTCGAGTCCAATAAGGCGCGCCATATACGAACGCTCCTCAATCGGAGCGCTTCGTTATTATTTTATATGGTGGGTGTAGCTTAGCTGGTTAAAGCGTCGGATTGTGGTCCCGAAGATCGTGGGTTCGAATCCCATCTCCCACCCCAGAAGAATAGGCACTTTCTCGTTTGAGGAAGTGCTTTTTCTTTTTTCTAATACAATAGTCCCCGCAATTGCGGGGACTTCTTAATTAATATATTATTGCTTAACAGCAGGTTCAGTGATTTTAATATTCAGCTTTTCAACCGACTGCTCTCTTACCTTAAGAACGGTAATCTTGAAAATGCCATATTCCGCTGTTTCGTTTTCTTCGGGGATGTGTTCGAGAAGCTCTGTAACCCATCCTCCGACAGATGTATATGTACTTTCAATTGCAGTTTCTTCAAGCCCGATTTCTTCAAGCATATCGCTGATGCTCATATCTCCTGCAATTTCGAATTCTGTATCGCTGATTTTAATGAAATTATGGATGATTTCATCGTTTTCGTCGTAAATTTCGCCGACAAGCTCTTCGATGATGTCTTCAAGAGTTATAATACCCTTTGTACCGCCGTACTGGTCAAGGACAACAGCAAGGTGAGTTTTAAGTCTTTGCATATCTCTTAGAGCTTCGCTGATAAGCTTGAGGTCAGAGAAATGTGCGACATCCTGTATGATTTCAGAAATATCATTTCCGCCTTGTGAGAGCATTTTGAAGAAACGCTTATTTGTAATCATACCGATAATATTATCGAGGGATTTGTCGTATACAGGAAGTCTTGAATACATTTCCTCAATAAAGAGGTTTTTGATTTCTTCAATAGAAGAACTTTTCTCAATGCCTACAACCTTTATACGAGGGATGAGGATTTCGTTTACTGTGATTTCATCGAATTCAAGAGCACTTTTAACGAGGTCACTTTCCTGTTCTTCAAGAACGCCTTGTTCTTCGATTTCATCAATGATGTATTTAAGTTCATCTTCGGTAACAGTTGGCTCTGTTTTGTCTGATTTAAGAACAGAAGCAAGAAGATTGAAGAAAAGTACGATTGGTTTGAATATGAAAATAAGTGCTGAAAGTGGTCCGGCAAAAATCAGAGCGAGTTTTTCGGCATTCTGTTTTGCAAAGGATTTTGGAAGTACTTCGCCGAAAATGAGAACCAGAACAGTGATTACAGCGGTTGATATGCCGACGCCTTTACTGCCGAACAGCGAGGTGAAAAGAATAGTTCCGACAGAAGCCATGGTAATATTTACAATGTTGTTTCCGACGAGAACAGTTGTAAGAGCGTCTTCGAATGAATTGGCGATTTTCAGTGCTTTTTCGGCACGTTTATTTCCTTGCGCCGCATAATTCTTGAGTCTGATTTTGTTTACGCTTGAAAAAGCTGTTTCACAGCTTGAAAAGAGGGCAGAAAAAACTATCGTAATGATAATTATAATTATTCTGCCAATGTTTTGAGTGTCCATAAATGTCCTTTCATTATAAAATAAATATATTTGTGTGTATACACATACAATCGTCAAAAAAATGTATACATATCAAGTATAGCATAGAGTTAAACAATAATCAAGGGATAATTTTAAAATAAATCGTAACTTCTACGAATTTTCAGGAATTGCTTGCAATTTATACTTTAAATTGTTATTATAGATAATGGATAAGTATAGTTATATCAAAACTATCGGAGGTAATTATAAAATGTCAAAAATCAAAGAGCTTTATCGCAAATATGAGCAAGTTATAATGTATATAATAATGGGCGGCTGTACAACGCTTGTTTATTATATTGTAAGAATAGCGTCAAGACTTCTTCTCGGAGAGATAAACAAAGCTTCACTTATAGCGACAGCGATCGCACAGATTGCGGCAATTACATTCGCATTTATAACAAACAAGAAATTTGTTTTCAAGAGCAAAACTTCATCAGGAAAAGAGCTTGCAAGAGAGGCGGTTGCGTTTTATGCTGGAAGAGCCGTAACATTCGTGCTCGATTTGCTTATAACTTTTGTATTTGTAGAAACATGTGCTGATTTCTTTGTAGAACTTTTCAGACTTGATAAACTCAATTACGACAGCGGAATACTTGGCAATAAATATGCTTCAAAGCTTGTAGGAACTCCGCTTCTTCTCAATGAGTTTATCTGGACAATGCTTTC
Organism: Ruminococcus sp.; assembly: GCA_017523285.1. Taxonomy (GTDB): domain Bacteria; phylum Bacillota; class Clostridia; order Oscillospirales; family Ruminococcaceae; genus Ruminococcus. The sequence goes on from JAFWWU010000034.1 coordinate 25,757, forward strand.
ACAGGTGATGATACTTATACTCAATTATATTTTCAGTAAGCTCGTAGTATTCAAAAAGGGTGCGGCAAATAAGGAACAGGCGGAAAACTGATGGAATATATTAATATCGGTAATGTTAAAATAGAAAAAACAGCCGCACTTGCACCTATGGCAAGTGTTGCTGACAGAGCATATCGTCTTATGTGCAGAGAATACGGTGCGGCTTATGTTGTAAGCGAAATGGTATCGGCAAAGGGCTTGTGCTACAGCGACAGAAAAACAAACGAGCTTTGTACAGTTACGGAAGCTGAACGTCCTATGGCGGTTCAGATTTTCGGAAGCGAGCCTGAATTTATGAAAAGGGCGGTTGAAATTGTAAGTGGATATAATCCTGATATAATTGATATAAATATGGGATGTCCTGTGCCGAAAGTAGTCGGAATAGGCTGTGGATGCTCGCTTATGAAGGATGTAAAGCTTGCGCAGGAGGTTGCATCGGCAACTGTAAAAGCGTCATCTGTTCCTGTAACTGTAAAATTCCGTAAGGGCTGGGATGACGATAATGTAAATGCAGTTGAATTTGCAAAGGCTATGGAGGCTTCGGGAGTAGCCGCAATTGCCGTTCATGGCAGAACGAGAGAACAATTCTATACGGGGAAAGCAGACTGGGATATTATTTCCGAAGTCAAAAAAAGTGTCAGTATTCCTGTAATAGCAAACGGAGATGTAACTGATTTGCAGTCATGTCTTGAAATGTACAGACAGACGGGATGTGACCTCGTTATGATTGGCAGAGGAAGCTATGGGAATCCGTTTGTATTCAAGGAAATATCATCGTATTTCAAGGGTGAAAGCTATATTCCGCCAACTGTTGAACAGCGGATGGAAACGATGCTTCGTCATATAAGACTTATTCTTGAAACGAGCGAAAAAGCAGCAGAGCTTGCGATAAAAGAAGCGAGAAAACATGCCGCATGGTATATGAACGGATTTTATGGCTCGGCAAAATTCAGGGCAAGATGCTACAATCTTTCTTCGTATTCGGAAGCTGAGGGGCTTGCGGAAGAGTTTATAACACTTCAGAAAAACAGATAAATATACTATTAATAATATAAAGGAAAATGAAAAATGAAAAAGAAAACAGTAAGATTAAGAAAAGGCAGAGTAGCCGCAGTTGCATTGATAGCGGCAATTTCGATATGTGCGGTTTATTCATCGTGCAGTGATAAGATTGAGAGAGATGCAAAGCTTGCGAATGCAGGCAGTCAGGCTGTTGTTACACAACCACCGACAGAACCTCCTACAACACAACCTCCTACAGAGCCTCCTGTTGTGGATAAGAGAATACATATCGTTGCAACAGGTGACAATCTCGTTCAGACAGCAGTATACAGAAACGCGCAAGAGCACGCAGGCGATGGAGTATCATACAACTTCAAGCCGATGTATGAAAATGTCCGCCATATAATTGAGGGCGCTGACATCAGCATCATAAATCAGGAAACACTTATCTGTAACGGTGAATATGAAATTTCGGGAAGCAATTTCAATTTCAATTCTCCCGTAGAGCTTGGACAGGATATGATTGATATCGGTTTTGATGTTTTCACAATTGCAAATAATCACGTTCTTGATAAGGGGACAGGCGGATTATCCGCAACGCTCGATTACTGGGATGAAAAGGCTCTCTACAATGATATCGTTGTATGCGGCGCATACAGAAATGAAGCAGACGCAAACAACATCAGAACAATGGAGGTTGACGGAGTAACAATTGCTTTTCTTGCGTATACTGAGCATATGAATGGTTACAGAATGCCTGCAAGCTCTGAAATGCGTGTAGTTCTTACAAGCGAAGAGGATGTAATGGAGGCGCAGATAAGAGAGGCAAGTGAAATTGCCGATGTAGTTATTACAGCAATGCACTGGGGCGTTGAAGATACACATACAGTTTCTGAGGACAGAAAAGAGCTTGCACAGAAGCTTGTTGACTGGGGATGCGATGTTATACTCGGAACTCATCCGCATACTGCCGAAACTATGGAATATATAACAAGGGCAGACGGCTCAAGAGGCTTTGTGTATTATTCGCTCGGCAATTTTATTTCCGCGCAGACAGATAACTTCAACGTAGTAGGAGAGATAGCTGATTTTACGGTTGTGGTTGACGGTGAAACAGGCGAAGTAACACTCGAAGATGTATATGCAATACCTGTTATAAATCATTATGATGACGGTAAATTCTCGAACATGAGATTATATCCTTATAATATGTATACATCAGAGCTTGCTGATGGTCACGGGCTGCCTTATGCACCTCTCGGAACAGCTAAAAGCTTCAATATGGGAGTTATCGACAGGATAATAGAAAACAATATTCCTGAAGAATTCAGAAAACTTGATTAAATGAATTAATTTGTTAATTTTTATACGGATATGATTGTTTAAAACGGATAATTTAATCAACTTTATTTAGTAAATGTCACAAAAAAACAATGCTTTGTTTTATTGAAAACATAAAAGATTTTTATAGCTATTTACTTTTTAAATCAGTTGATATATAATGAAGATGAGAATAAAGTAAGTTAGTGCCATATGTCAAGGAATGTGCCTATATCTCTTTATTTACTTAGGGTTATAAGATATCGGGCGGTCTTCATCCGTGTGGGCGGTTTGAGGATGGCTTTCTGACGGAGTTTGAAGCGGAGGGTTGAAATTATATACAATTTTCCGTATCATCATTTATAACATTTTACAAAATAAAAAAAATCTATTGACTTTAAACTACGTCTATTTTATAATATAATGTGTGGGTTACTATAAGTAAATTTAAGTGAAGTGTGTACATTTCGCAGAAAGTCATATTAATTTTCTCAAAATATGACTTTAAATCTTGCAGTGTGAAATCGAAAAAATTACACTGCTTGCATAAGAGAAGGAGGAAAAGAAAAAATGAAAAAAAATAAGATTATTGCAGGTGCTATGGCATTAATGGTTATGGCTTGTGCTGCTCCGGCAACAGCAGTAGCTGCAGGTGGAACAGTTGTATTCTCTGCAAGTAAGGAAACTGCACTTCCTGGTGATGAGTTCACTATTGAAGTATCACTTTCCGATATTCCATCAACAGGCATTAATGCTTGCGAATTTGCTGTAGGTTATGACAGCTCACTTGTAACAATCACAGGCGTAGAAGCAGGTGCTCTCACAAAGACAAACGCTGAAAGTGTAGATGCATCATCTTCATCAATTCCGCTTTTTGATTCTTACATCAACAAGTCAAACGGCACAATCAACGTATGCTGGTCAACATCTGCAGAAGATTCAAAGTACTGGATGCAGGGTGAAGGCGTAATGGTTACAATTACAGGTACTGTAAATTCTGACGCTAAGAACGGTTCAGTTGCAGACTTCGAAATTGAAGCTATTTCACGTGATACATACCCAGGTTCAGGCACAAAGAACAACGCAATCAAGGTTGGTTATTACGACGGCTCAAAGGTTTTATACGACTATGAAGTTAAAAACGGCTCAGTAACAATCGGCAGTGCTGCACCAACAGTTTCTATGTACGGCGATGCAAACTGTGATGGTGAAGTTAACATCTCAGACGTTGTTCTTGTTAAATCATGGCTTCTTAACAGCAGCAAATACTCAATAACTGAGCAGGGCAAGGCAAACTCAGACGTTCAGGGCTCAGCTAACGGTATTAACGGCAATGACGTTGTTGCTATTCAGAAATATGTTCTTAAGTTAGTAACAAGTCTCCCTATCTGATTGCAGTAAGCATTTTGCTTGATTTAAGCTAACCCAATAACAAACTAAATATTGGCTTCAAGCCTTAAAGAAAGGAATTAAAACCGATGAAAAAATTTATTTCAACTCTTACATCGCTTGCTATGAGTGCTTCACTTACAGCAGGTGCGTTAGCAGTTCCTTTTTCAGCTAACGCTTTAACTTACAATGACACAAAGAAATCACTTACAATCAAAGCTGAAAAGTCAACTGTTTCAGCTGCTGATATTGCTGCAGGCGATGTGAAAGTTAAGTGTTATGTATATCTCGATGACGTTGACGGAAACGACAACACAAACTGTATTCAGGCATTCATGACATTTGGTGACTGCGCAAGCGACGGCATCAAGATGTCAGGCATCAAGAACCCATTCTCAGGTACAGGCGAGTACACAACTGCAGATGGTACAGTTATTCAGTGTGAACCTGGTCCATTCTATGTAGGTGTAATCAATAAGAGATACAAGACATTCGAAGCAGAAGGTGACTATCAGGCAGAACACGTTAGTGATGATGTTGTTTCTATGTCATGGTCAAGAGCTACATCGAATGGTTCATATCTTGGTGAAAAGGCTTCAGACGTTCCTGTTGCTGAATTTGAAGTAACAATTCCAAAGGGAAGCGCTGCCGGCGATTACGAAATCGAATTCATCAACGAAGATATGACATATGTTAACCCTGGTTACGAGGGAACAAACAATGCTACAACAGTTGTTTCTATTAACGAAAACTGGACTACATATGATGCTAAGTACTTTGGTGGTCTTGAACTCACAGGTACTAAGATTACAGTTGAAGGCAATGGTGCTACAACAACAACTCCACAGGCTACAACAACAGCTCCACAGACTACAACAACAAAGCCTGCTGTAACAACAACAGCTCCAACTCAGAACCCAACAACAGATAAGCTCCAGTGGTCACTTGCTACTGTAAATTCATCAGAAGCAGTTGACGGCGTTATCTTCGTTGACGCAACAGTTTCAAATGCATGGGGTTCAGATCCTAATACAGAAGGTGTTCGTGGCTTCTCAGCTGGTATCACATATGATAAGACAGCATTCGAACTCGTTGAAATCGGTAAGTCAGCATACGGTGCAACAACATCAAACCTTGCAGAAGCTCTCGTTTCAGCAACACTTGCATCAGACACAGACGATTCAGGTATCATTCTTGAGAAGGGTGCTCTTGTAACATACTTCGGTTTCGAAGCTAAGGCTGGTATCGCAGACGGTACATACCCAATCAAGTGGAATAAGTCAGAAACAAAGGCTATCCTCGATCCAGGCAGCTACGGTGGCGTAAACGACAGACCTGCAACATATGCAGATCTCGACCTCGTAGACGGTGCTATCATCGTTGGCAATGGCAGCAGCAATGTAACAACAACAGCTCCAGTTGCTACAACAGCTCCTGTAACAACAACAACACCATCTTCATCAACACCTGCAACAGATAAGCTCCAGTGGTCACTTGCTACTGTAAATTCATCAGAAGCAGTTGACGGTGTTATCTTCGTTGACGCAACAGTTTCAAATGCATGGGGTTCAGATCCTAATACAGAAGGTGTTCGTGGCTTCTCAGCTGGTATTACATATGATAAGACAGCATTCGAGCTCGTTGAAATCGGTAAGTCAGCATACGGTGCAACAACATCAAACCTTGCAGAAGCTCTCGTTTCAGCAACACTTGCATCAGACACAGACGATTCAGGTATCATTCTTGAGAAGGGTGCTCTTGTAACATACTTCGGTTTTGAAGCTAAGGCTGGTATCGCAGACGGTACATACCCAATCAAGTGGAATAAGTCAGAAACAAAGGCTATTCTTGATCCAGGCAGCTACGGCGGCGTAAACGACAGACCTGCAACATATGCAGAGCTCGACCTCGTAGACGGTGCTATCATCGTTGGCGGTGGTGCAACAACAACAACAACACCAGCTGCTACAACAACACCAGCTGCTACAACTACAACAACTCCAGCTCCAACGACAACTCCAGCTCCAACAACAACTCCAGCTCCTACAACAACTCCAGCTCCTACAACAACTCCAGCTCCTACAACAACTCCAGCTCCAACAACAACAGCTCCATCAGGCGACGTTCTTTACGGTGATACAAACTGCGATGGTAAGGTAAACATTGCTGACGTTGTAATGCTCAACAAGTACCTCACAAACGCTGAAAAGTACCCTGTAACAGACAATGGTAAGAAGAATGCTGATTGTGATACAAAGGCTGGTCTTACAACTAACGACTCATACTGCATTATCAGATCAATCGTTAAACTCGTTACACTTCCTTGCGCAGACTAATTAGCATATAAACTTAATACTAAAACTAAATAAATGGGCTTAACGTCCAGAAAGGAAATGCACTGATGAAGAAAATATTATCAGCAGTTACTTCAATGGCAATGGGTGTTTCCGTTCTGTCAAGTGCATTTGTCGGTTCATTTAGTACATATGCTGTCAGCGAAGCTTCAAGCTTCGCTGAACAGTCTGTTATAAAGGCAAATGAAGCGGTAACTGCAAATAAAAATGCTTCTACCGGCTCATTACAGTGGACACTTTCTACTGTAAATGCTGCTGACGCAATAGACGGCGTAATTTATGTAGACGCATTGGTAACAGGCGCGTGGGGTTCTGACCCAAGCACAGAAGGTGTTCGTGGCTTTGCTGCAGGTATTACATACGATAAGAGCGCATTCGAACTCGTAGAAATCGGCAAATCAGCATACGGCGCTACAACATCCAACCTTGCAGAAGGACTTGTATCTGCAACACTTGCTTCAGATACAGACGATGCAGGTATCATTCTTAAAGAGAATGCAACAGTAACTTACTTTGGCTTCAAGGCTAAATCAGGTATTTCTGATGGAACATACCCAATCAAGTGGAATAAGTCTGAAACACAGGCTATCCTTGATCCGGGCAGCTACGGCGGCACAAACGACAGACCTGCAACATATGTAGATCTTGACCTTATTGACGGTGCTATTATCGTCGGTGACGGTTCAGGTGATGTTGTAGATCCGCCTGTAACAACTACAACAAAGCCATCAGGAAATACAAATCCATCAACAGATAAGCTTCAGTGGACACTTGCTACTGTAAAATCATCTGATGCTGTTGACGGTGTAATATACGTAGATGCTACTGTATCAAATGCGTGGGGTTCTGACCCAAGCACAGAAGGTGTACGTGGTTTCACAGCAGGTGTTATCTATGATAAGGATGCATTTGAACTTGTAGAAATCGGTAAATCAGGATACGGTGCAACAACAACAAACCTTGCAGAAGGACTTGTATCTGCAACACTTGCTTCAGATACAGATGACGCAGGTATTATACTTTCTGAAGGCGGTATAGTAACATACTTTGGCTTTGAGCCTAAGGCTGGTATCGCTGACGGAACATACGCTATCAAGTGGAATAAGTCTGAAACAGAGGCTATTCTCGATCCAGGCAGCTACGGCGGTACAAATGACAGACCTGCAACATATGCAGATCTTGACCTCGTAGACGGTGCTATCATCGTTGGCGGCGAACCATCAACTGTTGATTGTGACCTTGAATGGACAATTGACACAGTTACTTACAGTTCTGATATGAATACAGATGAAGTATTCGTTGATGTAAAGGTAAGCAATGCTTGGGGAACTGATGCTGATACAGATGGTATTCGTGGTTTCTCAGCAGCATTTGATTACGATAAGGACGTTTTAGAACTTATCGAAATCGGTAAATCAGGATATGGTTCAACAAATTCAAGTATTGCAAGTGCAATGCTTACAGTAACACTCGCTTCAGAAAGCGATGATGCAGGTATTATTCTCCCAGAAGGCGGAATTGTAACATATTTTGGTTTCAAAATTAAGAAAATTACTCCTGGCACATATCCAATCACATGGAAGAAGAATGACACAAAGGTTGTACTTGATCCAGGTAGCTTTGGCGGTACGAACAACAGACCTGCTAAGTATGCAGATGTTACACTTGTAGATGGTGCTATTGTTATTAAGGATGCAGCAGTTACAACAACAGCTCCTGTTACAACAACACCGGCTGTAACTACTACAACAACACCTTCAGCTGCTACAACAACTACAACTGCACCAATAACCACTACAGCACCAATAACCACTACAGCACCAATTACTACAACAGCTCCTGTTGTACAGAATGGTACAATTACATGGGATATTGCTGACATAACAGTTAATGCTGGTGAAACAGCTAAGGTTGATGTAATTGTTAATGGTGATTCAATCGCAGTTGCAGGTTTTGAAGGCGGCGTTTCATTCGAAAATGCAGCTAACAAGATTGCATTCTCAACAGCTGCAAGCGGAAATACATATGGTGCAGAAACAATTGCAAATGGTGCAGATAAGCTTGCATTCGCAACACCAAGCGGACTCAACGCAGTTGCTGCTGATGGTTCAAAGGTATTTACTCTTGAATTCAAGGTTGCAGCAGATTGTGCAGAAGGTAAATATGCAATTAACTGGGCTGATGTATTAATCATTGATGAAGATCAGAACAGTCTTGCAAAGAATATCAAGCTTGAAAACGGTTCAATTACAGTTAAGTCTAACGCTTCATCACAGGAAGGCGAAATCGAATGGATTATTCCTGAAGTAACAGCTAAGCCTGGCGAAACAGTTAAGATGAACGTAATTGTTAAGGGCGACGGTATTTCAGTATCTGGCTTCGAAGGCGGAATCGGCTACGACAACGCAGGAAGCAAGATTTCATACAAGTCAATCGCAAGCGGTAACGCTTACGGTGCAGAAACAGTTGCAAACGGCATTGATAAGCTCGCATTTGCAACACCAAGCGGACTCAACGCAATTGCTGCAGATGGTTCAACAATCTTTACACTTGAATTCACAGTAGCAGCAGATTGTGCAGCAGGCACATATCCAGTAACATGGGAAAATGCATCTATCATTGACGAAGATTACGCAAGTCTTTTAGCTAACATTAAGCTTACAGATGGTGCAATCAAGGTTGTTAATGGTGATGTTCAGACTGGCAACATCGAATGGATTATTCCTGAAGTTGAAGCTATGCCTGGCGAAAAGGTTACAATGAATGTAATCGTTAAGGGTGACGGACTTGCAGTATCAGGTTTCGAAGGCGGAATCGCTTACGACAACGCTGGCAACAAGATCGCATACCAGGCACTTACAAGCGGTGACGCTTACGGTGCAGAAACAGTTGTAAACGGACTTGATAAGCTCGCATTTGCAACACCAAGCGGACTCAACAGAATTGCTGCTGATGGTTCAACAATCTTTACACTTGAATTTACAGTAGCAGATGATTGTGCAGAAGGCACATACCCAGTAACATGGGGAACATCATCAATTATTGATGAAGATTACAACAGCTTAATGAACAATATTAAGCTTACAGACGGTGCAATCAAGGTTGTAACTAAGAAGACAACTGCAGTTCAGTGGATTATCCCTGAAATTGAAGTTGCTGCTGGCGATTCAGTTACTATGGACGTAATCGTTAAGGGTGACGGTGCAGCAGTTGCTGGTTACGAAGGCGGAATCGCTTATGATAACGCTGGCAACAAGATTGCATACAAGGCAGTAGCAAGCGGCAGTGCATACGGTGCTACAATCGTAGCAAACGGTATTGATAAGCTCGCATTTGCAACTCCTGATGGTCTTAATGCAGTTGCAGCTGACGGCTCAACAGTTCTTACACTTCAGTTCACAGTAGCAGCAGACTGTGCAGCAGGCAAGTATCCTGTTACATGGAATGAAGCTATGATTATTGACGAAGATGCTAAGAATGCTCTCGTTGAACTCGTTGATGGTGCAATTATCGTTGTAGCTTCGACAACAACTACAACACCTGCAGACACAACAACAACACCTGCAGATACAACAACAACTCCTGCGGATGTGACAACAACACCAGTTGCTACAACAACTCCTGCGGATGTAACAACAACACCAGTTGCTACAACAACTCCAGCAGATGTAACAACAACACCAAGTGGTTCAACAACTCCAGCAGATGTAACAACAACACCAGTTGCTACAACAACTCCTGCAGATGTAACAACAACACCAGTTGTGACAACTACACCAGGTGGTTCAACAACACCAACAATTTCAATTCCTACTGATTCAATTGGTTGGGTAATTCCAACACAGGTTGCAAAACCAGGTGAAGAAGTTGTATTGAAGGTATATGTAAGCGGCGATGCATTAGCTGTTGCAGGTATGGACGGTTCATTTGACTGGACAGCACCAATCAGCTTCAAGGGCATTTCTGACAGAAGTGACGCTTACGACGCAGCAGTTATCTATAACTCAAGTGAAAACTTAGTTGCTTTCGCTCGTGATAAGGAAGATTTCAACTACATAGCTAAGGACGGTTCAACAGTATTTGAACTTACATTTACTGTTCCGACTGACTGTGCAGAAGGTACATATCCTGTAACATGGGATAAGGCAAACACATTAGTTGTAGATGAATTTGGTAATAAGGTTCCTGTAACTCTTATTGACGGTGCTATCATCGTTATTCCAAATACAGATCCTACAACAACAACACCAGCTGCAACAACAACACCAGCTGATGTAACAACAACACCAGCTGATGTAACAACAACACCAAGTGGTTCAACAACACCAGCTGATGTAACAACAACACCAAGTGGTTCAACAACACCAGCTGATGTAACAACAACAC
>JAFWWU010000035.1 GCA_017523285.1 Ruminococcus sp.
CTCACGACCTCCAGCGTGACAGGCTGGCGTTCTAACCAACTGAACTACCGGGCCACGATGGTGGGAACTACAGGGCTCGAACCTGTGACCCTCTGCTTGTAAGGCAGATGCTCTCCCAGCTGAGCTAAGCTCCCATTCATCAGTGTTTTGCGTCATCTCCTGACGACAGTATTAATTATATCATAACCGTTTATATTTGTCAAGCGTTTTTTGAAAAAAATTCAAAAATTTTTACGATGAATTTTTCTTACAATTTATTATATGCAAACAGGGCTGAAATGATTACTGTTTTTTCAGCTTGTTGCAAGTTTTTGCAATGTTGACTTTTTTAGACTTCTTTGATATAATTTACCTTACAAAAAATCTGTATTCACGGAGGTAAATATAATGAAACTTGATGGTCTTGGGCTGTTTGTAGATGATATGCCAGCAATGATTCGTTTTTACAGAGATGTTCTCGGTTTTGAAATAACCGAGGATGAGAACACTTTAAATGTGTATCTGATTAAAGACGGAACACTTTTTATGCTATATGAACGTAAGAACTTTGAGAAAATGACAAGCAGAAAATATGAATATCTGAAAGGCTTTAACGGTCATTTTGAAATAGCGTTGTATGTTGATACGTTTGAAGAAGTTGATTCCGAATATGCTAAGGCGATTGAAAAAGGGGCACGTTCTGTTTTAGAGCCGACGACAGAGCCTTGGGGACAGCGTACCTGTTATATTGCAGATCCTGAAGGAAATCTGATAGAGATTGGCTCTTTTAACCGACCATTTGAAAGTAAGACGAATTTTAATGGTGTGCAATAAAAAATAATCCAGAGAAGAAATTGAATCTTCTCTGGATTTGTTTTATATTATATAGAATTATTCAGCAAGATTAACTGAAGCAATAACTTCTGCAACAAGATTTGCAGGGAGCTGTTCATATCTTAAGAAATCAAGCTCAAAGCTGCCCATACCTCTTGTTGTCTGACGGAGATACATAGCAAAGTCGTGCATTTCACGAACAGGAACTTCTGCCTGAATTAATGTGATTCCGTTTTCAACAGGTTCCATACCAAGAACTCTGCCTCTGCGTTTATTGAGTTCGCCCATTACATCACCTGTGTTATCATCAGGAGCAATAACCTTAAGCTCGCCGATAGGTTCAAGCATAACAGGGTCAGCCTGACGCAAGCCCTCTTTATAAGCAATTGAAGCAGCTGTTTTGAATGCCATTTCTGATGAGTCAACAGGGTGGTAAGAGCCGTCAACGAGGATAGCCTTAAGACCTACAACAGGACATCCTGCAAGAACACCCTTCTTAACGCTGTCTTCAAGACCTTTCTGAACAGCAGGGAAGAAGTTCTTAGGAACTGCACCACCGAATACCTTTTCTTCAAATACAAGTGTATCGCTTACGCATGGTTCAAATTCAATCCATACATGGCCGTACTGACCGTGACCGCCTGACTGCTTCTTATGCTTACCCTCAACCTTTACTTTCTTGCGGATTGTTTCTCTGTAAGCAATCTTAGGAACTGAAAGTGCAATATCAACACCGAATTTACCTTTAAGCTTTGAAGCTGTAACTTCAAGATGCTGTTCACCGAATCCGCTGAGGATCTGTTCCTTTGTGTTGTCGTCCTGAATATATGTAAGAGTAGGGTCTTCTTCAAGAATACGCTGAATACCTGCGGAAATCTTAGCTTCATCGCCCTGTGCCTTAGCCTTTACAGCCATTGAGTAGCAAGGCTTAGCAAATTCGATTTCAGCAAATCTGATTACGTTTGAAGCGGCACAAAGAGTTTCTGATGTGTTTGCGTCAATTTTTGATGCAATAACTATATCGCCTGCCGCAGCAGAGCTTACTTCTGTCTGCTTTTTGCCGCAGAGTGTGTAAAGCTTGCCGATTTTTTCTGTTTCGCCTGTTTTGGCGTTTACAAGCTCGCTGTTTGAAGTGAGATTGCCTGACATAACTCTGATAAATGACATTTTACCAACGAATGCGTCTGCTACTGTCTTGAATACAAATGCTGAAACAGGAGCGCTTGCATCGCATTTTACATCGATTATATCATCCTTTGAGTCAAATGCTTCTGCCGCATAAACCTCAGCAGGTGATGGGAGAAGAAGCTCGAATTCTTTAAGAAGCATATCGATAGCGCCCTGTGCGAGAGCAGAAGTACATACAACAGGAGTAATAATGCCTCTGTTCATACCATCGTGGATACCGTCGATAAGCTCTTTCTGAGTGAACTGTTCACCTTCAAAGAATTTTTCCATTCTTTCGTCTGATGTTTCGGCAACAGCTTCACTTATAGCGGCAATAAGACCATCTATTCTGTATTCGTATTTGTCTGAAATTTCAGCAGTCGGGAGGTCTGTTTCAACAGCCTTTCCGTTGTTGTCGTATTTATACGCCTTCATTTCGATGAGGTTTACATAAGAAACAACCTCACCGTCTTTGATAACAGGAACAACAACAGGACAAACAGTAGGTCCGAAAACTGTCTTGAGTTCTGTGAGAACATTGAAGAAGTTAGCGTCTTTATCGTCAATTTTTGTTATAACGAACATTTTTGATTTACCCTGCTTTACAGCTTCGGCATAGGCTTTCTTTGTGCCTACCTTAACGCCTGATTTTGCTGAAACTGTAATAGCAACTGTATCAGCAGCTCTTACGCCTTCGTTCATTTCAGCGGCGAAGTCGAAAAGACCCGGAGTATCGAAAAGATTGATTTTGAGGTCGTTATAATTAAAAGAAGCGAGAGAAGTGCTTATAGAAATACCTCTCTTGATTTCTTCAGCGTCATAGTCGCAGACTGTTGTACCGTCTGAGGTTTTGCCCATACGGTCGATTATACCTGCATTATATAAGATTGCTTCGGCAAGAGAAGTCTTGCCTGAGCCGTTGTGTCCTGCTAACGCAATGTTTCTGATTTTTTCAGCATTATAATTCATAATAAATTTCTCCTTTTTGTTTGCAGAATAACTGTATGTTTTAAAGCTTTAGCTTGTAGTGTAATGCTTTTACAGTCTTAATGTAAAAAGTATAACACATCTTCTCTTGTTTCGCAATATATTTAAAACTATTTCTACATTTTACAGTATAAATAAAACTATAATTTGGTAATTATACACAACAAAATAATTTTCTCAGCGTTTAATATGTCATTGGTATTACGCTTTGTATAACATAACAGTATCAGGCAGTTGGAAGAACTTTAAATTCAGACAGTTTCAGCCCCGATGTCATAAGCAGATAAAACACTCCCCATACAATTATATATGCTGAGAGAGGCAATATCTGCGAGCAGTCGGCTCGCAGTAATCTGAATATAAGCTCTGTACCCTCCATGGTCAGAAATGCGTATATAAGCGGAAACATGAGCGTTCTGCCGAATTTAAGACGAGGTTTTACTTCTCTGAAAATTTTTATAAGTCGGCTTGTGTTGCCGATAATGTTGCTTGCGTAATAAGAAATAACGATGCCGTAAAATCCAATCACAGGCACAAAAATGAGCACGATTGATATTCTTATTATATATTCTGCGAGGTAATTGAGCGATGAAAAAGCCTGCATACCCATACCTTTTATCATGGCTTCGAGGATAATTTCAAGATAAATAAAAGGAACTACCGGAGCTATAATAGAAATCATTTTGCCTGCAAGCTGTCCGCCGTCAAGGAGTGTGCCGATTTCGTTACCGAAACGCATAAGTACAAATGCAGTAAGTATAGAAAAAATCAGAGTTTTTTTTATAAGTTTTTCGGCTATGCTTTTAATTCTGTGGTTGTGTTTGTTTGCAGAGGCTCTTGCTGTTTCTGATACAACTATCCCTGAAAGCGAACACATTATTACCGACGGAAAGAAAAGCGTAGGAATTACAATTGCTTCAAAAACTCCGAACTGACTCAGTGATTCATTTACCGAGTTGCCGAATTGTCTGAGTGTTATAGGGATAAGAGCGTCATTTGTACTGCTCAGAAATGAGGTAAGACAGCCGCCTGCCATTATCGGAACTGCAAGCGATATGTATTTTTTCATTGAAATTGATGGACTGGTTTTATATACCTTATGTGTTTTAAGAAATATTATAAAAAGCGTTATAAGCGATGTGAGATTTCCTGCTATAATTCCGCTTACCATAATATTGCACACGGAAGCATCAGCTGTATTTTTGACAGCAAGCGTAGAAATGCATATAACAGCCGCTTTGACAATGAATTCAATTATATCGGCAAATGCTGTGATTTTAACAGTTCTGCCTGCATTGAAAAATCCCTTGAAACAGGCAGAAAATGCACCGATAGGCAGTGCGGCAGCGAGAAGCTTTATCGGCTTTTGCATTGCATTGTTTCTGAAAAAGCTCATACTTATTCTTTCAGAAAATGAAAAAATAAATGTGCCGCATATTACGCTTAGAAATGCGCACATAAGTATTCCGTATAAAAGGATTTTATTTGGGTTTCCATTGCTTTTTCCGTGTTCCTCCGAAACAAGACGGCTGATACATAAAAAGGCGTTGCCGTTTGATATCATTCCTATCAGCACCATAAAAGAGCTTGTAAGCGACAGAATACCTATTGCCGATGCGCCAAGCCGATGAGTGATGAAGATGTTTAAGAGAAGTGCTGAAGAATCAAGCAGAAGCTGTATCAGCGTTAAAAAAACAGTATCTCTGATTATTTTATTCTTTATCAGCATAGAATTCCTCCGATTTTCAATATAATACATATATATTATTATCGGATTAATTCTATTCAGAATAATCAGAGATACTTTATGGATTTATTGTATTATGGTATATTCAAAATTCTCCCATAAAAGACGAGTTCCGATATCACAGCATGGCGGCAGGAGTGCAAGTGCTATGAATATTTCATCGCCTGTATCGCTGCGCCTGAGATAAGCGTATTCGCCCTCTATTTTTGTAATTGTATATTCATAAGGTCCCATAAAAATCCTCCTTTCTTTATCATGTTACCATAAATTATGTTTTCGGTCAAGCACGCTGAAATATCAAGTAACATAGAATAAATTACACACAGCAAAAGGGAGTGATTTATTATGGACGGTGTTGTTATAGCTTCTGTGTTTATTCTGGTAATTATTGTTGCAATTGAGGTTTTTTGCCTGTTTTCTTCCAAAAAGTTGAAAAGAGATAACACATCATTTGTATTGATTTTTCCTGTTTTTGATGAGGATATGTATTTTAAAGAGCGTCTTGAGGATATGAAAAGCTACATACAGAATAATGGCACAGAGGGGATTATCGTTGTCAATGTAAATGCCTCTGCACAGCGGCTTTTTCTTATTAATGAGTTCTGTATGCATAATAATATAAAAGAAATAATCCCATATTCAATGCTCGAAAAAAAATTATGCGAAATATTTGCAATTGAAGCAAAAAAATAGTATAATAGAAAGTGACTATGGATAAGACGAGAAAAGCTTGTCTGATTTAGTTTGTTGCTTATGTGACGGGGAATATTATTCAGATAAATTGTTATTGCTGTATCAATTGGTTTCTGATTGGTTCAGCGATGTTATTGTAAGGAAGATTAAGATGGAACAGCAGATTCTTCATATTGAAGGTACAGTTGAAAACGTTTTATTTAAAAATGAATCAAACGGTTATATAGTTCTTGATCTTGACGCAGGCGGTGAGCTTATTACCGTTGTCGGTGAGCTTGGTGACATTGAGGACGGAGAGGGACTTATTCTTGAGGGAAACTATATCACTCACCCTAAATTCGGCACTCAGTTCAAAGCGGAATACTGCGAAAGAAAGCTTCCCGATACTGTTGTAAATATACGCAAGTATTTATCCTCAGGAGCTATAAAGGGGATAGGTCCGTCACTTGCAAAAAGAATAGTTGCTGTTTTCGGTGATGCTACTCTTGATATAATGGAAAACGACCCGTACAGATTAAGCGAAGTAAAAGGAATTTCAGCAAAAAAATGCGAAGAAATCGCAGGAGAGGTAAAAAAGATATTCTCGTTGCGCTGTATTATGTCATATCTTTCGAAATATGGTGTAAAATCGCAATTTGCAATGAAAACTTATCAGAAATTCGGTGACGGAGCATTTGATGTTGTACAGTCAAATCCGTACATTCTTTGTGGAAATGGCATTGAGCTTGATTTCAAAAAAGCAGATTCGATTGCAAGCGATATAAAAATTGAAAAAAATTCGCCAAAGCGTATTATTGCGGGTATTCAGTATATCCTCAATGTAAATGCAATGGGTGGACATACCTGTCTGCCGCTTGAATCTCTTGCGGTAAAGGTACAGGAAATATTACAGATAAACGAAAGAGATTTTTATTCCGCATATAATATTGCTCTTGATGAAAACGAGCTTTTTGAATACATAAAAAAAGAACGTGAATACGTTTATCTGCCTGATTATTTTTATGCTGAAAAATTCATAGCTGACAGAGTTAAAATCCTGAGTGATTTTACTTCTCCCGTTGATTATGATTACAA
This sequence comes from Ruminococcus sp., assembly GCA_017523285.1. Classification (GTDB taxonomy): domain Bacteria; phylum Bacillota; class Clostridia; order Oscillospirales; family Ruminococcaceae; genus Ruminococcus. The sequence goes on from JAFWWU010000035.1 coordinate 6,482, forward strand.
TGTGCTTATAGACCTTGAAGAAGAGGAATAAGGCATAAAATATGCCGAGCTTCAGCGAAGTGCCATAACGTCTGCAATTTCAAAGGGGCTTATGGTTATGACAGGCGGTCCAGGAACAGGTAAAACAACTACGCTCAATGCCATAATTTCAATATTTGAGAAGCAGGGATATAACGTGCTTCTTACAGCACCGACAGGACGTGCCGCAAAGCGTATTTCCGACCTTACAGGATATGACGCAAAAACAATTCACCGCTTGCTTGAGGTTGAATTTGATGTCGGCGGCAAGCTTAAATTCAAGCATAATGAAACAAATCCGCTTGTGTGCGACGTAGTTATCATTGATGAGATGTCTATGGTGGACGTTCTCTTATTTGAGAGTCTGCTTCGTGCTTTAAGACTTGGATGCAAGCTTATTATGGTAGGCGACAGCGATCAGCTTCCGTCAGTCGGCGCAGGAAATATTCTTAAAGATATTATAGACAGCGGGATTGTTCCCGTTACCGAGCTGAAAGAGATTTTCCGTCAGGAAAAACAAAGCTGTATTGTTACAAATGCTCATAAAATCGTAAGAGGAGAATATCCTGATCTTACTCAGAAAAAGAACGACTTTTTCTTCTTCAGCCGCATTGATTATCAGGATGCAGTAAAGCTTATTTCCGACCTTGCAAAGACACGTCTGCCAAAGGCTTATAATTATTCCTCGTTTGACGATATACAGATTTTAACTCCGTCACGCAAGGGAACTTTAGGCTCAGTCGAGCTTAATAAGGTATTGCAGGATGTAATAAATCCTCCTGCTGTAAGCAAGCCTGAAATGAAGAGTGTACTCTTTATATTCCGTGAAGGCGACAAGGTTATGCAGATTAAGAATAATTATGATATAATCTGGAAACGTGGCGAAGATGAGCAGGGGACAGGTATTTTTAACGGTGATATAGGCAGAATTGTAAACATAAACAGAGCTGCTTCTGAGTTGGTCATTAACTTTGACGGACGTATTGCGACATACACCTTTGACTTAATGGCTCAGGTAGAGCTTGCTTATGCCATTACAGTACATAAAAGTCAGGGCTGTGAATTTGAAGCGGTAATTATGCCGATAATCGGAGGCTTTGAAAAGCTTTATTACCGTAATCTGCTTTATACGGCGGTTACAAGAGCAAAAAAACTGATGATACTTATAGGTAGTGAAGAAAAGATAAAGAATATGGTTGATAACAACCGCAGAACAAGACGTTATACCTGCTTGAAGCGTATGCTTTGCAGAGAAGAAAAAGACAGTCAGAATTCACTTTTTGAAATGAAATAAAGGAGATAAAAATGGCAAATTCAGATATTGGTATCGACCTCGGAACTTCTAATGTTGTTATAACTATGGGCAATAAAGGCGTTGTGTTGAGCGAGCCTTCGGTTATATCATACAATACAAGAACAGAGAGAGTTCTTGCAGTTGGTTCAGAGGCTTATGATATGATTGGCAAAAATCCCGATTACATAGCAGTTGTAAGTCCGATTAACGAGGGCGTTATTTCCGATGACGATCTCGCACACAGTATGATAAGGGAATTTATACTTAAAATCGCAGGGCATCAGCTTATAAAGCCGAGAATTATTATATGTATTCCGTCATTTATAACAGACGTTGAAAGCCGTGCTGTTGTTGAAGCGGCAAGAAGTATCGGAACAAGGCAGATATATTTGATTCAGGCACCTATTGCGGCTATGATTGGTGCAGGTGTAAATATAACAAAAGCAAGAGGACACATGGTTGTTGATATCGGCGGCGGTACTACCGATATTGCTATTGTTTCTATGAATGGCGTTGTTACCTCTCATTCAATCAAGATTGCGGGAAATAAAATAGACCGTTCAATTATACGTTATATGCAGAACAAGTATAAAATGCTCATAGGTCCGAGAACTGCCGAAAATATAAAAAAACAGCTCGCAAATCTTTATGACCCGAGCGATGAAATGACAATGATTGTAAAGGGAAGAAATCTCATAAGAGGCTTGCCTGAACAGGTTATGTTAAGTGAAACAGAGCTTTTTGAAGCAATTGAGGATGATACATTTGCAATAATTGAAGCTATCCGCAAGGTGCTTGAGGATACGCCGCCTGAGCTTGTAGGTGATATTTATGATAACGGCTTGCTTCTTACAGGCGGTGGAGCGTTGCTTGGCGGACTTCCGATGCTTATCAAGCGTACTCTCGGAGTAAACTGCAATATTGCAAAGGATGCTGTAAACTGTGTTGCAAAGGGAACATGCAAGGCATTCGGTAAGGTTACAACGCTTCTTGATGGATTTGATAATTTTCAGCTTTACAAATACAGATAAAAACTATAAATGGCTATGCTTCAGGGCGGAATTATCCGCCCCTACAAAATATAACTATTGTAAATTATTGTATGGTGTGTTATAATATAGGAAATCATATTATCTGATGAATAAGAATTTGAAGGAGGAAAACGCAATGGATAACAGGTTTGAATTTATTGAAAAGAAAGGTCTTATGGAAGGAACTCGTATCATTGTTGACAAAGAGACAGGGGTTCAGTATTTATTAGCTCATTGGACCAATATAGGTGGGCTCACAGTGTTGGTCGATAAGGATGGAAAACCTTTGCTTGACCCAAGATATGCTAAGTAACAAATTTCAGTTTGTTGGAGCAACAAATCTCAATTTATCGAACTGAATATAAAACAAAATCCAGAGAATAATTCTTCTCTGGATTTTTTCTTTTACAGCAACGGCGCAAAAATATTGAGAATGCCGCCTGCGATTTTCTGACGCAGTGGTTGTTTTTTGCAGTCATCCATGGTTATCTGCTGAGAAATTTTCATAGTTTCGGTAAAATCATTCTTAATATCGAAAACTGCGGAATTATTATAAAGCAGACAGGCACATTCATAGTGCAGATAGAAGCTTCTGTAATCGAGATTTATTGTTCCAATAACAGCAGTTGTATCATCTGAAACAAAGCTTTTGGAGTGTATAAAGCCTGGGGTGTATTCGTAGATTTTAACTCCTGCCTCAATCAGTTTCGGATAATATCTCCATGCAATCATATATACATACCATTTATCAGGAATGTGTGGAGTGATAATTCTTACATCAACGCCTTTTTTTGCGGCAAACTGGAGTGCAGTTAAGAACTCGTTATCAAGGATAAGATACGGAGTAGTGATATATACATATTTTTCCGCATTATTTATAATATCCATATAAATAAGCTCGCCGACATTTTCATTATCCATAGGTGTATCGGAATATGGCTGTACAAAGCCGTCTGCGATATAATCACCTGTTACATGATACTGAGGGATAAAAGCTTCATAGTTGCTTACTTTTGTTTCATTAAGCTCCCAGAGCTGTAAAAACATAACAGTGTAATTCCATACAGCTTCGCCACGAAGCATAATGCCTGTATCTTTCCAGTGACCGAAACGTTCTTTCAGATTTATATATTCATCAGCAATATTGATGCCTCCGGTAAAGGCTACATTTCCGTCAATAACGACGATTTTTCGGTGGTCACGATTATTCTGTACAGTTGAGAGAAACGGAGTAAATGCATTGAAACATTTAAGCTTTATTCCGCTTTCACTTAGCTTTTTAAAGGTTTTATTCGGAATAGGCTCATTTATCTGAGCGCCTATTCCGTCATACATAAAACGCACTTCAACTCCGCTTTTGGCTTTTTCTACAAGTATTTCTGTCAGAGTATCAAACATATATCCCTGTGCAATGATGAAAAATTCAAGGAAGATGAATTGCTTTGCTTTTTTAAGCTCTGAAATAAGTGCTTCAAACTGTAATTCGCCGAGAGAAAAATATTCAACAGTAGTTTTGCTGTATATCGGGTAAGGACCGTATTTATTGATATAATTTGCAAGATTTGCTGTTCTTGGACTTATTGATTCGATTGCGTTCATAACCTCGCTGTTCTGGTAAAGGAAATTCTTTGAATATTCAAGGCTTCTGTTCTGAAGCTTTACAACGAGCTTTTTTGAAAAGTTTGTTTGTATAAAAAGATATGCAAGTCCTGCAAAAAGCGGCATAATATCTATTGCAATAATCCACGCTATACGATATGCGGGATTTTCGCTTTTATTAATGATATAAACAATCAGAGCTATGTTAAGGAATGAAATGCTTGCTGCAACAAGAAAATAGTTTTCTCTCAGCTTCCATATACTGAAAGCCATAAATGCAATCTGAAAAATCAATAATAAAGCAATAATAAAATTTCGGCTGAAAATAGTTGTAAGTAACTTTTTCATCATTTCACCTCTTTTGATATATAAGTCTTGTCATAAGCCATTGGTTTATGTTATAATTATAGAAAAAAAGAAAGGAATTATTTATGCTTAAAGAAATATACGCCTATAAAAGAAGAGTTTTTTATTACGAAACAGATAAAATGGGGATTGTTCATCATTCAAACTATATCAGAATGTTTGAGGAATCAAGAGTTTCTCTGCTTCAGCAGGCAGGAATGCCATTTGAAAAAATCGAAGAAGCAGGAGTGATGGTGCCTGTTTTATCAGCTGAATGTTCATATAAAACACCATTGAGATTTGATGAGGAATTTGCGGTAATTCCGAAAATCGAAAGCTTCAACGGATTAAGACTCGAGGTTACATACAATATAATACGAACAAGTGATAATGCACTTTGTGCACAGGGACGTACAACACATTGCTTTGTAGATATGAATATGAAGCCTATAAGAACAAAAAAGAATTATCCAGAAATATATGATGTTTTCAATAAATATATAGGATATGAAGTGTTATTATAAAATAACTTAAAGGGTGCTTGTGCACCCTTTATTTGTTTACATTCATTCTGATTACTGATTCTGCAGGAAATTCTTTTTCGCATCTGAAAGAGAATTTCATCATAGCATGGTTTGCAGTTTCAATACTGTTTCCGTTTTCGTCAAAAATCTCATCAATTGTGATTGTTTCAGGCTTTGCCTTAGGCGACATAATTTCTACCGTATCACCAGCGAAAAATTTATTTCTCTGTGTACAGTATACAATGCCGTTTTCGCATTTTTCAACAACAGCAACTACATCATAATTTCTGATATAACCGCCTGTTTCGTAATACTGGCAATCGTTAGGATGTCCGAAGAAAAATCCTGTGCAGTATTTTCTGTGACTTACCTTGAATACTTCATCGTGAATCCAGTCACTCAGTTTAAAGTTTTCAGGATTGAGATTATATTCATCAACAGCCATTCTGTATGCGTTTGTAACAACTGCAACGTAATAAGCGGATTTTGCTCTGCCCTCAATTTTAAGACTTGATACACCTGCCTTTGCAAGCTTGTCAATATGGTCTATCATGCATAAATCCTTGGCATTGAGGATATATGTTCCTTTTTCATCCTCAAAAATAGGGAAGAACTGGTCTGTACGTTTTTCCTCCATAAGATGATATCCCCATCTGCATGGCTGTGCACATTCGCCGCGGTTAGCGTCACGATTTACAAGATACTGTGAAAGCAGACATCTTCCAGAGAATGAAACACACATTGCACCGTGTACAAATACCTCTATTTCCATATCAGCAGGACATTTTGCACGGATTTCAGCAATTTCATCAAGTGAAAGCTCACGGGCGAGAACAACTCTCTTTGCACCCATATTATAAAGCTCTCGTGCTGTAACGTAATTTACGATACCTGTCTGTGTAGACATATGGATTTCCATGTCGGGAGCATATTTTTTTACAAGCGACATAAGTCCTATATCAGCAACGATAAGGGCGTCAACCTTTGCAGCAACAGCTTCTTCGATAAACTGCTGAAATTCAGGGATTTCATTGTTTCTAGGAAGTGTATTGCAGGTAAGGTATACTTTTACTCCCTTTGAGTGAGCCTCGTTTACGGCAGCAGTAAGCTGCTCGTAATCGAAATTCATAGGTGAAGAACGCATACCAAAGGTTTTACGTCCGAGATAAACAGCGTCAGCGCCGTATCTGATAGCTGAGTTGAAGCGTTCGGTATCGCCTGCCGGAGCAAGAACTTCAAGAAGCTTATTATTCATTAATTTGCCCCTTTCTTTTTCTCGGCTTCGGCTTTCTTTGCAGCCTCTTCGGCATCCTTATACTGCTGTTTTACCATAGCGATATTTGCATTATGATCATCGAGTGTTTTAGCAAAGTAAGTTACTCTTGTGTCTATATTAGCATAGAAGAAGAAGTTTTCGCTCGGTATAGCCGCAAGTACAGCGTCGATAGCATCAATACCGGGGTTACAGATAGGTCCCGGAGGAAGTCCCTGGCTTGCGTATGTATCGTATGCATTAATTGTAGCCTCATCGTAAATATCCATATGTGGTTTTATTACATTGTTAGCATACTTTGCGGTAGGGTCTGATTCAAGTTTAGGATAAGTGTCAGAATTATTGAGTCTGTTCCAGAAAACAGAAGCAACCATCTGCATATCTTCAAAACGAGGAGCTTCCGCCTGAACGATTGATGCAAATGTAATAAGGTCATCAAGGTTCAAATTGAGTGCTTCCATTTTTGCATAACGTTCATCAGTCATTTTATTATCAAAGTTGAGATAAATCTTCTGACAAACTTCCTCAGGAGTCATATCCTTGTAGAAGAAGTATGTATCAGGGAAGAAGAATCCCTCCATACGATAGAATTTGAGGTCTGTTGCTGCAGTGAGTTTATCTTCAAATTCAAAGTTGAAGCCGCCTGCGTTGAAGTAGAACATAAAGTCCTCTGCTTTACAAACGCCCTCTTCTTCAAGCTTTAGTGAGAAATCAACGAGAGTCTGACCTTCAGGGAATGTAATTTCAACAACTTCCTTGTTTGCATTTGAATTTGTTGTCAGATTCTGAATAATTGTTTCATAAGCCATATTTGGTCTGAGGAAGTGTTCACCTGCAATATATACGTTTGTTTTCTTGCCGAGCTTTGAAAACAGCTCGAAGCATTTAGGTGACTTGATAATTCCCTCATTTTCAAGAATAGCTGCGATATCGTGTGTTGTTGCACCCTCAGGAATAATAACAAGCTGAGTTGTTTCGCTCTTTCCTATACCAAGTACATCCTTTCCGAATGCTATGATTACAAGTGAAAGAGAAATTGAAATAGCAAAAATAAGAGTTGTCAGAATAAGAACTCCGGGGAGTCTGTTTCTCTTCTTTTTCTTTTTCTTCTTTTTGTGCGGTCTGTTCACAGGAGGCTGATTATACTGATTTTCTGATACATAGCCTGCGTTGTTTTCTTCATCGTCTGTATCTTCATCAATGAAGTAATCATTTTTCTCTGCTTCTTCATTTGATTCCTCAAGAGCGTTTTCGATGAAAAGCTCTTCCTCGTCCTTTACAGGCTCATAGTGAGCAAAATCATCTGAAAGCTCGTCCCTTACAGGAATATCATTTTCAACAATCTGCTGCTCTTCAGGCTGAGGAGCAGTTTCATTTACGGGAGTGTCCTGCGATTTATTGGCAAGTTCATTCAAAATATCATTTATGAGTGAATCATTATCCTTTGGCAAGATTGCACACCGTCCTTTCTTCAGTTACTACAATATCAGTATTTATATCATATTCAGAGCATGGCAATGTATCCGAGATAAGCTCGTCATAGCATATACCTATTGCAAAAAGCTGTTTGTTTTCAGCAAGAAATCTGTCATAGTATCCTCCGCCGTAGCCAAGACGATAACCCTCGGCAGTAAAGCTTAAAGCAGGAACGATACACACTGTATTTTCCGTTATGACAGGCTTTTCACAGCCGACAGGCTCTTTTATACCATATTTTCCGACTGCAAGGTCATTGACGGAACGGATGCGGTAAAAATCCATTTTTCCGTTTTCAAAGCATTTCGGAACATAAACAGGTTTGCCATGGCTGAGAAGATAATCTATAAGAGCTAAAGTATCGGCTTCGTTATTATAAGAAACGTATGTGAGAATACAGTCTGCGTTAATAATGTATGGGTTGTTTATAAGTCTTGCCCATATTTTATAATCCTTTGAACTGCGGTCTGTTATTTTACTGCGTTTTTCAAGAAAATATTTTCGCAAAGCCTTTTTCTCACCGTTTTTATGATTATTCACAGAGAATAGACGCTTTAAGCACGTCACTGCGTTCCTTTGAGGTTACTGCTTCTGCAAGCCTGAGAGCAAACTGAATTGCAACTCCTGCACCTCTTGCTGTAATGATATTTCCGTCAACAGCAACGGGAGCGTCAAGAATATTTGCGTTGCCAAGCTGACTTTCAAAACCTTCAAAGCAAACCGCATCCTTACCGTCAAGAAGCCCCTTATGACCAAGAATTGACGGTGCGGCACATATTGCACCGATATACTTATTATTCTTCATACAGTAGTCAATTGCCTGCTGTACGACAGGATTGTTTTCAAGATTGATTGTTCCGGGCATACCACCTGGGAGGACTATCATTTCAAGTTCATCGCTGAGAACAACTTCCTGAGTAACAGTATCTGTAACAACAGGAATATTATGTGAGCCTACGATGATATTATCATCTACACCGACAGTAATAACCTCTTTTTCGCATCTTCTTAAAAGGTCAATCGGTGCAAGAGCTTCAACTTCCTCAAAGCCCTGAGCAAGAAAAACGTAAATCATATATTTCTCCATTCTTGCCGAAATCGGCAGATTTATTTAAAAATTACTTCGTGCTTTTCAAGAATAAATTCTGGATAGTAAGAGAGCTTTGAACGTCTGAGCCCTTCTATTCCGAGATCCTCTTCACGATTTATATATTCACAGCCATAAGCGGCAGATTTGGCAAATTCATTGCATATAGCGACATAAATCCCCTGATATGAGCTGTCGGCTTTTTCTATATGTGTACAGAAAGTATTGCTGTTTAGCTTTTCACCGATTGTAAGAGCTTTTATTTCTCCGTTTATGCGGATAATTCCGCCTTCAAGTCCAAGCTCCGAAAAATGATTGAAATATGTGTTTATAGCGAATTGCTCTGCAATACCCGAATGAGTTTCCGCAGCATTTTTTTCATTATATGTGTGAGTGCAGAAGAAAATGCAGTCGTCAAAATCCTTTTCGGTAATAGGGGAATATTCCCATTCATACTCGTTGAATCTTGCAAGATGATTTCTTTTTTTGTGATATTTTTTACCTTTCAGTTCAATAAGCTTTTCCGTACTGTAAATATAGTCGGAGCCGTCTCTGTCAAGCTGAAATGAAAACTGATTTTCAAAATGCTCATTAAGAATATCTATCCCTTTATGAGTAACACCCCATAATCTTAAGGGTTTGCCGATACTTTCCGAAAATTCACGAAGCTGATTGATTACATCTTTATAATCTCCCGAGCCTGCGGGAAAAGTAAATGACGGTATATCGTCCTCTGTTTTGAATGAGCAGGAGATATAGAAATCCTTGTATCTTGTGATTTTTGATTCGTAAAGACGTCGCCATGCCATATTGTTGGCAAAGCTGTATTCACAGCCCATAAAGTCAGATTTTCTGAGCAGTTCATTAATCCAGTCTTTATCGGAAATATCAATATCACGGAATTTAAGCATTAAAACTCTCCTTAATCGGCAGATTTTTTGAGATTATCAAACTTCTGTCTTACCTCTGCTATTTTGCCACAGGTCATTTTGCCCTCAGGACAGCTTCCTTTGCAGCATGAAGGTCCTGCATTTTTGAAAAGAACAGGAGCTTTATCATAGCAAAGCTTAAGCATTTGTGTTGCAAGCTCACGGATTTCCCATTGTGCTCTGTTACAGCATCTCATTCTGAAAAAGTTCATAAGACTGCGAGCGTTCATAGTCATAACCATTTTTGTTTCGCAAGCGTTAGGAAGTACAAATCTTGCATCCTCAATAGCCATTTTTTCTGCACGGGTCTGAGCTGTTTTTTCGTCACATCCGTTTGCTGTAAGCTCATCAAAGTGCTTCTTTTTGAGTATATCCGTAAGAGTGTTATAATATTCAAAGCTTTCAGACATAGCCTTGTTGAATATTTCAAGAGCTTTTTCGTCTTTTTCGATTTCAGGCGGAGTAATATAAATGAAATTTGATTTTTTCACATATCTCTGGCTCTGAACTGAAAATGAAGCTATTCTATGGCGTGTTATCTGAGCAAGAAGAGTTCTTGAAACACCTTCTATTCCGAAAGTGAAGCTGACATGCTCGATAGGGCTTTCGTGACCGATATTTGCAAGCATTTCAACGAAAGAAGCAGTTTTTTCATCAGTAAGACCGTTCATAAGGTCAACAGCCGATGAATCTGAATAGCAAAGCTTCGCAGATGCGGCAATAAGCTTTTCAGGCTCAGGACTGCATGCGATAAGAGTAACCTTCAGGCTCATAATATAACCTCCACAAAAATATTTACACATTATATATTATAGCATTTCAGCGTTGTTTAGTCAAGCAATAATAAAAAAAGCTCCGCATGATTTAACAAGCGGAGCTTCTGAGCGTTTCAGTATACAAATAAATTGATGTTTTTGCACAGGTGAAAGTACATATATGTACGTTTTATACTGTTATGATAAATTACAATAACTATTAAAGTCCGGCTGTAAAGTAATACAAATCACCGTCTGACCATTCTATATAGAGGCTATCACCATCAAATCCTTGATCGGATACAGAAACTTGTGTGTATGGCTCATAATTGACTGAACCATCAGTAACCAGATAACCATATACATCAAGCAATCCAGCATTCAGCTTTAATCCAACAGTATGTTCGTCAACAAACCAAAGATATGAAAAAACATCTTTATCATACAGTGCGGCATGTTTCGCGTCCATAAGCTTAGTTACATTATTACTATAAATTTCAGTATCAAGGGTGTAAGTGCCGTCTTTCAGCTTTTCAAGCATATACTTGCCAAGCGTAAGTGCAGCAGTTCTGTTTTGTTCATTTTCTTCAGCACCAGAAAAGAATTTTAACATTTTCTGAAATTCCGCGGTGCGTATGTCAATTCTTTCATTTGTTTCCGCATTTGCAAGGTAAACATAAATCGGCTTTTCGTCTGAACCGTCATGACCGACAAGAAGATACAAGCCATCTCTATTCAGAATTTCATATTTTAATATATATATGCCTGAGCCGATATCCACGCCATAATATGGCTCAAAATCAGTAAGAGTCAGTTCCATTCCTTTTCTTGAAAGTTCGATAATATCATCTACTGTAATAAGTCTTGTTATGCTTTCTCTGATTAATGCATTTCTCATTTCAACATAATCAAATATATCGACTTCGCCGTCATAATTCAAGTCAGCGTTATACCATTCGTAATCTGTAAATTTATCATCTGTATTCAGCAGTTTTCTTCTCAACATAACAGCGTCAGCAATATCAAAGTTATAGTCGCCATTAATATCACCGTCAGGAGGAGCAACGTCTCCCATAAGCGGTGGGATTTCCTCTTCAGGTGTTGTAGTTGTCGTTCCTACTGAAGTACCCATAAGAGGCGGAATAGTAGTTGTTGAAGTTTCTCTTGTTACAGTACCTGCAAGCGGTGGGATAGTGGTTGTAGTAGTCGTGGTTGTTGTTCTGATTTCAGTACCGACAAGACGTGTTGTAGTAGTTGTATAATCATCAGGAAGTGGGAAACCACCCATAACCGGTGGCATGGTTGTAGTTGTTGTATATTTATCAGGAAGAGGGAAACCTCCCATAACCGGAGGCATGGTAGTTGTAGTGGTTGTTACGCTTCCTATTTGCGTGCCTATGGTACGAGTTGTGGTAGTTGTGGTAGTTGTAGTAGTTGTTGTAGTTGTTGTATATTTATCAGGAAGAGGGAAGCCGCCCATAACCGGTGGCATAGTAGTTGTTGTCGTATATTCGATATAATCATCAGGAGGAGTATCCTTTCCCATAAGCGGTGGCATTGTTGTTGTCGGGTATTCGATGTAATCATCAGGCAGAGCGACTTCTCCTATAGTTGCCACAGATCCTTCGATATAGTCTTCAGGCGGCAAAGGAACACCAGCTGTTCTTACAATTTCTTCTGCTGATGCAACAGGTGCAGTAGCAGAAGCGCTTATCATAGCAGAAGTTAAAAGAGCTGTTATTTCTTTTGTAAACTTTTTCATTGCTTCTTACCTCCGTTTTTTTTAGCGATTATTTCAAGTGCAGTAAGTATAAGCACCTGTTCTTCCATACAAGCGGCTTCTGAAATGTCTCTTACAGTACCTGTTGTAGCCATTTTTCTGCAAGCACATGAATTATGGCAATACTGAGCAATTTCACAGCCTTCACATCTTTCTGAAAGCATTGAATAATCGGGATGTGCCTTTCTTGCTTTTTCGGCTTCAATGCCGACAGAAACATTACCGCAGTGATATTCGGGGATGTTCTGAAACTGAACACAGGGATAAAAGCTTCCGTCCCAGTTGATAAAAATCTTCTTTTTACAGATTTCACAGGTGCTCTGTATGCTTTCTGTGATGTTTTTCTTTTTTACGGCAAGCTCATACACGAATAAATCAGGTATCTGAGCGATTTTCTGCCATTGCTCTCTTAAAATATCACCAAAACTGTCGATGTTATCGGGGACAGTAAAAGCATTCATAGCCGCAGAAACCTTTTTTACTCCAAGATTTTTCAGATATATGATATTATCATACAGATTCGGGAGCGTCTGCTCTGTATAAACGAGTTGAACAAGCGTTTCAGGCTGATATTTCAGCAATATTTTCAGATTTGCGTCAAGAAGCGCTGTGTCAACGCCACGTTCAGTGCATTTAATACCGTCGTGCGACATATTTATGATAACTTTTCTGTCTACACACCATTTTATAAAATCTTCATCGAGAAGAGTTCCGTTTGTCGTGATGACAAATTCTTTTGCTTTAAGATTTTCGCAGTAGAATTTTACGGTTTCCTTGTAAAGCAGAGGCTCGCCGCCGAAAAGATAAACTGTTCCTGCGTTGTTCTGATTATTTATGAAATCGGCGATTTTTCGCATTGTTTTATCATTAATATGACCATATTCGGTGTTAAGGTGTCTTTCATAACAATAACTGCATTTAAGGTTGCATTTATTTGTTATGCTGATAGTATAATCCAAAAAATCACCTCACTCATGATATTATTTTATATGTTTTAATCAGTATAGCATATATTGAGAAAAAATTCAATAGAAATGTGCAAAATATTTTATTAATAAAGCGTGATTATAATTTATTAAGCAATTATTTTGTTGACATTTGTAAATTCATTTGATATAATGTTGATATTCAGCATTATTTGCAATAGGGAGGATAATTATGTTTACGGAAGAAACAAAAAATACTGTTAAAAAAACAAAAAGCACAATTATGTTATTGATTATGATTACAATAGGATTAATTTTAATTATGATAATAGCGATACCTGTTTCATATCGTTTTTCTGCACAATATGAATTAAGTAAGTATTTTGAAACTGAGCAATATGAATATTTGGGTATTTTTAAAGTTAAACCTAAATTTTATTCTTCTGATAACATATCAATTTATTGCAGAGTTATTGACGATAAGGATTATGATAAAATAAAAGAAGAAGTAATGATATTAAAAAAAGATATTGAAAACTATCTTAAAGAACATTCTGATGATTTTTCAGGCAAGGAAATTTTTGTACGCATAGGTGGCAGCGGCGTTGATATAGAAATGAAAAATAATATAAATGATGAAGATTTTTATAATCTCGAATTCGAACGTTTTTGGCTTAACAGAGAAGATATATCAGAAAGCATAAATGAGGATAATTATGATTACTAAAAAACAAAAAAGCATTTTTAAAAAAGCTCTCAATATATTAACAATTACAATTCTTTTATTTATTGAATTTGTAATAAGAAGCAGCATTGTTCTGTTTTTATTACTCTATATATCTCCCGTTTCATACCTTCATTCATCAAGGTATGAAATGCAAGAATACTTCAATGGTAAAATAAG
>JAFWWU010000036.1 GCA_017523285.1 Ruminococcus sp.
ATGATTGGGGGTATTTCGGGTACTGTTGCCCAGAATATCAATGTAGAAGCAGAATATGCAGTTGCAATTGAAACTGCTCTCGGCGGTGCAATGCAGAATATCATTGTTGAAAACGAAGATATTGCAAAACGCTGTATCCGCTATCTGAAAGAGCAGAAAGGCGGACGTGCTACATTCCTGCCAATTACATCTGTAAAGGGCTACGAGCTTAAAGAAGCTAAACTTGAAGATGAGGACGGATTTGTAAATCTTGCAAGCCGTCTTGTTGAATACGATGAAAAATTCAGCGGAATTATATACTCATTGCTTGGCAGAATTGTTGTTGCAGAGGATATAGATTCGGCAACACTTATCGCAAAAAAATACGGATATAAATTCAGGATAGTAACTCTTGACGGACAGGTAATCAATGCAGGCGGTTCGTTTACGGGCGGTTCTGTACAGAAATCGGCAGGAGTAATTACAAGAAAAAATGAAATAGAAAAGCTTGACGCTGAAATAGAAAAGCTTACATCTGAAAGAGATCAGCTTAAAGAAAAAGCTGAAAAAATACGTGCCGAAGTTGATAAGATGCGTTATGACGCAGAGGGTGCTAAAGAGCTTTTAAATCAGAAAGAAAATGAGATTGTTCAGATAAGTTCAGAAATAAACAGTCTTAAAGCACTCAGCTCTCAGAATGAAAATCAGCTTGAAGAGATTAAGCGACAGCTTGAAGAAAACAATAAAAAAGCAGAAGCAGCAAAAAATGCTCTTTCCGAGAATAAAACAAAGCTTGAAGAAATAACCGATACGATTAAAAAATCGGAAGAAAAGCTCAGAGAGGGCGATGAGCTTAAATCACAGCTCAGCTTGCAGCGTGAAGAATATACAAATAAGATTTCAGAACATAAGCTTACTCAGGTTGAACTTGCTAAAGATTATGAAGCACAGGAAAATGAAATCGAAAAGCTAAAATCAGAGCTTGAAAAATTCGGTGAAATAAACGAAAGAATAGATACTGAAATTTCACAGCAGAATTCAATTATCGAGCAGAAAAAACAGCTTATTGAGCAGCGTAAAAATGAGCTTGAAAGCTTTAAGAACAATTCAGTTGAATATAATAAGCAGATTGCTCATTGGCAGAATATCCATAATGAGCAGAGCAGAGCAATAAAGGATATTCAGCAGGGATTAAAAGCTATCAATGAAGCGAAAGAAAAAATTTCGGGAGAGATTATGCGTCTTGAAGAACGCAGAAATACACAAACCCGTGATTATGACAATATCATCAAACAGCTTCTTGAAAATTATGAAATGACTCGTTCCGAAGCGGTTCAGATTGCAGAAAAGCTTGATGACGTTGCGGCTGCACAGCGTGAGCTTACTGATATAAAGAATAAAATCAGAGCTCTCGGAAATGTAAATGTAGGCGCTATCGAGGAATACAAAGAGGTTTCAGAGCGTTATGAATTTATGTCAAAACAGCTTTCTGACGTAAAGGATTCAAAGAATGAGCTTGAAAAGATTATTGCCGACCTTACGGAAGAAATGTGCAGAATTTTCAGCGAAAGCTTTGAAATAATAAATTCTAATTTCAAATCAATCTTTACCGAGCTTTTCGGCGGCGGTAAGACTGAGCTTATTCTTACCGACCCTGATAATGTTCTTGAATCTGGAATTGAAATAAGCGTAGCACCTCCGGGAAAGGTTATCAAGAATCTTATTTCACTTTCGGGTGGCGAGCAGTCTTTCGTTGCGATTGCAATTTATTTTGCAATTCTATGTTTAAGACCTGCACCGTTTTGTATTCTTGACGAAATTGATGCGGCACTTGATGAAGTAAATGTAAGAAAGTATGCTCAATATCTTAAAAAGTTTACAGATACAACGCAGTTTGTTCTTGTTACTCACAGAAGAAGCGCTATGGAGGAAGCAAACGTGCTTTACGGCGTAACTATGCAGGAGGACGGAATTTCAAAGCTTCTGAAAATGGAGCAGGTGGATTTTCAGGAGGAATAATGCTGAGCATTCAGCAGATTGGAGTATTATATGGGTATTTTTTCAAAATTTAAAGCAGGATTAAAGAAAACGAAAGACTCTATGATAAATAAAATGCATAGAGTTGTGAATTCATTTACCAAGATAGATGAAGAACTTTTTGAACAGCTTGAAGAAACAATGATTATGAGCGATATCGGTGTTGAAACATCGCTTGAAATCTGTTCAAGACTCCGTAAAAAAATCAAGGAACAGGGTGTAACAGATCCAGCACTTATA
>JAFWWU010000037.1 GCA_017523285.1 Ruminococcus sp.
CGGTGTAGTCGTTATCAAAGCCTGTGTCTTCACCCTCGATTGAGCAGTCAAGACCAAGTGCGAGAACTGTAATATCCGCCTCTGCCGCTGCTGCAGCACCATCGCTGAGCATATTGCCGAAGCCGCCCCATTCATTGATTTTTTCGTGACTGCAATTAAGTAAGCGGCATGTCACAGGATCCATATATGCGGTTTTTTCGTTGGCAATATAAGTAAAAGCACCGATATTACCCATAAATTTCTGAAAAAGCTCCCAATCTCTGCTGAAAGAAACAGAATTTTTATTAAAATTAAAGATACTCATAAAAACTCCTTCCAGCTTCGTTGTGCAAGCAGAAACGGTCTGATTGCACACCATTCCAGTATAATTTTACATTAATAATTATACGTTATTTTTCGATGTATGTCAATGATATTTTTGTTAATAAAATCAAAATTCCGATTAAACATTGCGTTGGTTTTATTGATTTTGAAAAATGCTTGCATTATTTAATGATATGTGCTATAATATATTTATTAATATATATGCCTCCTTAGTTAAATGGATATAACAAACCCCTCCTAAGGGTTAGTTGTGAGTTCGATTCTCGCAGGGGGTGCCAGAAAAGAAGCCGCAATGAAAATTATCATTGCGGCTATTTTTAGCGTAAAATTTAAAGCTGTCCGAAATCATTTCAGACAGCTTATTTTTTATTATTTTTTAGCAGTTACTATAAATCCGTCATAATTATTTCCGGAAATAGTGTAGTTACCTGAAACAGGAACTCTTACACCTGTAACACTGCCATCAATGCTTGCGGATGTATAATAAATCTCATATTCACAGCCGTCAAGAGTATAATTGAGCTTTTGTGTATCAATCATATAAGGTCTGAGAAAATCGAGATATTCTTCAAGACATAAATCTTTTTCATTCATAATAGCCGAATGAACTTTTCCGACATATCTGAGATGATAAACAGAAGCTTTATTGCCTGTAATTTCAGTTTTATCGCTTTCGTATCTTATAATAAAACCATAATTATGACAATTTTCAATTATCCAGCTTTCAGCGTCAAGTCCGTCATATTCGATGAAATTTCCGCTTTTGGAAAGAATTGCAAGGTCGAGTGAATATCCGCTTAAAGCTTCGGGATATTCAGCTGTATAAACTGCATCTTCTTCGTTGTATGTTTCAGTTGTATTGTAAACAACGAAATTTGATTTACCTGTTTCTGCATTATATGCTTCCATCATTGAGTTAAGAGCATCTGATGCTTCAATGTTGAATATCATATCATCATTTCTGAGAGTGTAATATTCATTTTTCACTTCTGCAAGGGAAGTCATACTCATAAAAATTCCCTTTGCCTCGTGTTCATCATTGATTACTGCAAGTGAGCCTGTATAGATATTTTCAGCAGGAATCTCTACTTTTGTATAACCAAGATACTCGATAGTGCCATTATCTGATACCATAGTATCGTTTTCTGATGTAAGCGTTGCAAAATTGTCTGTTGCCGTGATGTTATTCTTGAATTTTCCGTTTATAACAATAGTGCCTTCAAATTCATCTGTCATAATGCGTCTGAAACCATCGGCGCAGAAAATCATAGCCACACCTATAATGATAGTTGTAGCAAGCCTGCCCAGGTTTAACTTGGGTTTGTCCATTATTAAATTGCCTCCATAAATTTTGTTCTAACTTTTGTTTTTCTATATATCTTTTTCTTTGTATATTATCAAGCGGGAGGTATATATTCTTCTCCACCGTAGCAGAAAACACTATAGCCGCTTAATGTTTCGTAAATTGTTTTCCATCTTGACAATCCGCCGGCGAGAACCATTATATATGTCTTTCCGTTTATTTCGGCGAAGCTTGCAAGGCATTGTCCCGCTTCACTTGTATATCCTGTTTTACCGCCTTTAACGGTTACACCGGGCATTTCTGTTCCTGTCATTCTGCCAAACATTGTGCTTGTGAGTGTTAATCCCTCAGGATTAAGTGCTGAAGGGGGAACAGTATACTGATATGTTGAAAGTACCTCTTTGCAGAAACTGTCCTGTATTGCATAATTCATAAGCATTGCCATATCTTCGGCGGTGCTGTAATTCTCAGGACTGTGCAGACCTACGGGATTTTCAAAATGTGTATATTTAAGACCGATTTCAATAGCCTTTTCGTTCATAAGCTGTACGAATGCGGCTTCTGTTCCTGCAACATATTCAGCAAGAGCAATTGCGGCGTCTGCACCTGACGGAAGAATAAGTCCGTATATAAGATCTCTTACAGTAGGAGTTTCCCCGACCATGAATCCTGCTCTTGAAGCGTCGGCGGCAATCATAGGATTTACCATATGCTGCTGAATTGTAACTGTCTGTTCGAGAGCATTGAAATCACAGTTGTTTACATAATCCATAACAACGAGAAGCGTCATTACTTTTGTGATAGATGCAGGATACATTTTTACATTGTGGTCGTGCGAAGCAATAATTTCATTTGTTTCTGTATCTACAATAATTGCATAAAGCGAATTGTTCTGTCTGTTTGCGTCTGTCTGACCGGGAACTAAATCGGGATAGAATTCTTTTGTGTCATCAGTAAAAAGGGGATAAAAAACGGCAGGCTGCGGCTCATCTGGTTCAGATTCTGAGTCATCGGGCAATGAATCAACGATACTGCTTGCATTCATCAGTTTTGCAGACTGCTTATCGTCACGCTTTAAAAGCGAAACAAGTGATGAAATGGCAGCTGAAATACCCCATATAACAAGAATCAGAAGGAATAAAGCCATACCTACCCTGAAATAGTGTATTTTGACTTTCACCTTTCTTTTTTTATTCATTCTACACCTCTGTTTTATCTCTGTACATATTATTTTAATATATATTCGACGATTTGTCAACCAATTTTACATAATTTGATTTATGATTTACATTATGCACAAATAATCAGCTTATAAATCATAGAATATTTCTTTTAAAAGCGTATATCGTCAAATAATGTCATACTTCGTCATATACTCAATATACAAATCGTATATTATGCGTCGGTTACACTAAATGTTAAATTTTGTATATTGAAAATTGTACAATATGCATATATTATTGTTATTGAAAATATCATTTTTACAGAATTTGGAATTTTGCCGAAATTTTTTTATAAAAAACTTTTATTTTGGATTCAAATGTGTTATAATAAACATATTGATAGTTTGTATTAAATATTCCATTTAGTAGATTTACTGTCAATATTATGATTAACGGAGGGTTTTCGTGCAATATTCGGAATTTAGAAAAGAAATGCGGTTTATTTTTATATGGTCTGTATTTCTTGACGTTTTATTCTATCTTCTGTCTGTTTTGATAATCGGACTGAATTATGAAACGGCACTTTCTCTTATTGCAGGTAATATCGTTTTGTTTATCAATCTGCGTCTTTTGTATAATTCTATCATAAAGAATACAAGCGGCGCTCAGACAGGCAAAAATCCGATGATGAAAGGCTATCTTTTCCGCTCTCTTATTGCGTGTACTGCAATTGCGGCAGGTTTTATGCTTCCGTTTCTTAATGCTGTCGGAATAATGATTCCTCTTTTTTATCCTAAGATTATTTACACTGTCCATTCTATTATTGTCAGGAGGTAGTTAAGAGTTGTGAAAATATCCGATTTATTTGTAGGTGTTAAAGAAATCTCAGTTACAGGACCGAAAATAATCCACCAGTTCAAATTTTGCGGAATAACAATCAATTTCACAGAAACAATTGTAATCGGTTGGATAATTATAGCGGCACTTGCAATTTTCCTGAAATTTCTTACACATAATATGCAGAAGGTGCCTACAAAAAGGAGGCAGATTATTGCGGAATGGATTGTTAAAACCGTTAATGATCTTGTCGAGGATACAATGGGGAGTAAGTTTAAATACTTTGCACCTTATATATCCACCATTTTTGCATTTTCAATATTCGGCAGCCTTATAAGCATGCTTGGACTTCGTCCTATGACAGGTGACTACAATGTTACACTTACATGGGCGCTTATGACATTTATTCTCATTCAGGGTACTAAAATCAAAACTAACGGCATAGGCGGATACTTCAAAAGTTTTCTTGATCCGTTCTTCGTTATGTTGCCGATGAATGTTGTAAGTGAAGTTTCGACTCCTGTATCAATGAGCTTCCGTCATTTCGGTAATATTGCAGGCGGTATGATTATTTCAAGTCTTCTTTATTTTGCTCTTACAGGTGTTTCGACAGCAATCGGACTATCATTTCCGGTGTTTGCAATCGGAATCCCCGCTGCTTTGTCAGCGTATTTTGATCTTTTCTCAGGATTTATGCAGGCATTTATCTTTATAATGCTTACAATGATTTACATCAGCACAGCAGCTGATACAGATTAAATAGCAATGCACATCAAAAGTGCAGAAATATAATACAAATAATAAAAAACAGCCGATTATTCGGCAGAATGGAGTCTATTATGGAATTAGCAAAGGCAATTATTTTAGGTGCATCAGCAATTGGCGCAGGTCTTGCAATGATCGCAGGTATCGGACCTGGTATCGGTGAAGGTTACGCAGTAGGTAAGGCATGTGAAAGTATCGGTAGACAGCCTGAATCATCAGGTAAGGTTACAAAGACAATGTTTATTGGTTGTGCTGTTGCTGAATCAACAGGTATCTACGGCTTCGTAGTAGCACTTATCCTCTTATTCATCAATCCATTTATTGATATGCTTTAATAATTATCAATCGTTGATATAATTTACGCATTAAAAATTTATAACAGGAGTGAATAAGATTGAATTTGGATTTCTTATCTATTGACCCCGGCTCTATTATCTTTACACTCATCAATACACTCATATTATTTCTTGTAATAAAGCATTTTCTTTTCAATCCGGTAAACAAGATGCTTGAAGAACGCAAGGACGATATTGCCGATACTTATAATAAGGCTGATATAGCACTTGAAAAGGCGAAAGAAGCCGAAGCTCACTATAATGAGCTTATATCTGGTGCAAGAGATGAATCGGCTCAGATTATCAAGAATGCTTCTCAGAAGGCTCAGCAGCGTTCAGAAGAAATCATTAACAGCGCAAAGGCTGATGCAGCTCAGATAAGAGTTAAAGCAGAGGCTGATATCCAGCGTGAAAAGCAGGAAGCAAAAAAGGAAATTCGTTCGGAAATTTCCGAAATCGCAGTTATGGTTGCTTCTAAGCTTGTTGACAAGGAAATCAATGAGTCAGACCACAGACGTTTTATTGACGAGTTCATTGAAAATGTAGGTGATGAGTCATGAGTCAGAACAATATAG
This sequence comes from Ruminococcus sp., assembly GCA_017523285.1. Lineage (GTDB taxonomy): Bacteria > Bacillota > Clostridia > Oscillospirales > Ruminococcaceae > Ruminococcus. The sequence goes on from JAFWWU010000037.1 coordinate 5,303, forward strand.
CTTCAGCTTATGCAGAGGCGATTTTTGAGCTTGCTGAAGAAAACGATTGTCTTGATGATATCTGTTATGATTTAACCGACATCAGCAATATTTTCACAGCGAACCCTGAGCTTACACAGCTGCTTACAATACCGACTTTATCAAAGGAAGAAAAGATTTCTGTTCTTGAACAGGTATTTGTAAGCTATAAAGGAATATTATTCGATTTTCTGTGTCTTTTGACAGAGCGAAACAGAATCGCATATATATGTGAAATCGAATCAGTTTTCCGAAAGCTCTATAATCAGAAAAATAATATCGAAGAGGTTACTGTAACAACAGGCGTGAAGCTTACAGATGATGAAAAATGCCGACTTACAGTCAAATTACAGAATAAGCTTTCTAAACGAATTAACCTGATCGAAAAAATTGATTCACAGATTATCGGCGGTGTCAGACTTCAGTATGGCGATGTTCTTATTGACAACAGTATTGCAAGCCGTATTGAAAATATGACAAAAGAGCTGAACAGTGATGAATAAATCTTACAAAACAACAAAATTGAAGAAGGTGTATTAATGGATTTACGCCCAGAAGAAATAAGCGGAATAATTAAGGAACAAATCAAGAATTACCGCAATAAGATGGAACTCTCTGACGTGGGTACTGTAATGACTGTTGGTGACGGTATTGCTAACATTCATGGCATTGAAAAATGTATGTCAGGCGAGCTTCTTGAATTTGAAAACGGCGTTAAAGGTATGGCTCTTAACCTTGAGCAGACCTTTGTCGGAGCTGTTATGCTCGGCTCTGATGCAGATATAAAAGAAGGTTCCTATGTTAAGCGTACAGGACAGATTGTTTCAGTTCCTGTAGGTGAAGAAATGATAGGAAGAGTTGTTGACGCTCTCGGTAAGCCTATTGACGGCAAAGGACCTATCAGAGCAGAAAAAACAGCTCCTATTGAAAAAATTGCTTCAGGCATTATCACAAGAAAATCAGTTCATAAACCGCTTCAGACAGGTATCAAGGCTATCGACTCAATGATTCCTATCGGCAGAGGTCAGCGTGAACTTATTATCGGTGACAGACAGACAGGTAAAACTGCAATTGCACTTGATACAATCATCAACCAGAAAGGTCAGGATGTTATCTGTATTTACGTTGCAATTGGTCAGAAGCGTTCAACTGTTGCCAATGTTGTAGAAACACTTACAAAGAACGGTGCTATGGATTATACGGTTGTAGTTTCAGCTACAGCTTCAGAGCTTGCTCCGCTTCAGTACATTGCTCCATATTCGGGCTGTGCTATCGGTGAATACTTCCTTGAACAGGGTAAGGACGTTTTATGTGTATACGACGACCTTTCAAAGCACGCTGTTGCTTATCGTACACTCTCACTGCTTCTTAAAAGACCACCTGGACGTGAAGCTTTCCCTGGTGACGTATTCTACCTCCACTCAAGACTTCTTGAACGTGCTTGTTCACTTAATGAAAACTATGGCGGAGGAAGCCTCACAGCTCTTCCGATCATCGAAACTCAGGCAGGCGACGTTTCAGCATATATCCCGACTAATGTTATTTCAATCACAGATGGTCAGATATTCCTTGAAACTGACCTTTTCAATGCAGGTGTAAGACCTGCCGTAAACCCTGGTATTTCAGTATCACGAGTTGGTAGTGCGGCTCAGATAAAGGCTATGAAGAAGGTTTCAGGTTCGCTCAAGCTTTCATATTCACAGTATCGTGAACTTCAGTCGTTCTCACAGTTCGGTTCTGATCTTGATAAGGATACAAAGGAACGTCTTGCAAAGGGTGAACGTATTGTTGAAGTTCTCAAACAGGACAGAAATAAGCCTGTTGCCGTTGAACATCAGGTAATAATCATTTATGCTGTTACAAACAATTATCTCAAGGATATTGACGTAAAGAATATAGCTGATTATCAGATTCAGCTCTTCGATTATATTGATAATTCATATCCTGAAATAATTGATTCAATCAAGGTTACAAAAGAGCTTACAGCCGAAACTGAAGATGCTCTTAAAGAAGCATTGACCTTATTTGCTGATAAATATATAGCTGATGAAAAGTAAACGAGGTGATAAATAATGGCTTCAGGCAATATGAAGGAAATAAAACGAAGAATTAAAAGCGTTGAAAGCACTATGCAGATTACAAAAGCTATGGAGCTTGTTGCTTCGTCTAAGTTCAGAAAAGCCAAAGAAAAGGCTGATTCTGCAATGACATTTTTCAATGCTGTTTACGAAACCATGAGTGAAATCGCCTCACAGGACAGATATTTCAATTCAGTCTATACTCGTAAATCAACTTCTTCGGATACCTCGTTGATAATTGTAATAGCAGGTGACAGAGGACTTGCAGGCGGATATAATTCCAATGTCATAAAGCTTGCAGAAGCAAGAATTGCCGAACTTGGCGGAAATGCTGTAATTATGCCGATAGGTAAAAAGGCTGTTGAGTATTTCACAAAGCACGATGCAAAAATTCTGAAGGGCTATGAGGGCATTGCAGAAAATATGTCGTTATACAACGCAACAGAAATTGCCGACATAATAATTGATATGTATAATAAGCATAAATCAATCGGACATGTTGAGCTTGTATACACAGAATATGTTTCTCCGCTTGTACAGAACGCAAGAACATTAAGCGTAATTCCTCTCAGTAATCTTGAGGAACAACCAAAATGCAATTCTGTAACTCGTTATGAGCCATCACCATCAGCTGTATTTGAACAGCTTATTCCGAAATATATTGCAGGCATTATTTATGGTGCTGCTGTATGTTCATTTGCTTCGGAACAAGCTTCAAGACGTATGGCGATGGAAAATGCAACAGATAACGCAACAGAAATTATAGATAATCTTTCACTTATATATAACAGAGCAAGACAGACTGCGATTACTCAGGAAATTACTGAAATTGTGGGCGGTGCATCTGCTCAGAACTAAGGAGGATTTATGCAGAATATAGGAAAAATAGTGCAGATAATCGGTGCGGTAGTTGATATACGCTTTTCAAAAGAAAATCTGCCTAAGCTTCTTAACTCGATAGAAATAAATAATAATGGTACAAAGCTTGTTGTAGAAGTAGCACAGCATATCGGTGATGATGTTGTACGCTGTATCGCTATGAGCAGTACCGACGGTCTTGTCAGAGGAATGGATGCCGTTGATACAGGCGCACCTATCAAGGTACCTGTAGGTAAGGAAACACTCGGCAGAGTATTCAATCTTCTCGGCGAGCCGATTGATGAAAAGCCAATGCCACCGGTTGAAGAAAACTGGGCAATACATCGTGAAGCTCCGAGCTATGAGGAGCAGACAGCGGCAAGTGAAGTTCTTGAAACAGGTATAAAGGTTATCGACCTTATCGCGCCATACCTCAAAGGCGGTAAAATCGGTCTTTTCGGCGGTGCGGGTGTTGGTAAAACCGTTCTTATTCAAGAGCTTATCAATAACGTAGCAAATCAGCATGGCGGTATTTCAGTATTTACAGGTGTTGGCGAGCGTACCCGTGAGGGTAACGACCTTTATAACGAAATGAAGGAAAGCGGCGTTATCGACAAAACTGTTCTTGTTTACGGTCAGATGAATGAACCACCTGGAGCAAGAATGAGAGTAGGTCTTTCAGGTCTTACAATGGCTGAATATTTCAGAGATGTTGAGGGACAGGACGTTCTTCTCTTTATCGATAATATCTTCCGTTTCACACAGGCAGGCTCAGAAGTTTCAGCGCTTCTCGGACGTATGCCTTCAGCCGTAGGTTATCAGCCTACACTTGCAACTGAAATGGGCGCATTACAGGAAAGAATTACATCTACAAACAAGGGTTCAATCACATCAGTTCAGGCTGTTTATGTACCTGCCGATGACCTTACAGACCCGGCTCCTGCAACAACATTTGCTCATCTTGACGCTACAACCGTACTTTCACGTCAGATTGCATCACTCGGTATTTATCCTGCTGTTGACCCACTTGAAAGTAATTCAAGAATTCTTTCACCAGAAATCGTAGGTCAGGAGCATTATGATACTGCAAGAGCAGTACAGAATATTCTCCAGCGTTACACAGAACTTCAGGATATTATTGCTATCATGGGGATGGATGAATTCTCTGATGAAGATAAGCTTACAGTATCAAGAGCAAGAAAAATCCAGAGATTCCTTTCACAGCCATTCTCTGTTGCTGAACAGTTTACAGGTATGCAGGGTAAGTATGTACCGATTAAGGAAACAATCAGAGGCTTCAAGGAAATCATTGAAGGTAAGCATGATAATCTTCCTGAATCAGCATTCTTATTCGTAGGAACAATTGATGAAGCTGTAGAAAAGGCAAAAAGCGGTGATAACTGATGAAAAGCTATAAACTGCAGATTATAACTCCTGACAAAACCATATACAGCGGTGATGCGGAACAGATTATTGTCCGTACAACCGAGGGTGATGTTGGAATACTGGCAGGTCACGAAAACTATGTTGCAATGCTTCCGTCAGGTGCTTTAAAGCTCACAGTAAACGGTGAAGAAAAGTATGCGGCAATAGCAAGCGGCTTTGTTAAGGTAAATTATAATGTTGATGTAAAAATCATAGCTTCTGCGGCTGAATGGTCATCTGATATTGACATTGCATGGGCAAAACGCTCAGAAGAAGATGCGTTAAAACGTATTGAAAATTCCAAAACTGATGAAGAAAAATCAAGAGCAGAGCTTAAGCTCAAAAGAGCACAGAATCGTATCAGTGTATACGAGGCACATCATTGAATACAGAATGAGGCAGGTAGATAATACCTGCCTCTAATTATTATATGCAAGAAGAAGGCTATCAGTATTATTTACCGATAGCCTTCTGTATTATTTGGAAGTATTTTTTCTGAATGCAACACCAACAAGGTCAGGACCTGCATTTGCCGCAACAGCTGCACCGACTTTGCTGTAATATTCAGCCTTATAGCCGAATTTCTTAATCATTTCCTTTTCAAGTAATTTTGCAAGAGTATCATCCTTAGCAGTAAGCATAATATAAGGAGTCTGAGGAGTCATAACCTTTTCAATCTGAGACATAAGCTTTGGAATTATATTCTTTTCGCCTCTGATTTTCTCATGGATTATTGAGCCGCCGTTAACCATTTCAATAACAGGCTTTAATCCGAGAAGCTCACCTGCAAAAGCAGCAGCAGCAGAAATTCTGCCTGATTTTTTTGCATATTTAAGAGTCATAGGTACAAAATAAGCTGTAATACAGCTGAACCATTCTTCAAGGTAAGCGATGATACTTTCCGCATCTGTACCCTTAGCGACTTTTTTTGCAGCTTCTGTAACAGGATATCCGTACATTCCTGTATATCCGTTTGAGTCGATTACTTTAATGCTGATTTTATTTTTAGCATCAGGATTTTCTTCATAGAAATTATTTATAGCCATAACAGCGTTGGAATTTGTAGCAGAAGCAGTACCTGCAATTGTAACACAGATAATATTTGTATAACCCTGTTCAAAAGCTTCTTTGTAAGCTTCTTCGAATTCGAATGCAGTAATCTGTGCTGTTTTAGGAATATTATCTGATTTATCCATAAGCTCATAAACTTCATCTTTGGTTTTCTCTATTTCTCTGAAGCTGAGTTCATCGATTGAAATATTGAAAGGCATAACCTTTATGCCGAGTTCTTTAATTAATTCAGGCTCAAGATCGCAAGCCGAATCAGTCATAATTAATATTTTCTGCATTTTTATACTCCTTTTACCATTTATACTTTGTTAGCTGACCTTCTGTTGCAAGGTCAGGGTAATCCCATTGTCTTAGAATTTCATAAGTTGCAATTGCAACAGAATTTGAAAGGTTAAGACTTCTCAGATTATTTCTCATAGGTATTCTTACGCAGTTTTCCTCATTTTCATACAAGAGTTCTTCAGGCAGCCCCTTATCTTCACGCCCGAAAATAATATATGCGTTATCAGGATACTGAACATCACTGTGAACGTGTCTGCCCTTTGTTGTAAAATAAAAGAACGGACCGTTGTTTTTACTGAAGAAGTCCTCAAAATTTTCGTAATAAGTAATATCAAGCTTATCCCAGTAATCAAGACCTGCACGTTTAAGCTGTTTATCGGTAATTTCAAATCCGAAAGGCTTTATAAGATGAAGCTTAGCGCCCGTAACAGCACAGGTTCTGGAGATGTTGCCTGTATTCTGCGGAATCTGAGGTTCTGCAAGAACGATATTAAGATTATACATAAAGTCACTCCGTGTATATTTTATGTAATTCTGATAAAAATATAAGTGTGAATGTCACAAAATCGGCTTAACGTCTGCCGAAAAGACGATACCGCACCGAAGATGCCGTAGGTGTGGCTCGGAGCAAATATGGATATTAAATCAATAGTAAAAAGCGTAACCTTCGGAACAGCGGCAGGACTTGTTTGCTATACAGTTACTGCGGCAAGCACAGGGAAAAAGAGAAGCATCAAAAAGAATGCAGGAAAAGCACTGAAAGCCGCAGGAAATGTACTTGATGAAATCACATCAATTATAATGTAGCAGTATTTTTTCTGAAATCAAGATAGCTTTCAAGAATAATAGTAGCCGCAACAGCGTCTACAACAGCTTTTCTTTTTTTACCTCTAGTATTTGTAACATTGAGGTAATTATGTGCTGAAACGGTTGTACAACGCTCGTCCCACAGTTTAACGGGACAATTTACAAGCTTTGCCAGTTCTTCTGAAAAGAGCTGGCATTTTTCTGCTCTTTCACCGATTGTTCCGTTCATATTCTTAGGAAATCCTACAACGATTTCTTCTGCTTTATGCTCAGCAGCAAGTGCAGCTGTTTTCTGTATGCAGGTATTAAAATCTTTTTCTTCGATTACACATACAGGAGAAGCAAGCATTTCACTTTTATCACAGCAGGCAATTCCTGTTCTTGAATCGCCGAAATCAACAGACATAATTTTCATATAAATTACCTTTCTGTTACCATGGCTTTACTGAGCCGATAATTTCCTTAACAGATGAAATGTTCTTGTTGTCAAGGAACTCATTCATTTCATCGATTATCTTTACAGGTGCAAACGGGTCAGTAAATATTGCCGCACCAACCTGAACAGCAGAAGCACCAGCCATCATAAGTTCGATAGCATCTTTACCGCTTGCAACACCGCCCATACCGATAACAGGGATATCAACAGCATTAGCAACCTGCCATACCATTCTTACAGCGACAGGGAAAACAGCAGGTCCTGAAAGACCTCCGACATTATTTTTAAGAATTGGTCTGCCTGTATTTACATCAATTCTCATTCCAAGAAGTGTATTGATAAGCGATACAGCGTCAGCACCTGCGGCTTCAACTGATTTTGCAATATCTGTAATACTTGTAACATTAGGTGAAAGCTTAACTATAAGAGGTTTGCTTGTTGCTTTTCTTACCTTTGATGTGATTTCAGCGGCTGTTTCGCATGAAGTACCGAATGCAGCACCGCCCTGTTTTACATTAGGACATGAAATATTAAGCTCAATCATATGAACATCAGTAGAATCAAGCTTTTCAGCGATAGTAACACATTCATCAATAGTAGAACCTGCAATATTTGCAAGAATAACAGTATCCTTTGTAAGAAGATTAGGAAGCTCAACATCAATGAATTTATCAATTCCCGGATTCTGTAATCCTACAGAATTAAGCATTCCGCTTGGAGTTTCAGCAATTCTCGGAGAAAGATTGCCTGTACGCTGAGTAATTGTAGTTCCCTTTGTAGCTATACCGCCAAGCTTTGAAAGCGGAAAAAGTTCTTCATATTCTCTGCCATAGCCGAAAACACCTGATGCAGGAATAATAGGATTTTTAAAATCAACACCGCAGATTTTTACAGATAAATCAGCCATTACCAGACAACCTCCTCAGCCTTGAATACAGGGCCTTCCTTGCATACATGTGCAAAGTATTCCTCATCATTCTTCTTTGTTTTGCAAGCACATACAAGACAAGCACCAATACCGCAGCCCATACGCTCTTCAAGTGAGATTTCACAGTAAGCACCATATTTGTCTGCAAGTTCAGAAACAGCCTTGAGCATTGGCATAGGGCCGCAAGCATATACAGCATCAACACCGCCATTTTTAAGTGTATCTTCAAGCGGAGATGTAACAAATCCCTTTATGCCCATAGTACCGTCGTCAGTACATAAAATTGTTTCAGCGCCAGAAGCTTTGAATTCATTTTGAAGAATTACAGCGTCAGCGCTTCTGAATCCTGTAATAACAGCAGCTTTATTTCCGTAATACTGTGCAAGCGGAAGCATTGGAGGAGTCCCTATTCCGCCGCCGATTAATACAACCTTTTTGAATTCAGGGTTTAAAGTAAATCCATGACCGAGAGGTGCAAGCATATCGATTAAGGAATCAACATTGAGCTTTGCAATTTCGGCAGTTCCTTCGCCTCTTACCTCAAAAACAATTTTTAATGTACCTTTGGATTTATTGATTTCACAGATAGAAACAGGTCTGCGTAGAGTAAATCCGTTTGCTCTGATATGAACGAACTGTCCGGGAACAGCAACTTCCGCAACCTCAGGGCAAAGAATTTCAAAGCAGTATATTTCTTTTGCGATAACGCTTTTTTTGATAATCTGAAATTTACCTTGTGTATATTTCATAATGTTCTCCTTTCGCATTTACTATTATATAATTATAACAGATTTGCATTTTTTTATCAAGTAAAAAAGCGAAAAGATTTGAAATTTCTGATATTAATTGAATAAACAAAGATTCTGATATAAAATTTCATTTTCTACTGGACAATATAAAAAAAATATGATATAATATAATAAGTTTATGAGTATCCCTTTAAGTTAATCCTGTGAGGTTGACAAGGCGGTAACCATATATGCTTTATTACTTAGTCATAGGTATAGCTATATGCAAATTACAACGCTTATCTGTCAACACAGGTAAGCGTTTTTTTGTAGGAGAAATTATTTTGAGTAAACAAAGAAGTATTATGGACGGAGAGGCAATGCAGCGTGCCATGACAAGAATTACATACGAAATTCTTGAAAGAAATAAGGGCGCTGATGACCTTTGCATAGTCGGAGTTCTGTCAAGAGGTGTTGCTCTCGGAAAGAGAATTGCCGATAAGATTTCAGAGCTTGAAAATGTATCTGTACCTTTCGGTGCAATTGATATTACTCCGTCAAGAGATGATATCAATAACAGCGATATCAATGATAAAACTGAAATATCATTTGATATCAGAGATAAGCGTGTTATTCTTGTTGATGATGTAATATTTACAGGCAGAACAGCAAGAGCAGCCATTGATGCACTTATCAAGCGTGGCAGACCAAAGTCTATACAGTTTGCTGTTCTTATTGACAGAGGACATCGTGAACTACCGATAAGACCTGATTATGTAGGGAAAAATCTCCCGACCTCAAGAGAAGAGGAGATTATTGTATCAGTCAGTGAAACTGACGGAAGCGACAGCGTTTCGATAGCTGTTGCTGAATAAACAATGGAGGAAAATATGGATACGATACTTTTAAAAAGTATAAGAGCTGTTGATGCAGAAAATGATTTTATATCTGATATTTATATCGAGGACGGAAAAATAAAATATGTTGCCGACAGTATTGACATGGACGCAGATATAGTCATTGACGGAACAGGACTGGCAGTTATGCCGTCATTCTTTGATATGCATGTGCATTTCAGAGATCCTGGTTTTACGCATAAGGAAGATGTTCTTACAGGCTGTTACGCAGCACTTGCAGGCGGCGTAACGGGTGTAGTTTGTATGCCTAATACAAACCCTGTTGCCGATAATGCCGATACAATAAAATATGTAATAAACAAGGCTGAGGGAACAGGCGTTGATGTTTATCCTGCTGGTTGTATTACAAATGGAATGAGTGGAAGCGGTCTTTGCAACTATAAAGAGCTTATTTCGGCAGGTGTAAAAGCAATTTCAGATGACGGACGACCTGTTGAAAATGCAGAACAGATGCGTCAGGCACTTGAAATGTCAAACGATAACGGCTTGCTTGTGATTTCTCATTGCGAGGATTTAAGCATAATAAACGGCGGTATTATGAATAAAGGAGAAATATCCGAAAAGCTCGGCGTCAAGGGAATGGACAGAGCTTCTGAGGATATGATAACAGCAAGAGAAATTATCCTTGCTGAAAGTGTAGACGCAAGAATACATATTGCTCATGTAAGTACAAAGGGCAGTACAGAAATAATACGTCAGTCGAAAAAAGCAGGAGTAAAGGTAACATGTGAAACCTGTCCGCACTATTTTCTTCTTACAGATGAAAAGCTTCTTGCAAGAGATGCGGATTTCAGAATGAATCCGCCCCTGAGAACTGCTGAGGATACAGAAGCTATCATAGAGGGAATTGTTGACGGCACAATAGATTGTATTGTTACCGACCATGCCCCTCACGCAGCTGAGGAAAAGGCTGATTTTGAAAAAGCTCCCAATGGCGTTGTAGGACTTGAAACATCATTTGCCGCATCACTTACAGGACTTTATCATACAGGAAAAGTAAGCCTAAATAAAATTGTACAGCTTATGTCGGTTAATCCGAGAAAGCTTCTCGGACTTGAATATATTTCGATTAAACCAAACGAAACAGCAGACCTTGTAATTGCAGATTTGAACAAGGAATGGACTGTTGAGCCGCAGATGCTTCATTCAAAATCAAAGAACACCGTATTCAAAGGAATGAAGCTTAAAGGAAAGCCAATTATGACCCTTTCTAAGGGAGAAATAAAATATAAAGAAATGTGAGGAATTTGCTATGTCATTTGACAGACTTATTGAGAAAATCATTGAAACTAAAAACCCTACTGTTGTAGGTCTTGACCCACGACTTGAATATGTTCCTGAATACTTACAGAAAAGATATCTTGATGATGACGGCTGGAGCCTTAAAGCTGCTTCAAGAGCTATTTTCAGCTTCAATAAGCTCATTATCGATGAAATCTGTGATATCGTACCTGCTATAAAGCCACAGGCTGCATACTATGAAATGTACGGACATCACGGCGTAAAGACACTTGAAAGAACAATCCGTTATGCTCAGTTAAAGGGTATGTATGTAATCACAGATGGTAAGAGAAACGACATCGGAGCTACAATGGAAGCTTATGCAACAGCACATCTCGGCTCAGTAAAAATCGGTGAAAACGAAATCGAGCCATTCGGTGCAGACGCTCTCACAGTAAACGGTTACCTCGGAACAGACGGTATTGATCCACTTCTTAAAATATGCAAGGAACGTGACAAGGGTATCTATGTTCTCGTAAAGACTTCAAATAAATCAAGCGGAGAGCTTCAGGACAAGCTTATCGACGGAACACCAATATACGCAGTAATGGGCGATATGTGCGAAAAATGGGGCGAAGATACTATCGGTAAATATGGTTATTCAGCAGTCGGAGCAGTTGTAGGTGCAACATATCCACAGCAGCTTGCAGAGCTCAGACAAAGACTTCCTCACACAATGTTCCTCGTTCCCGGCTATGGTGCACAGGGCGGCGGTGCAGAAGGCCTTAAGGGTGCATTTGATGATAACGGTCTTGGTGCAATTGTAAACTCATCAAGAGCTGTAATGTGTGCATATCAGAAAGAGGGCTGTGATGAACGTGATTTTGCAAAGGCAGCTCGTCGTGAAGTTATAAGAATGAGAGACGATATCACATCATATATCAATCTGAAATAAAACATAAAGCTGAAAGGACTGGTAAAATGTCGTTATTCAACCAAAGTGAAAAAGCGTATCTCATGCTTGCTGACGGACAGATATTTGAGGGCAGAAGCTTCGGTGCAAAGGGTACTGTTATAGGAGAGGTTGTATTTACAACAGGTATGACAGGCTATCAGGAAACTCTGACCGACCCGAGCTACTGCGGACAGATAGTAGCGCAGACCTTTCCTCTTATAGGAAATTATGGCGTTAATGACGAGGATAACGAAGCATCGGAAGCTTATGTAAGCGGATATGTTGTAAGAGAATGGTGCAATACACCATCAAATTTCAGAATGGATAAAGAGTCTGATATAAATGAATACCTTAAAAACCATAATGTTGTAGGTATTCACAGCATAGATACAAGACGTCTTACCCGTCTTATAAGGGAAAAAGGCGTTATGAACGGAGTAATCACAACAGAAGACGTTTATTCAAAAAAAGCAGAGTTTTTAGAGCTGATTAATTCATTTTCTGCTGAAAATACTGTAATGAAAACAACAGTATCAGAGGCTGTCGAAATTACTCCTGAAAATCCGCAGTATACAGTTGCTGTAATGGATTTCGGCTGCAAAAAATGCTTTATCAATGAGCTTCTCAAAAGAAACTGCAAGGTAGTAAGAATGCCTGCAAACACGAGTGCTGATGAAATCAAAGCAATTTCACCAGATGGAATATTCCTTTCGAACGGTCCGGGAAATCCTGCCGCAGATAAGCAGATTATCGAAAATATAAAGGCGATGACAGAGCTTTCACTTCCGATTTTCGGAGTATCATTCGGACATCAGCTTCTTGCACTTTCACAAGGGGCAGAAACCGAAAAGCACAGCTATGGCCATAGAGGTGCAAATCAGCCTGTAATTGACCTTGCAAGCGGTAAAACCTATGTTACAGAGCAGAATCACGGTTACATTGTAAAACCAGAAAGCCTTGATGATTCATCATACAGATTAACCCATATCAATGCAAATGATAAAACCTGCGAGGGTATAAAGTATAACAATATAAATGCATTTTCAGTTCAGTTTTATCCTGCCGCACATGGCGGACCTCTTGACACTTCATATTTATTTGATGATTTTGTAAAGAGTATGAACAGTAAGGAGGCAAAGTAATATGCCGCTCAGAAGTGATTTGAAAAAAGTTCTTGTAATCGGTTCAGGACCTATTGTAATCGGACAGGCTGCCGAATTTGACTATGCAGGAACACAGGCATGCCGTGCACTGAAACAGGAGGGACTTGAAGTTGTTCTCATCAACTCAAACCCTGCCACAATTATGACAGATAAATCAATGGCGGATAAAATCTACATTGAGCCTCTTACACTTGACGTTGTAAAAAGAATAATTGAAATTGAAAAGCCTGACAGCGTTCTTTCTACTCTTGGCGGACAGACAGGACTTACTCTTTCAATGCAGCTTGCAGCGGAGGGATTTCTTGACGCTCATAATGTAAAGCTTCTCGGTGCTGACCCTGAAACAATCCACAAAGCAGAGGACAGACAGGCTTTCAAGGATACAATGGAAAAAATCAATCAGCCATGTATCCCATCAAAAGTAGTTGAAACAGTAGAGGATGCCGTTGATTTTACAGAAGTAATCGGCTATCCTGTAATTATCCGTCCTGCTTTCACACTCGGAGGAACAGGCGGCGGTATTGCCTATAACGAGGCAGAACTGCGTGAAATTTCAACAAACGGACTCAGACTTTCTCCGATTACACAGATTCTCGTTGAAAAGTGTATAAGCGGCTGGAAGGAAATTGAATTTGAAGTAATCCGTGACAGCAAGGGCAATGTTATAACAGTATGCTCAATGGAAAACCTCGACCCTGTAGGTGTTCATACAGGCGATAGTATCGTTATTGCGCCTGCTGTAACTCTTACAACAGTTGAATTCAATATGCTAAGAAGTGCAGCACTTGAAATCGTATCTGAATTAAAGGTAGAGGGTGGCTGTAACTGTCAGTTTGCACTTAATCCCGATAGCCTTGAATATGCAGTAATCGAAGTAAACCCAAGAGTTTCACGATCATCTGCACTTGCTTCAAAGGCAACAGGCTATCCTATTGCAAAGGTTGCAACAAAAATTGCAATCGGCTATACACTTGATGAAATTCTCAATCAGGTAACAGGTAAAACATATGCCTGCTTTGAGCCGTCAATTGACTATGTAGTAATTAAGTTTCCTAAATGGGCATTTGATAAATTCGTATACGCAAAAAGAACACTCGGCACACAGATGAAAGCAACAGGCGAAGTAATGTCAATCGGTACAAGCTTTGAACAGGCACTTATGAAGGCTGTTCGTTCAATTGAGCTTGGACTTGACAGTATGAATATGCCAAAGCTTGAAAAATGCTCAACAGCAGAAATATTATCAATGCTTTCAAATGTTGACGATGAACGTTCATTCCAGGTTTACGAAGCATTGAAGCGTGGTATTTCAATTGATGAAATCCACGATATCACAAAGATTGATAAATGGTTCCTCAGTAAGTTTATGAATCTTATAAATCTTGAAAGATGGCTTGCTGACGGAGAGCTTACAGAAGATAAATATAATATTGCAAAGCAGTATGGCTATCTTGACAGCACAATTGAAAGAATGTCAGGTCAGAAATGCCCTGCAAGAAAAAGAGCTGTATTTAAAATGGTTGATACCTGTGCCGCTGAATTCAAGGCTGAAACTCCGTATTTCTATTCAACATTTGATGAAGAAAACGAAGCTGCTGAATTTATAGAAAGAACTGACATAGGCAAGAAAAAGGTTATCGTATTCGGCTCAGGTCCTATAAGAATAGGACAGGGTATCGAATTTGACTATTGTTCTGTTCATTGCGTATGGACTCTTAAAGAGCTTGGCTATGAAGCTGTAATATGCAATAATAACCCTGAAACAGTTTCAACCGATTTTGATACAGGTGACAGACTTTATTTCGATCCTCTTACAAGAGAAGATGTAGAAGCTATAATCGAAACTGAAAAGCCTTATGGCGTAGTTGTTCAGTTCGGCGGACAGACAGCAATCAAGCTTACAAGACATCTTTCAGATATGGGAGTAAATATTCTCGGAACATCGGCTGACAATATAGATGCCGCAGAGGACAGAGAACGCTTTGATGAGCTTCTTGAAAAGTGCAATATCCCACGTCCTGAAGGTTTTACCGTAATGACAACAGAAGAAGCGGTTGAAGTAGCTGAAAAGCTCGGATATCCTGTACTTCTCCGTCCGTCATACGTTCTTGGCGGTCAGAATATGATTATCGCTTACTCACAGGCAGATGTAGTTGAGTATATGGGAATTATCACCCGTACAATGCTTGAAAATCCTGTTCTTATCGATAAATATATGATGGGTACAGAAGTAGAAGTTGATGCTATATGTGACGGAAAGGATTTCCTCATCCCTGGTATTATGGAGCACGTTGAACGTGCAGGTGTCCATTCAGGTGACTCTATTTCAGTTTATCCTGCTCAGAATTTATCTTCTTCAATCAAAAATACAATCATTGAATATACAAGACTACTTGCAACAGAGCTTAACGTAATCGGTCTTGTAAATATTCAGTATGTTGTATATAATAATCAGGTATATGTAATTGAAGTTAATCCACGTTCATCAAGAACAGTACCGTATATCAGCAAGGTTACAGGAATACCTATGGTAGATATCGCAACAAAGATAATGCTCGGCTCTACTCTTGCAGAGCTTGGCTATGAAAGCGGTCTTTATCCTGAGGGTGACTATGTTGCTGTCAAAGTTCCTGTATTCAGCTTTGAAAAGCTTCAGGATGTTGATACAATGCTCGGACCTGAAATGAAGTCAACAGGAGAATGTCTTGGAATTGCACACACATTTGAAGAGGCACTTCTCAAGGGACTTGTAGCCGCAGGCTACGACCTCAAAAAAGAGGGCGGAGTGCTTATTTCTGTAAGAGACAGCGATAAGCAGGAAATAATCCCGATTGCTGATAAATTCGCTTCAATGGGCTTTGAGCTTTACGGTACAAGCGGTACAGCAAGTATGCTTAACAGAAATATGATTGCCACAAATCTTGTAAGAAAAATTTCAGATGGCGAGCCTAATACAATCTCATTACTTGAAAGCGGAAAGATTCACTATATGATTTCAACCTCCGCAAAGGGCAGAATGCCTGCACGAGATAGTGTAAAAATGAGAAGAAAATCTGTTGAGCGTTCTGTATGCAGTCTTACAGCAATTTATACAGCAAAGGCTCTTGCAAATGTACTCCAGTCAGGCAAAACAATAGATGACGTTGAGCTTGTAGATATTACAAAAATATAATAAATCGGCGGTATTGCTTTTATAAGCTGATACCGCCCTTTTTAATGTGGACATTTTTATACGGATATGATATAATAAATACAATGATATAAATAACATTCAGGCAGGTGATATGTATAACACGATTATATGATAAAGCACTGATATTTCTTATGTTATCGGTTCTTATTTTTACAAATGAAGGCTTTTTTATTCCCGTGGTAGTTCTGCTTACAGGTTTTTCGTTTTCATTGTTATGTCAGATATCTGATAACAAAAAGATAAAAATTATCATTCTGAGTGCATATATAATACTTGCCTTTATACGAAAAGAGTTCGTAATAGTGTATCCGATAATCTTCTATGAAATTGCTCAGACGAGAATCAAATCATTTATTGCAGTTACCGCATTGGCAGGAATAGCTCTTTGCATCGGAAAAGAAACGTCAGAAGCAGTTGTAATTATTTCTGCAATGTGTATTGCCTCCGCATTACAGGTAAAATCCTATAAATACGCAAATCTTTCCAATGAGCTTATAGAGATACGGGATTCGGGGACAGAGCTTAAATATATACTTGAAACAAAAAATCGTGACCTTATAGACAGTCAGAATTATGAAATAAATCTTGCCACGCTAAGAGAAAGAAACAGAATTGCGAGAGAAATTCACGATAACGTAGGACATCTTCTTACACGTTCAATTCTTCAGATTGGTGCAATGCTTGCGATTAATAAGGATGAAAATGAAAGGCTTATGCTTGAAGGGATAAAGACAACTCTTGATAATGCTATGACGAATATACGAGAGAGCGTGCATAATCTTCATGATGAATCAATTGATCTTATAAATGCAGTAAATGAGTGTATAACTCCATTGAAATCAAAATATGAAATCAATACATCGATTGAAATTGACAGAAACGCAGATGCCAATGTAAAAATATGCATAATTACGATAATAAAAGAAGCAATGTCAAATATAGTAAAGCACAGCAATTGTACAAAAGTTGATATTTCCGTACAGGAGCATCCTGCATTCTATAAAATGATAATACACGATAACGGAACAGATATAAAAAGTGATAATTCTTCATCTGGAATGGGAATTACAGGAATGATTGAACGTGTTGAACGTCTTGGCGGTATAATAAGAATTACAAACGAAGATGGATTCAGAATATTTGTAACAATTCCAAAGAAAAAAGGAGTTTAAAAATGAAGATAGTAATAGTTGATGACGATAATCTTGTTGCAATTTCACTTAAAACTATACTTGAAGCAAGCGGTAAGGTAGAAGTTGCGGCAATTGGATACAGCGGTAGAGAAGCAATGGAATTATATAAAAAACACTCTCCCGAAGTTATGCTTATGGATATCAGAATGAACGATATGACAGGTCTTGAAGCAGGAGAAGTAATAATAAAGGATTATCCTGACGCAAATATTCTTTTTCTTACAACATTTTCAGATGATGAATACATAGTAAAAGCACTCAAAATCGGTGCAAGAGGATATATTCTGAAACAGGATTTTAATGGCATAGTTCCTGCACTTGAAGCAGTAGCAGGCGGACAGAATGTATATGGGGCTGAAATAATCGGCAGACTTCCACAACTTATGAGCAATACTTCTTCATTTGATTATTCAAAATTTGATATAAATGAAAAAGAACAGGAAATAATAGAGCTTGTAGCAGACGGATTAAGCAACAAAGAAATTGCTTCAAAGCTTTATTTAAGTGAAGGAACTGTCAGAAATTATCTCAGTACAATTCTTGAAAAGCTTAATCTGCGTGACAGAACACAGCTTGCTATTTTCTATTTTACAAAGATAAAAGGTGAATAATAATGGTATATACATTAACACTTAATCCCGCAATCGATTATATAGTAAATGTTGATAATTATAAGCAGGGAGAGGTAAACCGTACATCAGGCGAAAAACTGCTTGCAGGCGGCAAGGGAATCAATGTTTCCACAGTTCTGAAAAATCTTGGTTCAGATACAAATGCTCTCGGATTTCTTGCAGGCTTTACAGGTGAAATTATCAGAAAAATGCTTGATGAAGATAAAATAAAAAATGATTTTATATTTCTTGAAAACGGCTATTCACGCATAAACGTAAAACTAAAAACTGATGAAGAAACAGAAATAAACGGACAAGGACCTGAAATTTCAGAAAAATTTCTGAATGAGTTATATAAAAAGCTTGCAAATATAAAATCAGGAGATGCACTTGTACTTGCTGGTAGTATACCTAAAAGCATTTCATCAGACATTTATTGTGAAATCCTTGAAAAACTCAGCGATAAATCCATTCTCACAGTTGTTGACGCAACAGGTGAACTGCTAAAAAAATCTTTGAAATATAATCCGTTTCTTATAAAGCCGAATCGCTCAGAGCTTGAAGAGCTTTGCGGACATAAGCTTGAAACCCTTGATGATATTTCGGATGCAGCAAGGGAACTGAAAAAAGCAGGTGCAAAAAATGTACTTGTATCTCTCGGTGCTGATGGTGCATTACTTGTAACTGAGGATAATCAAGTGATTTGCAGAAAAGCTGTTAAAGGAAATGTTATAAATTCAACCGGAGCGGGCGATTCAATGGTTGCAGGCTTTATTTACGGCTGGCTTGAAAAAGGTGATTACAGCTATGCGCTTGATATGGGAATATCCGCAGGCAGTGCAAGCACATTTTCGGAAAATCTTGCCACAAAGGAAGAAATTGAAAAAATATATGAATTATTGCAATAAAAAAGAGTAAAATATAGCTGAGGCAGATTATGCTTGCCTCGGCTATTTTTCTTTGTGAAAGGAGCAACAATGTTAGTCTGTCAGGGAAAAGGCGTATGCGATGGTATTGCAATAGGCAAGATAAAATTGCTTAAAAAGAATACAGAAAATATTAAAAGAGTTCACATAGATGATATTGAAAAAGAGCTTATAAAATTCAATAATGCTCGTGAAAATTCAAAAAAGCAGCTTCTTAGTCTGTGCGTAGAAGCTGAAACAGATATAGGCAAGGAAAATGCGGCAATATTTGAAATACACAGTATGATGATTGATGATGCGGATTATATTGAATCAATCGAAAACATAATAAAAACACAGAAAATCAATGCGGAATATGCCGTAGCACAGACAGGTGATAACTTTTCAGAGATGTTCAGCTCAATTGATGATGAATATATGAAATCACGTTCAATTGACGTAAAGGATATTTCGGAGCGTATTATAAGAAATTTAATGGATGAGAATACAGAAGAAAGCAAGCTGTCTGAAAAATCAATAATAATAGCAGATGACCTTGCACCGAGCGAAACAATAAGGCTCGATAAGGATAAGGTATTGTCATTTGTAACTGTAAAAGGCTCTGCAAATTCACATACTGCAATACTCGCAAGAACGCTAAATATTCCCTCTGTTGTAGGCTGTGATATAGAAATGAGTAGCGATATTGACGGCAAAACAGCGATTGTTGACGGCTTTTCAGGTAAAATATATATAGAGCCTGATGATGAAACAATTGAGAATATGAAAAGAAAAATGGCTGAGAGTGATATCCGCAAGGAATATCTCAGTACGCTAAAGGGTAAGGAAAGTATTACGCTTGACGGCAAAAAGATTAAGCTTTATGCAAATATCGGCAATATTATTGATTTAGCCGCTGTTTTTGCAAATGACGGTGACGGAATAGGCTTGTTCCGTTCAGAGTTTATTTACCTTGAAAAAAACGATTTTCCGACGGAAGAGGAGCAATTTCGTATATACAAAAAAGCGGCTGAAACAATGGGCGAAAAGAAAATCATAATACGCACATTGGATATAGGCTCGGATAAAAAAGCGTCATATTTCAATCTCAGAAAAGAAGAAAACTCTGCAATGGGATACAGGGCAATAAGAATATGTCTTAATGAACCTGATATATTCAAATCACAGCTAAGAGCTATATATCGTGCTTCAGTATATGGAAATATAAGCATTATGTATCCTATGATAACATCTGTTGAGGAAGTAAAAAAAATCAAACTCATTGTTTCAGAAGTAAAAAAAGAGCTTGAAACAGAGGGGATAAAAATCGGAAATGTAGAGCAGGGAATAATGATTGAAACTCCTGCCGCCGCAATTGTAAGCGACGAGCTTGCAAAGGAAGTTGACTTTTTCAGTATAGGCACAAACGATCTCACGCAATACACTCTTGCAGTTGACAGACAGAATGAAAAGCTTGATGAGTTTTACAATCCTCATCATAAAGCGGTTTTAAGAATGATAAAAACTGTTACCGATAATGCTCACAAGAATAATATATGGGTAGGTATCTGCGGAGAGCTTGGTGCAGATATTTCTATTACCGAGTTTTTTCTTGGTATCGGAATAGATGAAATATCGGTTGTTCCGTCGTCAATACTGACCTTAAGGCAGAAAATCCGTGAAACAGATACACGAAATATTGATGTCGAAAAATGGCTATAAATAAAGCACTAAGTCTGAACGCTTAGTGCTTGTTTTGTATACTTCATAAAAATTACAAAACAGTTAAAATTTTCATAAACGCTTGACAAATAGCAAATGCGGATATATAATAAAGCCATATTCTACGAAAGGACGGTGAACACCATGAGTAAAAGCTATAAATATTACCAGATGCCACAATTCAATATTTTTAAAAAGCATGGAGTTTGCCAGAAGTGTTCAGCCATGTGCTGAATTTTTGCACATTTTTGAGTATTAAGCACTCCTGCGGGGGTGCTTTTTTGTGCTTCGGGCAATTTCGGAAAGGAAGAAACTATGTTAGAATTAAACGGAAAATTCAACTCAGCAAAGGTTTATACCGATATTATTGATTCATCCGCCGTAGCACAGATAATTGAGCTTTGTAATCAGCCTATGAGTGCAGGTTCACAGATACGCATTATGCCTGACGTTCATGCAGGTGCTGGCTGTACTATCGGCACAACAATGAATATCACCGATAAGGTTGTGCCTAATCTTGTCGGAGTTGATATCGGATGCGGTATGGAAACCGTAAAGCTGAAAGAAAAACACATCGAACTCCAGAAGCTTGATAAGCTGATTTATTCAAAAATCCCATCAGGCTTCGATATAAGAGATAAGGCTCATCGCTATAATGAAAAAATCGACCTTACAGAGCTTTATTGCTACAATCAGATTAATTCAAATCGTGCTGAAAGAAGTATCGGAACTCTCGGAGGCGGAAATCACTTCATCGAGGTCGATAAATCCGATGACGGAAGCATCTATATTGTTATCCACTCAGGTTCACGTCATCTTGGAGTAGAAACGGCAAAATATTATCAGGAGGAAGCGTACAAGCGTCTTAACGGAAGCTCAAAAGGCGATATAGAGCTTCTTATCGAGCGCCTGAAATCAGAGGGTAAGGATAAGCAGATACAATCAGAAATCACAAAGCTTAAAAACACCAAGTTTACAAATGTACCAAAGCATCTTGCTTACTGTGAGGGCGAGCTTTTTGAGCAGTATATTCACGATATGAAAATAGTCCAGCAGTTTGCAATGCTAAACCGTAAGGCTATGATGGATGAAATAATCAAGGGTATGCATCTTCACATTACAGAGCAGTTTACAACTATTCATAATTACATTGATACAGATACAATGATTCTGCGTAAGGGTGCAGTATCTGCTCAGGCAGGCGAAAAACTCCTTATTCCGATTAATATGCGTGACGGAAGTCTTATCTGCACAGGCAAAGGAAATGCAGACTGGAACTGCTCAGCCCCGCACGGTGCAGGCCGATTAATGTCACGTTCACAGGCAAAACAGAACTTTACTGTTTCAGAGTTCAAAAAGCAGATGAACGGTATTTATACAACATCTGTAAATGCTCAGACTCTTGATGAATGTCCTATGGCATATAAATCTATTGATGATATTGTAAATAATATCGGTGATACGGTAGAAATCAATGAGATAATAAAGCCTATCTATAATTTCAAGGCAGGTGAGGAATATTGAGAAAATTCATTTCCTATGAAAAACTCAGTAAAAAGGAGCAGAAAAAGCTTAATGCACAGAAACGCCTTGACTGGAACGGAATTAATCCCGTTACTAAAATAATTCCCGACAGTAAAAAAGCGTATAAGCGCAAGCCAAAGCATATTTCTGCGATTTATGAAGATTAAAAACACATTTTTAAACCGTATTCTGTAAATTCAGAATACGGTTTTATATATAATTGCTGTTGCTTGTTGATAATGTTAAAAAATTCTTAATTTTATTGATTTATATTGAATTATTTGATAGTATATATTATAATAAGGTATATGGAAGGAGGAAAAATATGAATAAAAGTAAAAATATTATACTTAAATTGCTGCTGATAAATTTAACAGCATTTACAGTTTTTTCTTCTTGCGATAAAAAGAATAGTATAACTGAGCCTGACGGCAAACTTGATAAATGTACACTCCGTTTTTCTTGGTGGGGTGGAGATGACCGCCATGAAGCAACACTTTCTGCAATAAAGCTATGGAATGAAAAGCATCCCGATATTGAAATAAAAGCAGAATATGGAGGTTGGGATGGCTGGACTCAGAAAATAAATACTCAGATGGCAGGTGATAACGAAGCCGATGTTATGCAGATAAACTACGATTGGCTTATTTCAATGTCATCTGACGGAAAAGGCTTTTACGACCTTAACAAGCTTTCCGACTATATAGATTTTTCTGAGTATGACGATGAAATTCTTTCCTTCGGCACTCGTAATAATCATCTCAATGCCATTACAGTTTCAATGAGTGGCAGAGGTTTTTTCTATAATTCCGATTTGTATGAAGAATTGAATTTTACCTATCCTACAAATTGGGATGAGCTTATTAATCTCGGAAAAGCATTTGAAAAGCATGACGTTTACCCGATTGACCTTGATATACAGTCTGGGGGTACTGCATGGTATCTGTGTGTTGTTTACGTTCAGCAGAAAACAGCTAAAACCTTTATCGATATGAATGGAAATCTTGGTTTTGATAAAGAAGATTTCAAAACAGCTCTTGATTTTTATTCTGAGCTTGAAGAAAACAAGGTAATAAGAACCATTAAAGACCGCATAGACAGCGATGGTGCAGACGCTTTATATCAATCACCTGCATTTATAGACGGAAAAATCGGCGGTGTTCTTGAATGGGGAAGCTCCGTTGGCAAATATGAGGCTGTCCTTGATGAAAATGTTCTTGAAGCGGGAGAATTTCTGTCAGATGAAAACGGCAATAAAGCAGGCTGGATGATAAAGCCTTCACTTATGTATGCAATAAGTGCTGATACTAAATATCCCGATGAAGCGGCAGAATTTCTGAATTTTCTGATGAGTGATGAGGAGTGTGCGAAAATTCTCGGAACAACAAGAGGGATTCCTGCAAACAATAAGATTTACAGCTATATGGAAGAAAACGATATGCTAAGTGGTATATCATATATTTCAACAGAAAAACTAAATGAAATAATGCCTGTAACTGTCAGTCCGTATATGGATTTACAGCAGATTAAGGATTACTGTAATACAGCACTTGAAAATGTTTCATACGGAAAGGCTTCAACTTCTCAGGCGGCTGAGCAGTTATATACATCTATATCCGAATATCTGGAGAAAATCAAATAATGCGAAAGAAAACTACATACAGAAATCCTGTTTCAACAAGTAAATATACAGGATTATTGCTTATCTCACCATTTTTAATCGGAGTAGCGGCATTTTTCATTTATCCGTTTATTTCGTCTTTCATAATGAGCCTGTATAATTACAGAATGAATATAACTCCCGACTTTATCGGCATAGATAATTATAAAAACATATTATCGGATAAAGCTGTAACAGAATCATTTTGTGTTACGCTGAAATATATATTCACGCTTGTACCATTGAAAATGATTTTTTCGCTTTGTGTTGCACTTATTCTCAATATAGAATTAAAGTATATGGGAGTTTTCAGAACAATATATTATATTCCTTCAACTTTAGGCTCAAATATAGCAATTATCATATTATGGCGTTATCTTTTCACAACAGACGGACTGGTTAATCAGGTTTTAGGAATAACAGGCTTACCCGCTGTAAGCTGGTATGGCGAGCCTGTACCTGCGCTATGGACTATAGTACTTCTCAGGGTATGGGAATTCGGCTCGTGTATGGTTATTTTTCTTGCGGCACTTCGTGATATTCCTAAGGAACAGTATGAAGCCGCTAAGGTTGACGGCTGCGGAAAGGTAAGAGCATTTTTCAGAATTACACTCCCCGCAATTAAAAATGTCTTTATAATGAATTTCATAATACAGCTTATAACAGCATTTCAGGAGTTCAATGCACCGTTTCTTATTACAGGAGGAAATCCTCTGAAAAAAACATATACATTTGCTATGCTTATTTATGACGAAGCATTTGCATATAACAATTTCGGATACGCGAATGCACTTTCATGGATATTGTTTACCGTAACATTTATTGTAATATCAATAATTCTTATTCTGTGGAATAGATTAAAAAAGGATTAATCAATGAGAAAATTTCTTATATATACATTTCTTGCAATAAGCTCTATTATAATGATATATCCGCTTTTGTGGCTTTTCGGAGCTTCAATGAAAAGCAACAGCGAGATTTTTACATCAATATGGTTTATACCGGAAAAAATTGATTTTTCAGCATATATAAATGCATGGAAATCGGCAGGAGGATATACAATACTTCATTTTCTGAAGAATACACTTCTTATAATAATCCCCAAGATTTTGTTTGCCGTTATTTCTTCAAGTGTTACCGCATACGGATTTGCAAGATTTGACTTTCCCTTCAGAAAAACAGCCTTTGCTCTGCTTTTTGCAGTAATGCTTATGCCTCAGATAGCAACAATGCTTCCGACCTATATAATGTGGAGAGAAATAGGCGTTCTTGATACATATATACCACTTACTCTACCGTCACTTTTTGCATGCGAGGGCGTATTTGTATTTATACTGATACAGTTTTTCGGAGGTATACCAAAAGAGCTTGACGAAGCGGCGGCAATTGACGGATGCGGTGCGTTAAAAACGCTTTTTTACATTC
Source organism: Ruminococcus sp. (assembly GCA_017523285.1). GTDB lineage: Bacteria > Bacillota > Clostridia > Oscillospirales > Ruminococcaceae > Ruminococcus. Next base: position 30,423 of record JAFWWU010000037.1, read on the forward strand.
ATGCACCATGCATAAGACCTGCAATTATATCAATAGCTGTCTTTACATTCTTATGGACAATGAATGATTTTATGACTCCGCTTATCTATATTTCATCGGTAGAGAAATACCCTCTTTCTCTTGCCCTTAGAATGTCAATGGATAGCACAGGGCAGGGATATGAACAGAATAAAATAATAGCAATGTCAATTCTCGGACTAATACCCTCTATATCAGTTTTCGGATTGGCACAGAAGCAGTTTACTTCAGGAATAACAACAGGAGGAGTTTCAGGATAATGAATACTGCAATAGGCAAAGCGGCAGAAAGCTATATATATAATCTGATACTAAAATCAGATAAAAATAATCCTGCCTGGAACAGCGAAAATAAGCTTTTTTCAAAGCAGAATAAATGGAATTACATTGATGCCTGTATTATTAAGGCACTCAGCGGATATTATGAAATTGAAAATAATGAAGCTGTTTTTGATTATATCAAGGATTTTATGGATAGCTATATAAATGAAGATAATTCCATAAAAACGCTGAATCCAAAAGAATTTAACTGTGATAACTATAACGGCGGAAAAAATCTGCTGTTTCTTTACAGAAAAACATCCGATGAAAAATATATTAAAGCCGCAGATTATCTTATTTCTCTCATAAATAATCATCCAAGGCTTAAAATCGGAAACTTATGGCATAAAACAATATATCCGGATCAGATATGGCTTGACGGTACATATATGATGCTTCCGTTTATGGCTGAATATGCCAATATAAAGAATATTCCTGATATTTATGCCGATATAAGAAATCAGCTTGAAAATATCAGGAATATAATGAAAGACGATAAAACAGGGCTTTATTATCATGGCTATGATGAAAGCAGAAGAAGCTTGTGGTGCAATGAAGAAAGCGGCTTATCATCTGAATTCTGGCTTCGTTCAAATTGCTGGCTGTGTACAGCACTTGTCGATTTGTATGAGCTTGTAAAAGAAAAGGATATGTCAGATTTTATCTCCGATATGCTTACAGAACTGCTCAGAGCGTTATATAGCTTTCAACAGAATAATAATATGCTCAGACAGCTTCCGCTATGTGATAACGTAAGGAATTACGATGAAACAAGCGGTACGGCATTATATTCATATTCAGCTATCAAGGCTTCGAATATGAATATAACCGACGAATTCTTAAACAGTGGAATTAATGCACTTGAATCAATAGCTGATAATTATATATCAGAGATTGAAAATGAAATTCCTGTGCTTAAAAATATATGTCTTGTTGCAGGTCTTGGCGGAGAAAATAACAGAAATGGCTCAGCTGAGTATTATTTAAGCGAACCTGTTGTTAAAAATGATGCTAAGGGAATTGCTCCATTTATTATGGCATATACAGAATACAGAAAATCAAAGTCCCGATAAATCAAAAATCGGAGTATAATCTGATTTTGCAGATGTTTTATCCTGCATATAACCTTTAAAACCATAATCAACCGCTTTATTGACAACGGAGTAATATTCCATTTTTGTTATAAGGCGGTTTATTTCGGTGTAGTTTTTACGCACGTTTTCGTTCGGCGTATACTGGCTCATAAGGCTTATAAGAAAGCTGTCAGCAGATATATTTTCATTAATCCACTCCATTATTTTAATGGAGTCTTTTCTTAGCGTAGGAATTACAAGATGTCTTATAATAGTGCCTTTTTTTAGCATTTCTCCGTCAAACTTAGGCTTTCCTGTCTGCTTAATCATTTCAAGGACAGCCGCTGATGCAAATTCAAAATAATCAGATACACCCGAATATTTCAAAGCAACTGAATTATCATAATACTTCAAATCAGGGAGATAAATGTCAATATATCCATTTAAATCTCTGATTACGGATAAAAGCTCATAGCCGCCGCAATTATATATTACAGGTATATTCAGCTTATGCTTTACAAGGTCAAGCGCCTTGATTATTTCATAAACGAAATGTGTTGGCGTTACAAGGTCAATATTTGAAGCACCCTCATTCTGCAATTCAAGAAAAATATCCGCAAGACGTTCAATCGTAACAGGCTTTCCGTAATTGTCTGTACTGATTGAATAATTCTGACAGTAAACGCATTTAAGATTACATCCCGAAAAGAATACAGCGCCTGCACCATTGCCGCCGCAGATACAGTTTTCCTCCCATTTATGAAGAACAGCTTTAGAAGCATAAATCTCATTTGTAAATCCACAGAAGCCTTTATTTATATTTCGGTCTGTTCTGCATTTTCTCGGACAGCATAAACAGCTGATATTATTCATAGAAATCTCCGTTCATAATGTGTTTTTCAATTAAAATTATATCATATAAATCAGATTTAGGCAATTATGTTTGACATTTTTTGAAAAAGGAATTATAATAATTCAGTACGAATTATTTAGGAGTGTTAAAATGAAAAAAGCATTATTTTTTGATATAGACGGAACGATTGTAGTCGAAAATGAAAACTTCGACATCCCTCAGAGTACAATAAATGCACTTAAAAAAGCAAAGGAAAACGGTCATTATTTATTTATTAATTCAGGCAGAACATACTTCAACATCGAAGAAAGAATAAGAAATCTCGGATTTGACGGCTATCTATGCGGTTGCGGAACACATATCGAGCTTAATGGTACAGAGCTTCTTTATAATACTTTATCACCTGAGCTTTGCAAAAAAATTATTGAGCTTAACAGAAAATGCAATGCAATTCCATTATATGAAAGACGTGATAATGTATTTTTCGATAATAATTGCAGGCGTTGCGATGAGCTTGAAGAATTCAGGGAATATTTCATAAAAATCGGATCAGATGTAAATCTCCCGATTGATAATGCCGATTTTTATTTCGATAAATTTGTTATATGGTCTGATAGTGATACCGATATGGAGCTTTTCAGAAAAGAAGCCTCAGAATATTTTTCAATCATAGACCGTGGCAATGATTTTTATGAAAATATACCGCTTGGCTTTTCAAAAGCTACTGCAATTGATGTAATTTTAAAAAAGCTTGATATTCCATACGAAAACGCCTATGCGTTAGGCGACAGTACAAATGATTTGCCTATGCTTCAAGCTGTGCCGAATAGCATCGCTATGGGGCAGGGGACATCAATTCATAAATATGTTTCATTTGTAACTAAAAATATCGAGGACGACGGAATAGAATATGCATTAAAGCATTTTGGTATAATCTGAGATACTTTTATTTTGAAATATTTTTATTCAATTTACATAAAAGCCAACAAAGATGTATGTGCAGTATTACATATATGCAAAATATGTCAAAAATTGCGATTAATTTCTCATTTTTTGTGATTGCGGTCAATTGAAAACATATTTTTTCTGTGATATAATGAATTTGTATGAGATTCGACATACATAAGCAAATACCCCGTAATATATGTGAGAGGAATGTTTTATTTGCAGAATAATCGAATGAACATTGTTGTTGCACAGTCAGGCGGACCTACATGTGCAATAAATGCATCGCTTGTCGGCGTTTTCAAAAGAGGAAAGCTTTCCGACAAAATCGGCACAATCTATGGCTCTGTAAACGGAATCAACGGTATCATAGGTGATAATCTTGTTGATTTATCGGATTATCTCAAAACAGACGATGATCTTGATCTGCTTGTCAACACACCGTCAACCGTTCTCGGTTCATGCCGTTACAAGCTCGCTGATGTTGAAAAGGATGAAACCGATTATATTAAAATTCTGGAAACACTCAGAAAGTATAATATCGGTATGTTTTTCTATATCGGTGGTAATGATTCAATGGATACTGTTCTGAAGCTTTCCGAATATTTCAGCAAAAATAACATTGATATAAAGGTTATTGGTATTCCTAAAACTATCGATAACGATTTATGCGGTACAGATCACAGCCCTGGATTTGGCTCAGCGGCGAAATATGTTGCGGCAACTGTTCAGGAAATTGCAAGAGATAGCCGTGTATACAGCGTAAAATCAGTTACAATCATAGAAATAATGGGCAGACATGCAGGCTGGCTTACAGCTTCAAGCTGTTGCCTCAGAGCAAATGGCGAAATCGCTCCCCACCTTATTTATCTTCCGGAGGTTGAATTTAACTCTGAAAAATTCATTGAAGATGTAAAGCGTGTACAAGCTGAACACGATGCAGTAATTGTTGCTGTATCTGAGGGTGTACGCAATGAGGATGGTAATTTTGCGGCTGAAGATTTCCAGTCACAGAAATCAGATGCATTCGGTCACCAGTATCTTGCAGGTATCGGCAAATACCTTGAAAACCTCGTTTCAGATAAGATAGGATGCAAGGTACGTTCAATTGAGCTTAATGTTATGCAGAGATGCAGTTCACATATTGCTTCTCTTACCGACCTTGAAGAATCCGAGAAAATCGGAGCAAAGGCAATTGAAGCTGCACTTGATGGAAAAACAGGCCGTATGATGTGCTATGTCCGTGAAAGCAATTCACCATATACTATGAACATTTCAGATGTAGCTGTTTCAGAAACTGCAAATCACGAAAAATTCTTCCCGACTGAATGGATAACAGAGGATAAGAATAATGTTACAGATGAAGCTGTTGATTATTTCCTCCCACTTATTCAGGGCGAAAACACTATAAAAATGAAGAATGGAATGCCTGTTCATTTCGTAATAGATTAATATAATAAATATTCTTATATAAAAAGGCTGTGCGATAATTAATTGCACAGCCTTTTACTATTATTTATGCCAATTTGAATTCAAAAATTCAACTCTTGATTTAAGCCACTCGGAAAGATAATCAGCCGCCTCTGCCTGAGTTTTACAGCTTGCCGCTTTTTCAGAAAGCTCCATAGCAAATGAATCATTATTTATGATGTTATTCCATTTTTTATAGTTTCTTTCAAAAGCAAGAGCACATCTTTCCTTATCACTTTCAATAAGTGAATATGCACGCTCAAAAACTCCGCTGTCATAAGCTTCTGTCCATTTTTCCTTGATTATATCCTGAAACCAGTCTTCGTAAATTATAACTGCAAGCCATGGATTTATTGTAACATATTCACCGTTACCCTCAGGGCCTCCGTTTACATCAGGAACAATATTAGCGGCATAAAAGCCTGTTCCGTCAGCACAGCGGTCTTTGTTACCCATTGCTGAATCAAAATCCCACGGCGCTTCAAACACAAGCTTTTTTGTACCCTCAGCACCGAAATCAGCACTCATATAGAAGCTTGACCAATATATATCAGCGTCACAGGTAAGCTCGCTTATAATATACATATCAGCAAGCGAATTGACGTCAACAACTCTTTTTACAGCTTCTTCCGATGTGATTGAAGTATCTTCTGATATTTCGGTAAATTCAGGATTGAATACATATGCCTTATCTTCATAAGCGGCATAATACATAATCTTATACACATCATTTACAAAGCCTGAAATAAAATCTTTCTGCTCCTGAGCATATATATCGTTTTTGATTGAAATACCGATATCCTTTTTATCATCACCAAGACACTGCATAGTTTTTCCGCTGCCATTATTGCCATCGAAAGGAATAAGCGGAGCATTATCGGCATAATCAACATGGAATTGCTGCAATTCAGGCTCATTTACAAAATAACCATCAAATTCCATAAAATATCCGATATCTGTACCTGTATAACCCTGTAAAGCCTCTGTGATATTTACTCTGTCAGGGTTTATCTGCTGCATTTCAGCAAGCAAGTATACTCCCCAGTATTCATTGTTAATGCGTACTTCAACAAATTCTGCATCAGAGGTATATAATCCGTCTTTTTCAAGAATTTCACTGGCAATAGAAAGCGCAGTCTTGTTTCTGAGCATTGAAGCGTCTTTATATTCAGCAAGAAGCAACCAGTTTTTCATTTGTGCCCCATCATTAAGACCAAGCATATTCTGCTTCTGTGCGAATTTAATTTTCAAAGCCTTTTTATCGTATGTGGTAGTCCAGTTTCCACGAGCCTTAACCTGTGCGTCAATACCGCTTAAAAGAACTGTATTATCTGTATCTGTGAGAGTTATTTTACAGGCTTCATAATAAGGTTCAGGCGGCATCTGGTAGTTCGGAGTCCATGAAGCAATTGATTCAGCTACATGACGGGTTACAGGCTTGGTTACAAAATCAAGAACATTTTCAGCCTGATTTACAGTTTCAATTGAAAGCAGAGGTATTGAGAGATCATCACTTGTATGAAAGTTTTCTGAAGCAGTAGTTGAATCTGGATTAATTGCAGATATATCGGAATCTGAAGTTTTATTTTTTGATTCTGAGCATCCCACAAGCAGTAAAGCTGCTGCAAGAGGAAGAATCTTTTTAAAGTATCTGAACATAGATTTGCTCCTGTTATAAGTTTGTTATTTGTAATTATACCATAAATATAAATGAATTTCAATCTTAATATTGCTGTATATCAGATTTATAAATATATATTGTGCTTTACTTGATACCTATATGTATGCTATAATATAAAAAGCGTCATATTCAAGTAATAGTTAAAAAATAAAAATATATATTTTTATGTCCGATTGCATCGGCTTCATACGAATGTATATTATGAATCGGTTCAATACTGCTCAGGAATAAAGCTTGAGGAAAAATATTGCTGTATATTAATACAGCAAAAAAGGATGGGGTGTAAAAATGACAGATTCCGAATGGATATTATTGGTTAAAGAGTCGCCGCAGGAAGCGTATAAGGCTCTTATTGACCAATACGGAAATCTTATCTACGCAATTGTACTTAATAAGCTTAAATCGGTTGCAAGCCGAGAAGATATCGAGGACTGTGTAAGTGATGTTTTTGTTGAGGTTTTTCAGAATGCAGAAAATTATTCTCCGCTTAACGGTACACTCAAAGTATATCTCAGCACTATTGCAAAACGTACTGCAATAGATGCATACCGAAAACTCACAAACAGATATAACAGATCAGCTTCAATTGAAGATAACGAGCTTATCCTGCCGCCTTCAGAGGATAATCCCGAAAATGAAACAGAAAGCAAGCTCTTTAACGGTCATATGTGGGAGCTTATCAAAAAACTCGGCGAGCCTGACAGTATAATTCTTATAAGACAATATTTCTATGAGCAGACTGCAAAGGAAATTGCACACGCTCTGCAAATGACAGCGGCGGCTGTTCAGAAGCGAAGTGTCCGTGCAAGGCAGAAGCTTAAAGAAATTCTATCAAAAGAAATGAATATTAACGGAAAGGATGAGTTGTGTGAACAAGCGTAATAATGAATTTAATATCGAAGAGCAGCTTAAAAAGCTTACTTGTCCTGACGATGCCGTAGAAAAACTGGCAGAGGAGGTTCCCGTGCTTGATGATGATGCTAAGGAAAGAATACTTCGTCTTTGCGAAAAGAAGATGAATATAAATACCACCAATAAAAAACAAATTGAGATTACAAAAAACGATTATGATGCTTCAAATGTAGTAAAGGGTGTTGACCGTTACAAAAAGCCGAAATGGTATCGCACTGCTATGTCAACAGCCGCAAGTCTTATTCTTGTTGCAGGTATAGGCGGCGGAGCATATTTCATAACCAAGAATAAGCCTGCTCTACAGCCGACAGATTCAGTTTCTTCAAATACTATTATTTCAACCGACGAAAAAACAGAAAATGAACTTGAAGAACTTTTCAAGAAGAATATCTATTTGTATGATAATGTATTTATGCATCCTTTGCCTTATAAGGATGGTATGGTTTTTGCCGGTGATGAAAGTGTGTTGTACGAGGTTGAGGAAAATGAATTATTTAGTGATTATAATTCATTCAGAGAATATGTTAATTCAGTTTATACTGATAAAATAGCCACTTATTATCTTGATTATTACTATAATGGTCAACAAAAATATATTGAACATAATAATATGTTCTGTGTTGATGTATCTAAATTTCCAGATGGGAATCATCTGATTTTTAAATATAAGAATTACGATATCAATATCCTTGATATCAGTGATAAAGACGGTACTACTACATGCAGATTTAATGTTATTGTTGATGGAGAAATCTATAATACATTCGATGAAATAACAGAAGAAACAATCGACGACTTTGTAATAGGGGCAGAAGCTGTAAAAGTAGATGACAGCTGGCGTCTAACAGACACATATGGCAGTGATACAATTGACAGACTTCGCTTTTCTAACTATATTGATGGTTATATTGGTTTTATTGATAAAACATGGCAAGAGGTTTACTTAGAGGATATTCAGAGCAGAGATATTCGTTATGCAGAATATATTCTTGCTGATTATGAGAACGATGATATTCCTGAAATGTATATCAAATATGGTGATTCATCGTTATTATTAACATGGATAAGTGGTAATGCTGAACCTTTGCCTATGTCGAGTGCTTTTGAGTTTTCAGAAGAAATGGGAATATATACGGCATATTCAGCAGAACAAGGTGAATTAATAATAGAACTTTATGATTTTGTTTATTGTGATTTTGTTCCTGTAAAAAAATTATATAAGAATTCTTATACAAACGAATACAAGATTGATGATGTATATTGCACAGAAGCTGAATATAACGAAGCATTATATAGTTCAAATGATTTTAAAGAAATTGATTTCAAAAAATATTCATATAATGATGTTAATGACTATCTTTCTTTATCTGAAAATGTATATACAGAAACTCAATTAAAAGAAAGAATGACTTCTCTTTTTAATAATAATAATGTTTGTTATGATTTCATAAGATATGATAATAATAATGGCTCGCTAAATATAAGCGAAACTCCTGTTTATGTTGATGAAGCAAATGAACTTTATGAGATAATCGATGATATATTTTGTTTTTCTACCATTGAAGATTTTGAAAGATGTATTCGTTCTATTTACACAAAGGAAATTGCAGATGAGATTTTGACAGAGTATCCAAATCTTATCAAAGAATATGAAGGGAAGATGTGTTATAATAAAAAGGCTGTTGATGTAGAACATGTATATTATGTTGATTGGTCTGATTTTTGGGTAGAAATAGATTCATTCACAGATACAACCTGTACATTTACAGCAAAGACAGTGATTCAGGCAACAGGTGCTGATTATTGGCGTACATGCGAAGCTGTAAAGGAAGGCGATTACGGCTGGCGACTTAAAAAAATATACTTCTGATATAATTAAACGGCATATCGTACAAAATACGATATGCCGTAATTTTTATCTCCTGCGTTCAGGAAACTTAACGTAATAATTTTCTTTATCGAAATACATTTTTTCATCTGCAATATGCATTGCTTCACGCATATCAGCTTCCTGATAGCTATGGCATCCGCCGACAGCAAAATCAGTACCATCATTTTCATAGCAGTTGATTTTTAGTCTGCGTATAAGCTCATCAAATTTAGCTTCACTCATATTTCTTGCAATTATGATGAATTCATCACCGCCTGCACGGAAAAACTCACATTCATGGCAGACCTTATTGAGAAAAACAGCCGCATTTTTAATAAGCATATCGCCTGCATTATGTCCTTCATTGTCGTTTATATATTTCAGACCATTAATATCAATATAGACAATGCCCATTGCTTCCTTATTCCATAAATCCTGTACTTCATTATCAATGTAGGAATTCATAGCATTTCTGTTTTTGATTCCTGTAAGCTCATCAATTGAACTCATTATCTTGAGCTGTTCGACAAGCAGATGATTTGAAATTTCAGATGCCATAAAGAATGTTGATAGTCCAAGAGTTTCTTTGATTTTTACAGTGTTTGCAGTATCAAAATTGATAGCCCAGATGTAACCAAGTGTTGTTCCGCTGTATTTAAGTGGGAACAGTACAATACTTTTAGCACCCGCACCTGCAAGTGAATCATGCCATACAGGGTTACGCTTTTTTAATACTTCCATATCATTAGCATCTTTTATAATGATACAATTACTGCCGGCTATAGTGTCTTTCCAAGAACATGCAATATCGTAAAATGCACCATCAAGATAAGTATCCATAGGAAGCAGGCCGCTGCCCTCACGGATAGCCTCGGCAAGTACATGACAGCTTTTGGTTTTATGGTCAATAAGAAGAACACAGCAATGATTGGAATCACATATTTCACGGATTTCTTCGACAACATCCTTGAAGTTACTGTAAATATCACCTTTTCCGTGAAGCTTGATACATGTTTTTACAACTGCTGCTAATGTTTCAGCAGAATGATTTGCAAGCTCTTTCGTATCGGCTGTATGATTGATTTCCTGCGTATATGAACAATACCCGATATTCGGATTATCTGATACAAGAGGCATAGCAATTATCTTAAGCCAGAAAGGATAGCGTTCAGGGTGAATGTATGTATACTGTGGCTGACCGAGTATAGCTGCACGGTAGCATAAATCTTCAAAGTTAAGGTCTTTAGGTATATAGTCTGTATATTCAGAATCAGGAATAAAATTGTTTTTAAGCATCTGAGAGGAAGCGATGTGCATCAGATCTTCAATTGATGCGATATATGCGGCATTTGCTGCAACTATGCGAATAGTTCCGCAGCTGCCATCATCTTTTCTTTCAACTGAAATAATACAGGTCATTGCTTTATAATTGTCAACAAATTTCTGAAAATCCATATATACGCCCCCTTATAGTAATATATTAATAATATTATACAACATTAACAGTAAAATGTCAATACAGAATAAAAATATATTGAAAATAATTAATATTTTTGAAAAATCCGCACATCTCGTTTAAACTAAACTGAATGTGCGGTGTTTCGTTATATAAGATTATAATGTTTTTTTACGGTATTCCGTAGGTGTCATACCGATATGCTTTTTAAAATGTCGCATAAAGTTATACTCATTTGCGTATCCTATTTGCTGCGAAATATGCTTTAGCGGAAGATTTGTTGTTGTAAGCAGATTTTTTGCATGTGTAAGACGAGAAATCCTGATATCTTCTGTAACGCTTGTATTGAAGATTTTTTTATATGTATGCTGAAAATCAGAAATACTCATTGAAAACTGTTTCGCCAAATCAGTTACAGAGCCTATTGAAGAAATCTGATTATAAATTCTGTTTCTGATATGTAAGAATAAATCATATTTGGAATGAGAATTCTCTGAAAGTAATCTTATATCAGAGTGTATGAGTCTTGCAAGCCTGAAAAAAAGTATTTTCATATTAAGCTCTACTACATCTGCACTATAAATATTAGATGAATAATGCTCAAATGTCATTGTTCTGATAATTGATGAGATTTCATAAGCATCACCAAGATAAATAACCTTGTTTATCGGCAGCGCAAGCTCTCTGAATAACTGTATGTCAAGCTCTTCAACTGTAAAATGAAACCAATCGTCAATATATGTTTCATCATCAGCTTTGTAATATTCAGGCTCATCACCGGAATATATGATACAGGAATCGGGCAGTACAACGGTATCAACGCCATTCTGACGCACTATTGTCCTTGTTTTAAAAACAAGAAACAGCCAACTCTGACCAATTCCGTCAGGGCGGTCAATAACAAAATCTTTATCATGATAATGATGATAACCGATGCTGTGTATCTCCATATAAATTAACTCCTTTATCATTCATAATATAATTATATCATTTTTATAGCAGATAATGCAATAGAAATTTGCAGAAAATGCAATTTATTGTTTTGATGTAATATGGTAAAATTAGAATATATATTTTAGGAGGTTAAATAAGATGGTTTTGAAAAAAGCGATTTCCGTATTAAGCTCAGCTGTCATTATGGGTGCTTTCATTTTTGGCGGATTTACTGACGTTTCTGTAAACGCAGAATCAGGCGAAATGAGAAATATCACCACAATGGAGCTTGTTCGTGATATGGGAATAGGAATCAATCTGGGTAATACCCTTGAAGCGTGCGGTGACTGGATTAATGGCACATCACCTTCAGACTACGAAAAGGCATGGGGAAGTCCTATTGTGACTCAGGAAATGATTGAGGGTTACAAAAATGCAGGCTTTGGAGTTCTCAGAATACCTGTGGCATGGTCAAATATGATGGAGAATGACGGCAACTACGTTATTAATTCAGATTATATGGCAAGAGTTACACAGGTTGTAGACTGGACTCTTGATGCAGGTCTTTATGCGATTATCAACATTCACTACGATAACGGCTGGGTAAATAAATTCCCTGAAAACGAAACTGAATGTATGAAACGCTATGAGAAAATGTGGACTCAGATAAGCGAGAATTTTAAAGATTACGGCGATTATCTTATGTTTGAGTCACAGAACGAAGAGCTTGGCTGGGAAACAGTCTGGAACAAGTGGGCAGGAACAGAGGGGAAAGATGAATCCTATGCTCTTGTAAACAAGATTAATCAGAAGTTTGTTGATGTTGTAAGAAATTCCGGCGGAAACAATGATGAACGTCATCTTCTTATTTCAGGCTACAATACAGGTATTGATGTAACATGTGACCCACTTTTCAAAATGCCGACAGACCCTGCAAAAAGATGTGCAATATCTGTTCACTACTATTCACCGCCGACATTTGCTATTTTAACAGAAGATGCAGATTGGGGCAAATGTCAGACAACATGGGGAACTGAGCAGGAAATTGCCGACCTTAACCGAGAAATGGAAATGATGAAAACAACATATGTGGATAACGGAATTCCCGTAATAATCGGTGAATACGGATGCCCTACTGAAAAAGAGGGAAAAGACCTCGAATCAACAAGACTTTTCCTTTCATCTGTGTGTGAAGCGGCATATTCAAGAAATATGTGTCCTGTTCTCTGGGATACTCCAGGTGGACGCTATGACAGATTTGAATGTAAAATGACTGATACTGTACTTAACAATAAACTTTGTGAAATTGCAGGTACAAGTATAAAAACACCTGAAGCTGATCCGACAATCTCAACTGTAACATATACAATTGATGAGCTTGAAAAATCAGCAAATGGCGAATACCTTGTTCCTCTTGGAGATACAAAGAATCTTCAGAAAGCTGTAATTGATGTTGAAGTTACATCAACTGAAAATTCAGGCTGGTTCTGTGGCGGCGGCGCACTTACCTTTGACAGTGTAAAGCCAATAGATGGTTCAGCTGATTTCTGGAGCAATAAGAGCTTCAACTATGACGGTGGAACAAAGAAAATAGTAATTACATTTGACGGCAGCTTCCCCGATGAAGATGATGTTATGCATGAAGCAGAAATCAACTGCAAGCAGGCTTCACTTGTCGACTGGTGGCATTCATCAGAGAAATATCCTGAAGGCGGCGATGATGTCGCTGTTGAATTCAAGGGAATAACACTTTATTACAAAAACAGCGAACAGACATCAACTGTTCCTACAACAACACCAGTTACAGAAGATAAAGACTATATTGCCGGTGACGCAAACTGTGATGGTTCTGTGGATATCTCAGATGTAGTTGCAGTAAAATGTTTTATTATTAACAGCCAGAAGTACTCCCTTTCAAAGCAGGGTACTTTAAATGCTGATGTACAGAGTAGTGGTAATGGTATTAATATGCAGGATGTATTGGCTATTCAGAAATATGTTCTTGCTATTATTACGGTTCTTCCTGTAAACAATTAAATCCTATAAATAGCAAAATGCAGTATCGCTTGATTGCGGTACTGCATTTTTGCTGTACTATATTGTTTTATTATGACAATATGCTGATATAATCTTTAAGTGACATTGTGCCGCCTGTTGAAATATATGCATAGTATCCGAGTACCCATGAAGCGTCGATAGCGTTTACATCGCCATCACCGTTTACATCAGCAAATTTAAGCTGTTCTTCTGTAAACTTGCGAGTACCGTTTGTAGCGATAATAGCATATTCAGCAAGAATCATTGAAGCGTCGTTTGCATTGATAGCCTTGTCACCGTTTACGTCACCCTCGCTATATTCTGGCTTTTCAGGAGTTGTAATAGCAGGTGTAGTTGTAACAGCAGGTGTTGTAGTTGTTACAGGAACAGTAGTAGTTGTAGCCTTAGGAGTTGTAGTAGCAGGAACAGTAGTAGTTGTAGCCTTAGGAGTTGTAGTAGCAGGAACAGTAGTAGTTGTAGCCTTAGGAGTTGTAGTAGCAGGAACAGTAGTAGTTGTAG
>JAFWWU010000038.1 GCA_017523285.1 Ruminococcus sp.
AACACCCACGGCCGGCGAAGATGAACAGTACCGTCGCTGAAAATGAACAGCATCGTCGCAGTAGTTGTACATTGACATCATTAAACTTGTATGATACAATAATTATGCTTTACTCACAGGGAGGATAGGGCAACGCTGAGGAGCGACCTGAGCGCCCTGTGAGGTTTACAAGTAATGGGCGATGTCAGCGATATGCGGCATCGCCTTTTGCATTACTTGGAAACAAGAGCGATAAACCTCGGGTTCGGGCAGAGCCCGATGAGCCGAAGGCTCCTTATGCTTCTGATTGTTCTACGCCGAATATCTTTCTCATAGATTCCTCGCATTCAATTACGATACGATATGAATCATGAACGATACGGTCACATATGGCATCTGCAATAATCGGTGATCCTATCTTGTCACGCCAGCCCGGTACATCAAACTGCGAACAGAAGATCATAGAGCCTTTCTTGTATCGTGCTTCCGCTATTTCAAGAAGATCCCGTGCCTCTGATTCTTTGAGCTGATACAACAGCCATTCATCAAGTATCAGCAGCGCAGGCTTTTTGTACTGCTCTATGACTTTGCTGTATGTTCCTGTTGTTCTGGCTAATGCAAGTTCAGTAAGCAGCTCGGGAAGTCTGACATATCTGACAGGAAGAAACTGCCTTACAGCTGATATTCCGAGAGCGCAGGCAATATATGTCTTTCCGCTGCCTGTTGCCCCGAGGAGCATGAGATTATGATGTTCAAATATGTAATTGCAGCCGGCAAGACGTGCTATCTGAGCTTTGTCAAGCTTTCGTGCTTTGTCATAAGCGATATCCTCTACGCAGGCACCTGTATCTGCAAAATTAGCTTTTTTGATAAGCTTGGTGAGATGATTGTTTTTACGGGTTGTCCATTCTTTATCCACAAGAAGTCCGAACCTGTCTTCAAACGATAGTTCCGATATATTCGGATCTGCAAGCTGTTCTTTAAATGCATTTGCCATAGTGCTCAGTCGCATTTCCTGAAGCTTGGTGATAGTGTTCTCTGTCAGCATTACTTCACACCTCCATAGTAGGAGCCGCCTCTTGTGAAGCCATACTGCTCTGTATTATCAGGCTTCTCTGCAACTACTTCATCCTGCCTGTCCTGACCGGAAGAGAGTATCACCTGAATATTTTTGTATGAAGGGCGTGGTGTGAAGCTGAGAGCTCGCTTGCAAGCGTTTTCAAGCCTGTCGGGAGTATACTTGTCAGCAAGTTTCAATAGTCCCATACACGCCTTGTAGCCCTGCTGTTCGACCTTGTATCCTGAAAGTATCGCTGACACAACAGCTTTTGTATTGTTTCCTATCTTTGCAGCCCAATTGATAAAGCGATCACCGTTCCATTGAATATATTTCTGATGGTCGTCAGGCATATGCTCTTCATTTGTACTGTACTGGTTTGCTCTTCCGTATAGTCTGCGGTGTGAGCATATACGATCGCCGTCATAGAAGACCTCAATTGTCATCCTTGTAAGGCGGACATCTACTTTCTTTTTGATGTATTCATAAGGAACGGAATAATTCATCTTATCAATAGAAATATGATAATTCGGAGCGACAGTGGCTATCTTCCACACTGCAAGCTCATACGGTCTTGGCGGCAGCGGAATTAGAAAAGCTCTTTCTTCTTCAAATGCAATTGCACGGCTGCCTTCACGTTTTTGAAAAGGCTTATGATTGAATTCATAGAGCTTTTCAGAAATTGCCTCATTCAGCTCGGCAAGCGAAAGAAAGCGTCTGTTTCGCAGTACTGCAAGAATAAATGTAGATATGACGCCTACTGTGCCTTCTACCATTGCTTTATCCTTTGGAGAGCGCACTCTGCATGGAAGTATAGCTGTATTGTAATGCTCAGCAAGTTCACTGTATGCTCGATTAAGCTTTATTTCATTTCTGCTGTGTTTATCCACGCCTGTTTTCAGATTATCACACTGAATTATCTTGGCAGCGCCACCGAAATATCTGAAAGCATTTACATGAGCAGTCGTCCAGCATTCCTGATCCATGGAGAAGAACCCTTCAACGTAGGAATATCCGCTGTAAGGAAGAGTTGCAACAAATACGTATACCGGAATAGGTTCGCCTGTATCTGTATCAATAATGTGCGCTGTATCTCCTGCCCAGTCCACCTGCATTATCTCACCAGGCTTATGCTCAAGGTGCATAGTTGCGCTGTTTTTGGCAGTGTAGTCACGATAATACTTTTTGAACTGCGTCAGTTGATACGGCAATTCACCGTTATTGCGACACTGCTCACAGTATTCAAGCCATAGCAGATTAAGTGTAACTCCGCTTTTCTGCATTTCATGTGCCACATACTCATAGTCTGGCATCTTGTACTCTGGTTTTGCTGCATTTGCAGGAAAGAGAGTATCCGCAAGCTGCTTGTCTGACATTCCATCAGGCAGTGGATAACTCAATCCTTGTGCAGCAGCAATGTTCAGAACCTTGATCACTGTAGTTCTTGAACATCCGCAGGCACCTGCGATCTGTGCTTTGTTAATTCCGAGACAGCTGAGCCTCAGGATCTCACGATAATTGGTCATTTCAATGACCTCCTTCAATAGTATTCACGCTTTTGCGTGTAACACTATTCTATCGTGAAATTGATGATTTTTGCAATCATTTTGAGCTGCTGTTCACTTCATGCGACGAAAGTGTTCATTTGTGCCGACGGCACTGTTCAACTTGTGCGGCCGAAGTGTTCATTTTTGGGCGACATATTCA
>JAFWWU010000039.1 GCA_017523285.1 Ruminococcus sp.
GCTTGATCCTGAGCTGAAACGTCATGTCAGAAAGTATTCACTGGGTATGCGTCAGAGGTTGGGACTTGCTCAGGCGATTATGGAAAATCCCGATTTGCTTATCCTTGATGAGCCTATGAACGGTCTTGACAAGGAGGGCGTAGAAGATATGCGAGAGTATCTCCTTGACTTAAAAAAACAGGGAAAGACCATTATTATAGCTTCACATTCTGCAGAGGATATTAAAATCCTTTGTGATACGGTCTTTGAAATGGATAAAGGTGTGCTTACAAAATTTAAAGGATTTGAATAATGACAGACTCCCTATGCAGAATTCTGAGTTTCGCATGGGGAGTCTTATCTATATAAATCCAACAAAGAATTATTCAATTGAATGTACAAAACGCCGAAAATATAAAATACATCGTCCAAAACACCATTATAAATCACTATATAATATAACTTGCATTTTAACTATTTTTATTAACGGAGGATTTATGAAACGTATTTTGACAATTATTACTTCTGCATGCTGTATTCTTTTATGCAGCTGTTCAGAAAAAACAACTGAGATATCACTAACTGAAACTTCATCTGATTACAATCCTTTTGCTCAGATTGAACTTGATGACGGCGAAGTTCTTGACGCAAATTTCGGATATGGCTTGTGCATTCCGCCTGATAATAATTCTTTTGAATATCAGGACGAAATGACTTTGAAATTCTTTATTGAAAACGCTGCACAGGAAGTTGATTTTGGCTTAGTCCTGTATGTTAATGGAATATTGCAGGAGTACATTTTTGAGAATGAAGCAGAATCTCAGACAATGGCTCATATTCAGGTAAAACAAAATGAACGCAAAGAATTCTCAGTAACATTTTCGCCTGTTTCAGCTCAGGGTGACGATGAGTTTTGCCTTTCATATATGATAATGTTCCATCCTGATTTTACACCGCAATCTTCAAAGGTGTCATTCGGTAATAATTATCGTATTTCATCAACGTCATTCCCTTTAAAAAATGTGTCTGATGATATTGCAGAAAAAAGTACGCTGAAATTCAATGATACAGAAAAAATAAAAGATGATATAAAATCGGAATATTATATTCTTGACGAAGATGGAAATATTACTTCAAATTCTCTTATAGATACGACTTCGATTAAGGTAGAAAAGATAGCAAATTCAGACAATATAAATGACACAGAGCCTAACACACTTTATAAAGAAGATAAAGTTTCATTAATGCTTCTTGGAGGGCATGATAACAGTAAGTGGCGTGTTTCAATGTACTGCAACCATAAGCTTGTTAAGGCTTTTGATGGGAATGAATATATTGATTTGAAGGCAGATTCTGATGAAATGTCGACGTATACTATTCCAATGTCTGTATTAAACGATGTGCCGAAGCAATACAACAGCATATATTTTATTGCTTCGCCTATTGGTTCAGACGGCGAAAACTATCCTATAAAATCTCATACGTTTGTATATGTAAATAAGTGAGGACGAATATGAAGAAAACATATCTTTATGCACTTGCTTTGTGTTTGGCTTTATGTGGCTGTTACAACAGCAAATCAACATCTTCAAATAAAACCGACAATTCAGAAAATATAATAAATGAAACATCAGCATTTCAGTCAGATAATAGGCTTGAAGAAAGTGAAATTTCTCTTCTGGAACATATCAAAGCTATTCCGTCGATTGTTTTATGTTATGAAATTACGGATAGCAAATTTCTGATTTGTACAGAAAACAATAACAAATATTCTGTATATACAATTGATACAATAAGCGGCATAAAATCAGAAGAAATAATTTGTGATGTAATTCCGCAGTGCGAAAACAGCGGTTTCTGGATGCTTATTGCAAATAATAACGATGGAATGACAATTTCAAGTGCTATGTCAGAGGATAAATTCTGTGAAGCACAAATATATGATTATGACATGAACAATGTGGCAACAATACCGCTTCTAAATAGTATTAATGTTGATGGTTTTGATGTTGACATTGATTCAAAAAGAGTAGTATACTCACTAAACGAACAAACTGATGACGGTAATTTTGTACATCGCCTGAATATGACAGATTACTCGTTTGCTAATCATAAAACGATTTATGAAACTGCTCTTGCAAATTCTCCTATACTTGCAGGTATGGATACCTTACATATATGTGATAATGAAATTATTTTTCTCGGTGGATATTCATCAAATATAAATTCTCAAAGTGTACGCTCTTATGGCAAAGTTCCGATTAATACAGGAAATCCCAAATATACATACAGAAACGATTCTTATGGATATGCTGTATCAGTCTATGAAAATGGTGCATATATCTATGAATGTGATTATCCGTATGGAATTATTTCAAGCGGAAAATGCATTAATATTCAAAATGGTACAGAATATGAGATTCCTTTGGAAAATACTATGGAAAGTCTGAATGTCAGTGCATCAAAAAACGGCAATTATTTTGCAACAGCAATTACTGGAAAGAATCAGGATGATTCAACTCTTATAAGGCTTACTGTTTATGGAGCCGACGGTAATATTATAAAGTTTTTTGATATAGAATATGAATCTGGAAAAAATGAAAGCATTGATTCAGTATATTTATTTGAAGAAAATAAAACTGTATACCTGAAAACATTATCTGCCGGCGGTAATGAAAATTGGTATGAGTTTGCGTTTTAAGGATGAAGAAAATGGAGTTAGAGCTGAAAAATATTACAAAAAAATACAGTAAAAAAACAGCACTTTCAGATGTAAGTCTGAATCTGAAAAATGGTGTTTATGCATTGCTCGGACCTAATGGGGCAGGAAAAACAACATTAATAAATATAATTACAGGTTTACTAATGCCGACAAGCGGTACTGTATTATTCAATGGCACAGCAATCGGAAAGAATATGCAGGAATACACGGGCAAAATAGGATATTTGCCACAGTATCCCAAGTTTTACAAGAATTTTCGTGCAGATGAGTTTCTAAGATATATGGCAGTTATGAAAGGAATTGAAAAGAAAGGTATAGATTCACTTGTGAGCGAGCTTATTGAAAAAGTAAATCTTACAAATGATTCTCACAGATATATAGGCCAGTATTCAGGTGGAATGCGTCAACGCCTTGGAATTGCACAAGCATTATTGAATAATCCTGAAATACTGATACTTGATGAACCAACGGCAGGTCTTGATCCAAAAGAAAGAATACGTTTCAGAAATCTGATTTCACAGCTTTCTGAAAACAGAATAGTTATTCTTGCCACGCATATTGTAAGCGATGTTGAATCCATTGCCAAAGAAGTAATTCTGCTAAAAAACGGTGAAGTTCTTCAGATTGAAACTCCTATGAATCTGATATCTCAGATGGAGGGAAAGGTGCATCTGGTGCAATGTATACCTGAAAAACTTGAAGAATATATGAATAGCTTCTGCATTAGTAATGCAAGTGTATGCAACGACAGATATCTTCTTCGCATTGTAAGCGATAATCCGCCAACAGAAAATGCGGAAATCACTATACCAAATCTTGAGGATGCATATCTGTATTATTTCGGAGAATTAAAATGATTATATTTGAACTTAAAAAAATATGGCGAAGTCGTATTCTGTGGATATTCTTCATAATATTATTTATTCTGAATGTATATCAGATAAATGCACTAAGCAATCTGGCGAAAGGAAATTCCGAAACATTTAACATGGCAAGAGAACAGATTTACAGCAAAGTATGCGGAAAATGGAGCAATGAAAAAACTGAATTTATTGTCACTAACTATGAAAATGCAGCAAAGATTGTAAGCAGTGGTGCTTATTCTACTGAGCCGGATCAGGAGGGAACATATACAGGATATATTTTCGGAGATTTCAGCTTGTTCAGCGAATTCTATGACGAAATGAATTATATGTATAATTATTCCGAAACAATGAAGGATACGCTTGATAATGCAAGAGAAAATGTTACGTTTTTTAAAGAAAAGGGCAATAAATACTTAGCAAAACAAAATGAACAGATTGTCAGTTTGTATCAGAATCGAAGTATTGATGCTTATTATAAAACTAATGGAGCATATTCCTTGATAAGCTATGATTTCTCATCGCTATTTATTCTGCTTCTTTGTATCTTCTGTTTTTCATCAATTTTCAGCAGAGAATATGAAACGCAGATGTATCCGCTTTTAAAGCTTACAACAAACGGAGGTTTAAAGCTTGCATCATCAAAAGTTTTAGCTGCATTGATAAGCTCGCTTATAATATCATTGATATTTTATGTCGCTGATTTTTTATGCTTTTATGCATTCTTTGATATCAATTGCTTATCAAACCCGATATACTCAATTATGGATTTTAAAAACACTCCTTTTTCATGCTCAATAGGACAATACCTCTTGATTATGCTGACATACAGATTAATTGGAATTATTACAATATCGTTTATATATCTGCTATGTTCATGTATATTTTCAGATGAAATACTATCTTTTTGTGCTTGTATTGCTGTAACGGCAATGCTTGTATTTAAAGGCGGTGATTTTAATCCGGTAATGCTGTTTACTATAAGGGATTTACATAAAAAATATACTGTATGTAACGTTTTCAAAAATCCGATAATGAGCCATATTATTCTTCTTGCAATTATGATTATTGTTTCGGTATTACTCTGCATAATTGTTATAGCTTTATCTCAAAGACGATACAGAGAAAATCACTCACTGAAAAAGCTTCTTAACAATTGGAAGGAGCGATTAATCTTATGACTATAGGATATGAATTGAAAAAAATACTGCTGAAAAGATATGGAATATTAATAACTCTGTTTGCGTTGCTGATAAAAATAACATCTTTATTGTGGGGAAATGATGCGGCAGTTCTTAATAATAAAATGGAAGAAAACAAAAATATTTTTCTTTCATATATGCAAGTGCTTTCAGGTGAAATAAATGAAGAGAAATCAGAATTTATAGTCAGCGAAGAAAAAAACTTTGCGGATGCACAGTCTTTATATGCACAGACGGAACAGCAGTATCTGAATGGAAAATGTTCAGAATATGACTATTTAATTGCATTGGAAGATTATGAAGCTACACAGGAAAAACATGAAGCTTTTTCTGTTGTTCAGGGACAATATCTTTCTGCAACAGCTGATAATCGGCGATACTTTATGTACACAAATGGCTGGTCAAGACTTCTTGCAGGAGGTGCACCTGATTGGATTCTCATCTTTTTTGTATGTATAATTACAGCTCCTGTAATATCAAAAGAATATTCATGTGAAATGGCACAGCTTCTTGCTCTTACTAAAAATGGAAAAGCACGATTGTATATTTCAAAGCTTGCGGCAGTGCTTATTGTCGTTACTGCTGTATCAGTTGTATTTTCAATGACTGAAATTGTTTATACTTGTCTTCGATATGGTTTGAATAATCCTGATTTCCCGCTAAAGAGTATACCACAGTTTGTAAATACAGAATATGATTTATCTGTTTATCAGGCTATGATTGTGATATTTCTGAATCGTCTTTGCGGAGTTTGGTATTTATCAGCATTGATTTTCTATGTATCTACAATAATAAAAAACACTCTTCCCTGTATATTCATTGGTTTGTCGGTAGTTTTTGTGCCGATGCTTTTACTTGCCGAAAGTAAAATGCAGTATATTCTGCCATTACCAACCGGAATGTTTAAACCTCACGCTTATCTGCAAAGTAAATTCAATGCAGTTTATGCAAGCGATACTGTAATTTCAATATCACAGAATGAGTATATACGTACAATTGTGATAATGGTTTTAATCACAACGCTGCTTTCATTTGCGAGTATTATGAAATTTGATATAAAAAAACTCAGGTTTTCTGCATTATGTCTATGTTTGTTAAGTGTATCAGGTTGTAATAACGCGGATGAATATAAAATGAATGATATATATAACTCATATAACTCTATATTATCCGCAAGTAATGAAGAATATACGATTGAAATAACAGACCAAATACCGATTTTATATGATAAATCATCAGATGAGTCAATTAAAATTATACGCAATCCTTTTGACGAAACAGCAATTATATCATGTGCGGCAGTATATGCAGATGATAAAGCTGTTTATCGTCTTGAACAAATAAGTGCTTCATCTATAAATGGTAACAGCATATATACCGAGCAGATTGTCAGAACGAATTTAGCTGATTTCAATGAAGAAATAATATACCGTGATGAAATTCTTAAAGACACTTCAAGTTCATTTCTTGGATTGGGGAAATATCTGCCGCTCTCTGATGAAAGCAGCACTGACAGCATACATTCATTTGCAGTTTTTGATAATTTTATAATTATTCTGAAAGAAAGCGGGCTATATTTATTTTCTCTTGAAAACGATAAATGCGAATTGCTTGCAGATGGTTATATACGATGCTGGAGCTGTGCTTACGGTTTTATATATTATATTGATTCTGAATATAGTTTGCATAAGCTTGATGTAAAATCAAAGAATGATTCCGTTATATGTGATGAGCGTATATCTTCCATGTATGTTACAGAAAATGAAATATTTGCGTATAGTATTTCAAGAGGAAATACTCTTATTACAAAATCCTTAAATACTGAAGAGTGGAGTGTTGTTTGAATCAGAGCCTTTTGGGTAGCATGAAAACAGTAAAAAATACACTTGTGTTAAATCTTGACAGCCTCAACAATTCACGATATAATAAAGCTAAAAAATTACAATTAAGAATAAAAGCTCACATCTGGAGGTTGTATTATGAATACGGATCTGAAATTTCTGTTTCGATACTGGAAGCGTAATAAGAGAAGTTTTATTACAATAATTATGTCAGTTGCACTTCTTGTAACGATGCTTCTTGTTACATTACTATTCGAACGGACAGATATCCGTCGTGAACTGCATGATTATTATAACACCGATGGTGCGTTTGATATTGAATACCGTAACGTGGATAAAGATACGATTTCGCTGATAAAAAACAATTCAACAGTAGATAAAATAGGTGAGATTTACTGTGTCGGTAAAGTGAAGTATGGTGACTTTTCCGCAACAGTAGGTGCGTTTAAGGATAGAGTTGCAGAGGAACTCGCACATTACCCTGTTATGAGTGGCAAACTGCCTGAATGCTCAAGTGAAATATCTCTGACAGAATCATTAAA
Organism: Ruminococcus sp.; assembly: GCA_017523285.1. Lineage (GTDB taxonomy): Bacteria > Bacillota > Clostridia > Oscillospirales > Ruminococcaceae > Ruminococcus. Next base: position 7,150 of record JAFWWU010000039.1, read on the forward strand.
AAATACATTTTGTCCGTCTGCTGAAATCGGAGAAACAATAACGTTGGAGATATTTGATATTAATGGCGAGAATTCAAAAGAAATTAAATACACGCTTGTCGGTATATTGAATGATGTTCAGCGCACAACCTTCGAAGATCCTGTTTATGGATATGATAATTGTGATCCGAGAGTTCCTATTTCCTATGAAGATGCTGAGAGCTTTTCGGATGGTTATATCAATGTGATATTCAGTTTTATCAATGGTGAACAGCTTGCTGTATCAGGCTATGAAGATTCTAAATTTGCAAAAGAAGACGCTCTGCGACATGAATGCTTTGAGCGTGGCTACAGCTTGAACGGTATTGGAAGATCGCATGGTATACAGATGGTATCAGGTGCATCAAGTGAAGATGAAATTGCCGTTTCATCAAAATCACAAATGATTCGCATTATTTCTGTATTTGCAGTTATTATATCTGTTATATCGATGCTTAGCTGTATTGATATTGTGATGAAAAAAAGGATGGAAAGCATACATCTGATGAGGTGCATAGGATATTCCAAAGCACGTATTTTCCGTGTGCTTGTAATAGAAGCATTTATACTATTTATTATCGGTATCATTACAGGACTTGCATTGGGAATAATTATTTATGAAAGTGCTTTTGCAGTTCAGACTGATACTTTTGGTCTATCCAAATATAGAGGTTATACTGCTGAATGGATAGTTTCTCAAAAAGCATATTCCCCATTCTTCTCTTCTGTTATTATAGCAGGAATTACAATACTGATTTCGTATACAGTAATCATAATCCGAATGAACAGAGATATAAGTATTGTTGTTTCATCATCAAAGAAAAGATATTTTTTTAAAATACATTCCGTGTCATCTGCAGTGAGAAGAGTTTTGGCACAAGGTGCTGAAGGTATATTGCAGGCAACAGCACTTGTATGCGTATTGTTCGCAAGTACACTGGGATACCTTTATTGTATAAAGGATGGTAAAGGAACTTCTGTTGTAGCTCAGACGACAATGAATAAATATATGCAGCAGGATAATATCTATGAAGTCAGCGATGGTATTGATTTAAACAAGTTAAACTGCGATTGTTATATGCAGGTACAGGGTGGCTTGGCACAGGCTGTTTATCTTTCACCATTTCAGTCAAGAGGTTTGGAACATGAAAAAATCTCAGAATTGTACAGAAACGGTGCTGAAACAGTATATAGCTGGAGCGATCCGTTTATGCTGATGACAGGTGTTGAAGATAGCAGTAATCCGACATTATTGTCAAATTTACTTGATGAACAAAACTGTGAAAGACTTGGCTTTTTAAATGGAAGCGTTTCGGCAATACCTTGTTTTCTAATGAATGATACAATGCTTTCAAAGCTTTCTGATATATGCGAATGTGATTTCAACAATGAAAACGCTGTATGGGTATCAATATTCGGAGATGGGATGGAATTCTCAGAAAATGAAGCATTCACTGTTTATTCAGCACGTTCTGATGAATCAGGATATATGTCTGAAGAAATTATTAACACACAAATGATTGTTTCAGACTGTATCAAGGCTGATTCTGCATTGCTAGAAAACGATAGATTCCTTTGTGGTGTGTTAGGAGAATATCGTTATTATCCCGGTTTTCTTGTTCTTGATGCTGAATATGCTCAGAGGATAGGAATTTTCAACAACACTTACGATAAAATACTGTTATCAGCAAATGGTGATGAAGATAGACTTAATAGCCTTCTTTCAGCTGTAATCGACAGCGGAACACAACTAAATATCACTACTCGTTTCAACTTATCGAAAGAGTATACTTATAATACTTTAAATGAGTATTCAACAGTTGCGTTTTTATTTGTATTTTTATTCTTGATTTATATTGTGGGATATTGTAATGTTTTGAAATTAAGATTAAAACTGAAAAGTTCTACACTGACAATGATGCGATGTTTTGGAGTTACAAAAAACAGACTTACAGGTTATCTGATTTCTGACAGTCTAAAAATACCGGCTATAAGCACAATATTAAGTGCGGGGTTAATCTGTTCATTTAGAAAACTGTTAGTTATTAAGTATCAGGAGTATTGCGAGTTGATTAATAGAAGAGATTCAATAAGCTATGGGAAAGAAAATGAACTTAAAGAAATAAAATTAAAACTGAGAGAATTGCGTAATGATTATATGCTGCTTGATGAAATGTGGATACCTGATTGGATTGTTCCGTTTTTGATACTTGTGATTACAATTTGTATTGTCAGTGTTTTAACTGTTGTAGCTCTACAAAGGAAGAGCATTACTAATAATCTTACAGAAGCAGTTTCAAGCAAAGATCAGGAATAGGAGGCACTTATGGAAGCAATTATCAGGACAGAAAATCTTTTCAAAACGTATGGAGATGGTGAAGCCAAGGTTGAAGCCCTTAAAGACGTAAGCGTTTCATTTGAAAAGGGTAAAATGACTGCGATTACAGGCGCATCAGGAAGCGGAAAATCAACACTTATGCATATCATTGGAGGGCTTGATTCTCTGGCACAGGGAAAGGTATTTCTTGGAGAACAGGATTTACTTCAATTAAAGGATAAAGAACTTGCACAGCTTCGTGCTGAAAAAATAGGTTTTGTATTTCAGTTTTTCAAGCTTATTCCTGAGCTCAGCGCAAAAGATAATATTCTTTTTCCTGCACTTGTAATAAACAAAAATCCGGAACAGAAATATTTTGACAACCTATGTGAAACGCTTGGAATAAAAGAAAGACTTAAACATTATCCGTCACAGCTTTCAGGAGGTCAACAGCAAAGAATTGCAATTGCAAGGGCGCTCATAAATCAGCCTGACATTGTATTGTGCGATGAACCAACAGGAAATCTTGATGTCAAATCTGGCGAAGAAGTTATGCAGCTTCTTGAAACACTTTGCAAAGAATATGGTAAAACTATTATTATCGTTACTCATGATATAAATGTTGCTAATCGTTGTGATTGTGTTATAAATATTTCCGACGGAAGGATTGTATAACATTTATAATGGATATAATGCCATAATCCTTGACACACTCTACAATTCACGATATAATAAAACTAATAAAGGTGTTGGAAAATAATTCCAATAACATGACGCTACCCTCAGGTGCCAGTCGGGGCAACTCGGTGCAGGTTCAACTCCTGTTATCCGCACCATAAAGAATCAAGGCTTCTCGAATAAATCGGGAAGCCTTTTTCATATCTATCATCACGAGCAAGTTATTTCTTCATCAAATAACCTGTGAATATCTATGGTTTTATTATGAATTGTAGATGTTAAAAAACGTAAAATAAAGAATTTTCTTGAATTCTGCAGAATTATCAATTTATTCTCCCTTGAAACCACCTGTTCCACTGTGCTTAAATTGACAAAAAACATTGACTTTCAGGCAAAAAAGTTGTATACTTAATTAGAACATCAGCAGTCTGATTAACAGCCTGAAAAGCTGGTATATACTAATGAGATTGGCTAAAGGAGAGTATTATGAAACCTTATAAGAAATTATTTTTCATAGCAGCTTCTGCCGCAATATGTCTTGCTGTATCTGTTCCTGCTGCTGCTTTTGCGGATGAGCCGACAGATACTCCATCACATCTCAAAGAATGGGTGACTGACAACGAGGGCAGAATTTTTTACTATGACGATACAGGAACCACACTCACAGGTGAGCATGAGATTGACGGAGAAATATATCTCTTTTCCAAAAACGGCGTATTAAAAACAGGTTGGCGAACAGTAGGCGGAAAACGTCGTTATTATGAGCCTGAAACA